>NZ_LBJV01000073.1:0-398348 GCF_028128855.1 Bradyrhizobium sp. CCBAU 11430
CGCCGAAGCCCGGAGCCTTGACGGCCGCGACCTTCAGGCCGCCGCGCAGGCGGTTCACGACCAGGGTCGCGAGGGCTTCGCCTTCGACGTCCTCGGCGACGATGACCAGCGGCTTGCCGGTCTGCACCACGGCCTCGAGCAGCGGCAGCAGCTCGTTCAGCGAGGAGAGCTTCTTCTCGTTGATGAGGATGTAGGCGTCGTCCATCTCAACGCGCATCTTGTCGGCGTTGGTGACGAAGTAGGGCGAGATGTAGCCGCGGTCGAACTGCATGCCCTCGACGACGTCGAGCTCGGTCTCGAGCGACTTGGCTTCCTCGACGGTGATGACACCCTCGTTGCCGACCTTCTTCATGGCGTCGGAGAGGAACTTGCCGATCTCCTGGTCGCCGTTGGCCGAGATGGTGCCGACCTGGGCGATCTCGTCGTTCGAGGTGACCTTCTTGGAGTTCTTCTGGAGGTCTGCAACGACGGCCTCGACCGCGAGGTCGATACCGCGCTTGAGGTCCATCGGGTTCATGCCGGCGGCAACCGACTTGGCGCCTTCGCGCACGATCGCCTGGGCCAGCACGGTGGCGGTGGTGGTGCCGTCGCCGGCCGCGTCAGCGGACTTGGAGGCGACTTCGCGCACCATCTGGGCGCCCATGTTCTCGAACTTGTCCTCGAGCTCGATCTCCTTGGCGACGGTGACGCCGTCCTTGGTGATGCGGGGAGCGCCGAACGACTTGTCGAGCACGACGTTGCGGCCCTTCGGACCGAGCGTGACCTTTACCGCGTTGGCGAGGATGTCGACGCCGCGCAGCATCTTGTCGCGCGCTTCAACCGAGAATTTGACTTCTTTGGCTGCCATCTGGAATTTTCCTTGAGGTTGACTGGAGGGAGAGAGGGGCTCTTAGGCCGCCTTCTTCTTGGAAGCGGGGACGTCGAGGACGCCCATGATGTCGCTTTCCTTCATGATCAAGAGATCGACGCCGTCGATCTTGACTTCAGTGCCGGACCACTTGCCGAACAGCACGCGGTCGCCGACCTTGAGGTCGATCGGGATCAGCTTGCCGGCTTCGTCGCGGCCACCGGGGCCGACGGCGACGACTTCGCCCTGGGAGGGCTTTTCCTTGGCAGTGTCGGGGATGATGATGCCGCCGGCGGTCTTCTCTTCTGCGTCGATGCGCTTGACCACGACGCGGTCGTGAAGCGGACGGAATTTCATGCAGCTCTCCTAAGCATTTGCACGAGTTGATGATTTTCGTCTGTTAGCAATCTGTGCCCGCGAGTGCTAGCACAGGCGAGGCTGAAATAGGACAGGAATTTTGCGGGAGCAAGGGCTTCTAGCAGAAAAATCAGCACCCGGAAGCGCGGACTGCCAGAATCTCTTTTCCATCGTTAACCGAGGCCGAGCCGTATTAGCACGGTGATCCATCTGCTGCTAACGCATTGAATTTCAACAGCTTGTTAAACTTTTGGGCTTGAGATGGGTTGTCAGTTTGCGTCACATTTCTCTCATGTGAGCGCATCAGTACCGGGTGGCTCGTAAGGCGCACACCGACCAGGCCGCCCCTTGAATGCGCTCCTGCAAAGGAGGTTGGCATGGGCGTGCGGAGTGGGGGCGTTTCCGAGGACTTTCGGAAACAGCTTTTAGGTTACGGGCTGACGACGGCACAAATCCTCTACCGGATGCCGGATCATCCCTCGCTGCTCCAGACCTACGTCTGGCAGAACTACGACATGTTTCCGAAATTCCCGGCGCTGAAGGATTTCCTGGCCTTCTGGCAGGAAAAGCTGGACGGTCCCCTCCATTCGGTCACCGTCGCGCACTCCAAGCTGATCAAGCCGGCCGAGCTGCGCGCCGTGGATGGCGTGTTCCGGCTGCATTGAGACGAATATCGGTCTCGTAGGGTGGGCCAAGGCGCTTAAGCGCCGTGCCCACCATCTCTCCATGATCGCGCGCGGAAGGTAGGCACGCTTCCGCCGTCGCTCTTCGAGCTATGGCGGACCAGTCGTTTTGCCAACCCTACCGATATCTCCCTTGCAGCTCGTCGGACGAACGCACTATTCCCGGGATCGCCTGAGGGGCGATCAGGCGCCCTCGCTGCAATAGCGTCTCCACATCGCGCGATAGGCCTCGTCGACCGCTCGCCCGTATGAGACGGGGTTGCTGGCGGCTGCGGCCCGGATCTTGTCGGGCAGCTCGCGGCGCAACCTGTCGAGCTCGCTGATCTCAGAACCTCGGCTCGTTGCGATTTCGATATACGCCTCATGGCTGTCCGTGACCCAGTCCGGCAAGCCGAGAGCGGTGAGGATGGAGCCGGCAGCACGGCTGGGCAGGCTGTTGCCGAGCTTCGCCACCACCGGCACGCCCATCTGCAAGGCTTCCCACGTGCTGACGCCGCCGTTCTGCGGGAACGGGTCGAGGCAGATATCGACGCGATTGAACGATGCCAGATGTTCGCTTCGCAAGGTGGCGCCGAGCAGATCGACGCGTTCGGCCGGCAATCCGCAAGCCTCGAACCGCGCCAGCAAATTTTCGCGGACCAGCTGGTCGTCCAGCGCAACATCCTTGATCAGCAGTCGCGAGCCCGGCACCCGCTCGAGAATCCTGGACCAGACTTGCGCCGCCTCGTCCGAAATCTTGCTGATGCGGTTGAAGACGCCGAAGGTGACGAAGCCGTTCGAGATCGCCGGCGTAGGTGCCCGCGGAATCTCGGTCGGCAGCGAGGCCAGCGTCACGAAGCACGGCAGGTCGACAACGGTCTCCGCAAACAGATGCCGAACCTCGAAGGGAATCGCGACCGGGTCCGAGAACAGATAATCGATCGTCGGCAGCCCGGTGCCAGTGCCGTGACCCCAGCCGTGCACCTGGATCGGTGCAGGCTTGCGCGCAAACACGCCGAGGCGGTTGCCTCTGGTAGGGCCGGACAGATCGATCAGGATGTCGATGCCGTCGGCGCGGATCTCGGCGGTGAGGCGATCTTCGGTCCATTGCGAGGCGTCGCGCCAGCGATCGGCGATCCCCTGAAATTCACCGGTCGTCGCATCCACTTTCAACGAACAAGCGTAGCACACGACCTCGAACTGTGCCCGGTCATGGTGTTGGAGCACCGGCTTGAAAATCAACGCAGCCGAATGCGCGTTGAAATCCGACGAGACATAGCCGAGCACCAGACGGCGGTCCGGATCGCGGTTGTTGTCATGCGGGCCCGCCGCGCCTGAAGCGATTTTCGCGCCGACACGCTCCCACCACACCTGACGCGCCTGCTGATGCCGTTCAACGGTGGCGTCCCCCGCAAAATCGAGCGTGAATATCTTGTTGGAGATCGCGCTCTGCAGGTCAGGCTGGATGTCGAGGGCTCTGTCGAAACTGGCGAGGGCTTCGTCGACCCGGCCAAGTCCGGCGAGGCAAAGACCCAGCACCAGGTGAGCTTGAATGGAATCGGGATCGATCGCCAGCGCCTGCTGGCAGTCGTGGGATGCGTGGGCAATTTGCTGGATCTGGAGCAGGACACTGGCCCGCGCGAGCCACCCATTCGCGTCGTCGGGTGCCAGCGCAATTGCCTGATTGCCGTCTGCCAGCGCTTCGTCAAATCGCTGAAGTTCCCGTAAAGCCGTGGCACGGTTCGCCAGCGCCGCGGCATAGTCGGGCTTGATCGACAGCGCGCGGTTCAAGCTTGCGACGGCCTCGTCATAATTGCGTTGACGGCACAGCGCCCAACCCCGGCCGTTGTGGGCTTCGGCAAGGCTTGCGTCGAGTGCGATCGCCTTGTCGTAGCTGTGAAGCGCCTCCTCGTGAAGATCGAGGGCCACGCTCGCGTTACCGAGATTGGAGAGGGTTGCGGCGTGGTTGGGCCGCAAGGCGAGGGCCTTTCGATAGCTCGCGCAGGCCTCGTCGTGACGCCGCAGCCCGTTGAGCGCGACGCCCAGCCTCATATGAGCATCGGCAGATTGCGGATCCACGGCGACCGCCCGGCTCAGCAGGATTTCGGCTTGCTGAAAATTCTTGGCGTCGGACTCCAAAGCACCGAGCATGTGCAGCGCCATGAATTGGTTGGGCGCGAGCTGCAGGAGTTGCCGATAGGCAGCCTGGGCCTCGGCGAGAAGCCCGATCTTGTGTAGCTGGAGCGCATGCCCGAGCAACGGCAGCACTTCGGCCTTTTGCCGTTTCTGAAGCCGGGCATTTTGAAATGCACGCTGACCTACGCTGTTGCCCATGGCTTCAATCCCCCAGAATCTCTCTTCGAGATTAATTCAGCGGGAGGACGAATACGAGACGACGGCCGTTCGCCACGACAGCTTGGGACAAGCTACGACCGATCGGGTCATCGAGCCGCTAGCCTTGCGCCCGGCAATTGCCGCCTCATCCAAGACTGGATAATCTGTGCTCGGGTTGTACCCGTCCGGCGGGCGCGCTCAGATCAGGGAGGCAGACAATGGTCAAGCAAAAGGCATCAAGACCCGCAACGAAGACCGCAGTGAAGAAGCGGAGCGGCGCCAAAGCGGCGGCGCGATCCTCGGCACGCAAGGCGGTGAAGGCAAAGGCTCGCACTGCCGTACCGAAGAAGCCCGCACGTCCCAGGCAGCGCATCGCGATCAGCCATCACCGCGAGGAAGACTTCAAGGCCGATGGCCTGCGCGCTTACGCGAAATACCGCGACCTCGGCATCGCCGACGCTAGCCATGGCCTCGCGCAAGCGCACGTGATCCGGCTGCAAGGTCCTTGCGATCCGGCTGAGGTGTCAAAGCTGCATTTTCACGACGTCGACTTCCAGATGGTCTACGTGCTCAAGGGCTGGGTGAAGACTTATATGGACGGGCAGGGCGAGACGTTGATGAAAGAAGGCAGCGCCTGGACCCAGCCGCCGAAGATCAAGCACATGATCCTGGATTATTCGGATGACGTCGAACTGCTGGAGGTGATCCTGCCGGCGGAGTTCAGGACGGTGGAATTGAAGGCGTAGGCCGATCTCTCTCCTACGTCATTGCTGTGATGGGTACGTAGCCCGGATTGCGCTGCATTCCATCCGGGCTGCAGGACCGTCGCGACTCCAGCCCCCACACCGCCATCAAGCACGTCGTCAGCGTTCCCGTCACGATCGCTAAAAAGCACGCGATCTGGGAAACCGGGCAATTACCAGTCGGATGGTTTCAGCTGACCTGCAGGGCGGGCGCTAACCAATCGAAAATACCTCTCGCGGCAACTCAAGGATGTGAAAACGCGGGAGTGCTTTCATGGCGACCAACACTTTTGGCCGACGCGGCGTTACGGCGCCGCCGTCAAGAGCGTCGTTTCAACCCGTCGCCGCGCCGACCGTGCGGGAGATCGTGCGCGACCCCGCTCGGCCCTTGCCGAGCGAAGGGACGCTTTTTGGCGATAACAGGCTTCTGGCCGATATCCCTTTCCTCACCATTGGCCTGATTTTCGGTCTGCTTTTGATCTTCGCTCTGCAACGCAGCCTGGCCATCGACGTTGCGCGGGATGGTGACCTCGACGTCCGCTCGCTGATCGCCCAGGGCGCGTCGGGCTACGATCTCGTTGTCGGACGAGGAGAGTGGTGGAGGATTGGCCTTGCGCCGCTGCTGCACGGCAGCGGGTGGCACCTCGTCAGCAACTGCATTGGGTTGTTCATCGTCGGCGTCAGGCT
Source organism: Bradyrhizobium sp. CCBAU 11430 (assembly GCF_028128855.1). Taxonomy (NCBI): domain Bacteria; kingdom Pseudomonadati; phylum Pseudomonadota; class Alphaproteobacteria; order Hyphomicrobiales; family Nitrobacteraceae; genus Bradyrhizobium; species Bradyrhizobium sp. CCBAU 11430. Next base: position 5,631 of record NZ_LBJV01000073.1, read on the forward strand.
GGAGTCTCTGATCGGCCGTGGCTGGTTTGCGCTGATCTTCGTCGCCAGTGCAGTGGCGGGCGAGGTCGGCTCTCTGCTGGGCAATGGCCCCGGCACGGTGGGCGTGGGCGCGTCCGGCGCCATCACCGGGCTCATCGCCGCGCTGTTCGTCGCGAGCTTCGAGCCCGAAGCGGACGCCGATCAAACCATATCGAGACTGAAGACGTCGCTCTTCTTCGGTGTTCCCGCACTGCTGCCGCTGGCATTCGGCGCCTCGGGCAATGTCAACTATTATGCCCATGCAGGCGGTGCGGTGGCCGGTGCCGCGCTTGCGATCACGCCGTGGCTCGCCTTCTGGTCCTATGACAGCCTGCCGCGGAGCGCCGGCATGACGTTGCTTGCAGCATCCCTCGGATCTCTGATCTGCGCCGGCTTCGCCGCCGTTCATTATTCGTCCTACATGGCCGATGCCGTGCACTATATCCGCGCGTCGGAAGTGCCGGCGAAGGCTGACGAGATGGTCAGCCGGTCGTTCGATCTCGTCACCCGCTACCCAAAAGACGCGCGGGCCCACGTGTTCCGTGCGGTCTTCTTCCTGGAACAAGCCAACCTCAGTGCCGCCGAGACGGAGGCGCGAACCGCCCTGTCGCTCGCCGCTTCAGATGTGGCGGGTGGGCCGGTGCGCTCCGGGGCACAGGGCTTGATGGCGGTGTTGCTGTGGGCGCAGGGACGAACGAGCGAGGCGAAGGCCATGGCGGTCGAGCCCTGCCGTGCCAAGCTGGCCGAGGTGCGCCGCATCTTGCAGAAGTCGAAATTGTGCAGTTGACCAGGCTACGGCATCACCACGGGTCACGTGATGACCCCCACCACCGCCCCCATCAAGCACGTCGTCAGCGTTCCTGATACGATCGACTTCAATCCCAGCGCGTTGATCTCCTCGCGCCGCTCCGGCGCCATCACGCCCAAGCCGCCGATCATGATGCCGAGGCTGGCGAAGTTAGCGAAGCCGCACATCGCGTAGAGCATGATCAGTCGCGAGCGCGGGTCGAGCGCATCGCCCGGCAGCTTCGCAAAGTCGACATAGGCGATCAATTCGTTGAGCACGGTCTTGGTGCCCATCAGGCTACCGGCCGTCACCGCCTGATCCCATGGCAGCCCCATCAGCCAGCACACCGGCGCCATCACGAGACCGAGCAGGCGCTGCAACGAGATCGCGGCGCCGCCAACATTCGGCAGCAGGCCGAGCATGGCGTTGACGAGATAGACCAGCGCCACCAGCACCAGCAGCATGGCGACGATGTTGATCAGCAGCTCGATCCCCGCGCTGGTGCCTTTCACGATCGCATCCATCGTGCTGGAGACTTCCATCTCCGGATCTTCGAGCGTGCCGCCGGTACGCGTGTTGGAGGTTTCAGGCACCATGATCAGGCTGACGAGGATCGCGGCCGGCGCGCCCAGCACGGAGGCGATGACGAAGTGCGCGGCCGCGTCGGGAATGAGAGGAGCAAGGAGCGTCGCATAGAGCACCAGCACGGTGCCGGCGATGCCCGCCATGCCGCCGGTCATCACCAGGAACAATTCGCTGCGAGTCATCTGCTTCAGATACGGCCGCACGAACAGCGGCGCCTCGACCATGCCGAGAAAGATATTGGCGGCGGTCGAGAGGCCCACCGCGCCGCCGACGCCGAGCGTCCGCTCCAGCAGCCAGGCCATGCCGCGCACGATCGGCGGCAGCACGCGCCAATAGAACAGCAGCGTCGTCAGCACGCTCATGACCAGCACGATCGGCAGCGCCTGGAACGCCAGGATGAAATCGGCGCCAGGCACCTTGAGGTCGAAGGGCAGGGCGCCGCCGCCGACATAGCCGAACACGAAGGCGGAGCCGGCGCGCGAGGCCGCGGAGATCGCGCCGACCGCATCGTTGATGGCGCCGAAGGCGTGCGCGACGACCGGCAGCTTCAGGAGCACGATCGCGGTGACGAAGGTGGCGACGAGGCCGATCGCCGCCTGCCGCAGCGACACGGCGCGCCGATTCTCCGCCAATGCGAAGGCGATCAACAGCAATGCGAAAATGCCGAGTGCCGATTGCAAACGCAGCATGATGTCCCCAAACCCTCAATGATTATGGCCGGGCCGGCGCTGCAAAGGCAATGCCGGGAGCCGCTAGAAGCGGCCCACTGTTGACAAGCGGGGCCACCTCGGCCACGCGGGGGCCTTCGACAGTGAGGGGGAGAGCGGTCCGAGGGTGACCCAAAAGGCGATGCCAGAGCAGCTAAATTCCGGACATCCGCCGGTCAGCGCCCGCGCGCTCCTCGCCCACCGCGCGTTCCTGTTCTTCCTGCTCTCGCGCAGCCTGTCGCGCTTTTCCAGCCAGATCGCGGCGGTCGCGATCGGCTGGCAGATCTACGATCTCACCGGCTCGGCCTTCGACCTCGGCATGGTCGGCCTCGTGCAGTTCCTGCCCACCGCGCTCCTGGTGTTCGTCGCCGGCCACGCCGCCGACCGCTATGAGCGCAAGCGGGTGGTCCAGCTCTGCCAGCTCGTTGAAGCGGCGACCGCGCTCTATCTCGCAATCATCACCTATCTCGGCGCGGTCGGCGAAGTCCAGATCTTCATCGCGACCTTCGTGCTCGGCATTGCCGGCGCGTTCGAGAGCCCGACCACGGCGGCGCTGCTGCCGCTGATCGCGCCGCAGGGCTCGCTTCAGCGCGCCACCGCAGTCTCCAGCGGGGCGGCGCAGGTCGCGACCATCACCGGCCCGGCGCTCGGCGGCTTCGCCTATGCGGTCGCCCCGCATCTTGCCTATGCCATGATGGTGCTGTTCTGGATCTTCGGCATGATCCTGACCGGCTTCATCCGGCCGCGTCCGCAGGCGATCGCGAAGCAGGGGATGGACTCGGACAACATCTTTGCCGGCGTTCGCTTCATTCGCAGCAATCCGGCGATCCTTGGCACCATCTCGCTGGACCTGTTCGCGGTGCTGTTCGGCGGCGTCACCGCGCTGCTGCCGATCTATGCCCGCGACATCCTGCAGACCGGTCCGGTCGGGCTCGGCGTGCTCCGTGCCGCGCCGGCGGTCGGTGCGCTCCTGATGACCATGGTGCTGGCACGTCACGCCATCTCGAGGCACGTGGGCCTGCGCATGTTCCAGGCCGTGATCGTGTTCGGCCTCGCCACCATCGTATTCGCGCTGTCCTCCTGGATGTGGCTGTCGGTGCTCGCGCTCGCCGTGCTCGGTGCTGCCGACACGATCAGCGTCGTGATCCGCTTCTCGCTGGTGCAGCTGTCCACGCCCGACGAGATGCGCGGCCGGGTCGGCGCGGTGAACTTCCTCTTCATCAACGCCTCGAACCAGCTCGGCCAGTTCGAAAGCGGAGTGGCCGCCGCACTGCTCGGCGCCATGCCGGCCGCCGTGCTCGGCGGCGTTGCCACCGTTGCGGTGGCGCTTTTGTGGATGAAGCTGTTTCCGAGCCTGCGGCAGGTGGAGAGTTTGGAGTAGGGGAATGTCTCGTGTCCCGGACGCGGTGCGGAACGAAGTGACGCGCCGCTGAGCCGGGACCCAGGAGGCCAAGCACGAGATCGCGGAGGCATGGGCCCCGGCTCAGCGGCGCGTCATTGCATGCCGCGCCGCGTCCGGGGCACGGGACTGGATGCCCCCCGAAAGTCTCGGACAAAGCACAGAGGAATCAAAGAGATCCCTACTGTGCATGGGGTTGTTTTCGCAATTTTGAGTTCAGCCCCGCCCCACGAACGGCATCTTGGTCGCCATCACCGTCATGGTCAGCACGTTGGCATCGAGCGGCAGGCCGGCCATGTAGGCCACGGCATCGCCGACCGCTTTCGCATCCATGCGCGGCTCGTGCTTGGTGGTGCCGTCAGGCTGCAGCACGCCGGGGCCGTTGACCATGCGATCGGTCATCGGGGTCGCGGCGTTGCCGATGTCGACCTGGCCGACGGCGATGTCGTACATGCGGCCGTCGAGATTGCTGGCCTTGGTCAGGCCGGTGATGGCGTGCTTGGTCGAGGTGTAGGCCGCCGAGAACGGGCGCGGCGCGTGCGCCGAGATCGAGCCGTTGTTGATGATGCGGCCGCCGCGCGGGGTCTGATCCTTCATGATGCGGAAGGCGTGCTGGGTACACAGGAACGGCCCGGTGAGGTTGGTGTTCACCACCGCCTGCCACTGCTCGAGGCCGAGATCCTCGAAGTTGACGGCGGGGGCGCCCATGCCGGCATTGTTGAAGAGCACGTCGAGGCGGCCGTAGGTCGCCTTCACCTTGTCGAACAGTGCCGCGATCGAATCAGGCTTGGTCATGTCGGCGGTGACGCACAGGCTTTTGCCGGCGGGGCCGAGCTTTGCCGTCTCCTCGAGCATGTCGAGCCGGCGGCCGACCAGCACCACGGTGAAGCCGGTGTTCATCAATGCCAGCGACGCGGCGCGCCCGACACCGGTGCCGGCGCCCGTCACCACTGCGATCTTCTTTGCTTCGCTCATTGTTTCCTGCCTTTTCTCATGCTGTCAGGTTTTGGGTTCTTTTTCGTTCTTGTAGGGCGGCCGCGGAATGTTCTGGTGCGCCGCGCGCAGCGCCGCCGACCAGCGCGAGCGCAGATCGTGGAAATAGGGCTCGCCCGCCTCGATGCGATGGTTGAGATCGGCCTCGCAGGCATCGGCGCGCACCACCAGCACGTCGATCGGCAGGCCGACGCCGAGATTGGAGCGCATGGTCGAATCCATCGAGATCAGGCCGGTCTTCAGCGCCTCGTACAGCTCGACGTCGTAATGCATGGCGCGGTCGAGCACGGGCTTGCCGTATTTGTGCTCGCCGATCTGCAAGTACGGCGTATCGGTGGTGCACTCGATGAAATTGCCGGCGGTGTAGATCATGAACAGGCGCATGCGCGAGCCCTTGATCTGGCCGCCGAACAGGAACGAGACGTCGAACGAGACGTCCTCGGATCTCAGCGCGGGACCTTCGGTGGCGTGCACGGCGCGGATCGCCCGGCCGATGCGCTGGGCGGCCTGGAACATGGTCGGCGCGTTCATCAGCGTCTCGACCTCACCCGTGTTGGGGTCCTCCAGGCCTTCGGTCAGCGTGGACAGCACCGACTGGCTGATGGCGAGGTTGCCGGCGCTGGCGATCGCCATGATGCGCTCGCCGGGCTTCGAGAAGATGTGCAGCTTGCGGAAGGTCGAGACGTTGTCGAGGCCGGCATTGGTGCGGGTGTCGGCGATCATCACCAGACCGTCCCGAACCAGGATTCCGCAACAATAGGTCATTTCCAGTCCCCGAACGCGTTTGCGCGGAATTACTAGCCAATTTCGGAGGCCGGTCCAACCCCCGATTCCCATGGGAAGGTCGTCATTCCGGGGAGCGGCAGCTAGCTCTGTCACTCAATCCGCCGCATCCACGAGAAACGCCTCGTCAACCGGCACGCCGAGTGCCGTGACCAGCCGGTTGGTCTCCGCGGCCATGCCGACGATGGCGAGCATCTCGGCATATTCGGCCTCCGTCATGCCCTTGGCCCGTGCAGCGGCGGTGTGCGAATGGATGCAGTAGCTGCAGCCATGCGCGATGGAAACCGCGACATAAAGCATTTCCTTGACCTTGGGATCGAGTGCGCCGGGAGCCATCACCTCCTTGATGCTCTCCCACGTCCTGCGCAGCGTCTTCGGATCATGCGCCAACGCGCGCCAGAAATTGTTGACGAAGTCCGACTTCCGCACCTTGCGGATATCGTCGAAGACGGCGCGCGCTTCGGTGGAGAGTTCATCGTCCGAAAGCAGCTTTACAGTGGCCATTGGTACCTCGCGGGGGGCAGCTTCGATCCCCGCGAGTGTAGCACGACCCATGCTTCGGACGGCTGCGCCTAGCTCTGCCGTTGGGATTGCGATTGCGACGGCCCGCCGCGGCCGGCCTGCTCGACCTTCACGGCCACGGCCAGCGTCTCAGCGCCGCCGCCATAGCGGGTGCCACGCACCGGGGCTGCGCCGAGATAGTCGAGGCCGATCGCGACGCGGACATGGGCGTCGGTGGCGCAGATGCTGTTGGCGGGATCGAATCCGACCCAGCCGAGATCGGGAACGTAGGCTTCAGCCCAGGCATGGCCGGCGTCCTGATGCACCGTGCCGTCCGAGCGCAGGAAGTGGCCGGAGACGAAGCGCGCCGGTACGCCGCCGGTGCGGGCGCAGGCAATGAAGATGTGCGCGTAGTCCTGGCAGACCCCGCGCTTGAGCGTGAACGCCTCCGCCGCCGAGGTTCCGCTGTTGGTCGGGTCCTCGTCGAAGGTCATGTGATCGCCGATCTCGGTCATCAGCGTATGCAGGAAGCCGAGCGTGTCGCTCTCGGCCTCGCTGCGCAACTGGCGCGCAACCGCCATCATCGCCGGATTGACCGAGGTGAGATCGGTGGCGCGCAAGAACATGCCGGCCGGAAAACGCTCGTCGGTCCCGCGCAGCACGCCGCCGGTGTCGTGGGTCTCGATCAGGCCTTCTGCGGTGATCTTGATGTCGCCGACAGGCCCGCAGGACAGCACATGGGTGACGTTGCCGAAGGCGTCCTCGTGGGTGTCGAGCTTGGTGTCGGTGGAGACGTCGATCTGCCATTCCGCCACATACTGCCCGTCATGGCTGCCGGGCGTCATGCGCAGGATCTGGATCACGCTGGTGGCCGCCGGCTCGTAGCGATAGGTCGTGGTGTGCAGGATTCGCAGGCGCATGGTGGACCGTGTCGTTAGTGGTTAGGCCCGACTGTCGCCGCAAAGAAGCTCGTCGTGCCCGGGCTTGTCCCGGGGATCCACTTTCTTCCTCGTCGCGCGAAAGCAAGAACGTGGATGGCCGGGACAAGCCCGGCCATGACGGTATCCCATGTCGTCAGCCGGGTGACATCAGATCAAATACTGCTTCGTGATGATTTCGCCCAGCCTGGAATTGTCGGTGATGAATTCCTGAATGAATTCATGCACGCCATGCTGGAAAATGTCGTTCATATTGCTGTGTTCCAGCCGGTTGCGGATGCCGCGGGCGTGGCGCTGGGCCGGGCCCTGGCGGCCATAGGCGACACCGATCTGGTCGAGGTTGCGCACGAGATTGCCGTAGCAGCTGGCCAGCGAGCGCGGCAGCGTGTCGTTGAGGATGAGCAGGTCCGCGATCAGCCACGGCTTCAGCGTCTCGCGATAGACCCAGTGATAGGCCGTCAGCGCCGAGACCGAGCGCAGGATCGAGCTCCACTGATAGAAATCGAGCGGGCCGCCGACATGCTCCTCCTCGGGCAGCAGCACGTGATACTTCACGTCGAGAATGCGCGCGGTGTTGTCGGCGCGCTCCAGATGCACGCCCATCCGCGAAAACCAGTAGGCGTCGTTGCGCAGCATGGTCCGGTACGCCGAGCCGTCGAAGCGCAGCGAGGTCTCCTGCACGAAGCGCAGGAATTTTGCGAGGTCCTCGCGCGTCGAGGTGCCCTTGCTCCAGACCGCCTGAAGCTCGATCCAGGCCGAGTTGATGGTGTCCCACATCTCGCTGGTCAGCGCGGTGCGGACCGAGCGCGAGTTCAGCCGCGCCGCCTCGATGCAGTTCCTGATCGAGGATGGGTTGTCCACGGAGAACGAGAGGTAGTCGACGACGTTGTGCTCGTTGGCTTCCTCGTAGGTCTGATAGAAGCTGGCAGCGACGCCGGCGGTGAGCAGCGCCGAGTCCCATTCATTGGTCTTGCCGATATAGGCGGCGGGAAGCGCGGTGACGCGCAGCGTCGCATCGATGGTGCGCGCGAGATACTCGGCCCGTTCGACGTAGCGGGCGAGCCAGTAGAGGTTTTCGGCGGTACGCGACAGCATCTGACTACTCGTCCAGGATCCAGGTGTCTTTGGTGCCGCCGCCCTGGCTCGAATTCACCACCAGGGAGCCTTCCTTCAGCGCGACGCGTGTCAGGCCGCCCGGCACGATGGTCGTGCTCTTGCTGCCGGTGAGCACGAAGGGGCGCAAATCGACGTGGCGCGGGGCGAGGCCGCTTGCGGTGCAAGTCGGGCAGGTCGAGAGCGCCAGCGTCGGCTGCGCGATGAAACCTTCGGGCTCGCGCTTGAGCTTCTCGCGGAACGCTTCGATCGTCGCCTTCGTCGCGGCGGGCCCGATCAGCATGCCGTAGCCGCCGGAGCCGTGCACCTCCTTGACGACGAGCTCGCTCAAATGATCCAGCACATAGGCGAGGTCCTTCGGCTCGCGGCAGCGCCAGGTCGGCACGTTCTTCAGGATCGGCTCCTCGCCGAGATAGAATTTCACGATGTCCGGCATGTAGGAGTAGATCGCCTTGTCGTCGGCAATCCCGGTGCCGACGGCGTTGGCGAGCGTGATGTTGCCGGCCGCATAGGCCGACATCAGCCCGGGCACGCCGAGCGCGGAATCGGGACGGAAGGTGAGGGGATCGAGGAAGTCGTCGTCGACGCGGCGATAGATCACGTCGACCCGCTTCACGCCCTCGGTCGTCCGCATGAACACTTCGTTGTTCTTGACGATGAGATCGCGGCCCTCGACCAGCTCGATGCCGAGCTTGTCGGCGAGGAAGGAGTGCTCGTAATAGGCCGAGTTGTAGACGCCGGGGGTGAGCAGGGCGACCGTCGGCTCGCCCGAGGCGCTGAGCGGCGCGACGGAGCGGAGCGCCGAGAGCAGCTCGTCCGGATAGCGCTCGACCGGCGCCACCTTGTGGCGGGCGAACAGATCCGGAAACAACCGCATCATGATCTCGCGGTTTTCCAGCATGTAGGACACGCCGGACGGCGTGCGCGCATTGTCCTCCAGCACGATGAAGTCGTTGGCATCGACCCGGACGATGTCGATGCCGGCGATGTGCACATAGACGTCGTGCGGCACCTGCTGGCCGTTCATCTCGGGCCGGAACACCGGGTTCTGGAAGATCAGATCGTCGGGCACGATCTCGGCGCGCAGGATGTCGCGGCCATGATAGATGTCGCGCAGGAACATGTTGAGCGCGCGCACGCGCTGCTTCAGGCCCTTCTCCAGCAGTGCCCATTCCTTGCCCGACATGATCCGCGGGATCACGTCGAAGGGGATCAGGCGCTCGGTGGATTCGGCCTCTCCATAGACCGCGAAGGTGATGCCGATGCGGCGGAACAGCAGCTCGGCCTCCTGGCGGCGATATTCAAGCGCCTCGGGAGGCGTCTCCTTGAGCCAGCGCGCCAGCTCCTGGTAGGCGGGGCGAAGGTCCCCGCCCGGAATATTCATTTCATCAAACGCGACTGCCATAGATGCCGACTGTTCTCCGCAAGGCGTTGCGCCAATGGACAGGTCGCCAGGCCCTGGTGAAGCCGCAACGTCCTGACCATGCGGCAAGAGTGCATGACTTTCATGTGGTAGCAAGGGCCGGGCCAGCGCGATAAGCATGGACTGGCAGCATTTGTCGGGGATGGCCGGCGGCTTGCCTGAAAAAATGGCTGAGGACTGCTTATTTCGACAGCAAAACCGCGTGACTTCAACGCGTTACCTCGGCAAAGTCGGCGCCACAGGTGAGGGACTTAAGTTATGAGCGAGATCGTCACGGCGGGCATTCTGGTCATTGGGGACGAAATCCTGTCCGGCCGGACCAAGGACAAGAATATCGGCTTCATCGCCGAATACCTGACCAATATCGGCATCGACCTGAAGGAGGTCCGGGTCGTCTCCGATGACGAGCCCGATATCATCGCTGCCTTGGATGCACTGCGGCATCGCTACACCTACGTCTTCACCACCGGTGGCATCGGGCCGACCCATGACGACATCACCGCCGACAGCGTCGCCAAGGCGTTCGGAGTCGGCATCGACCACCATCCGGAGGTGGTCGCCCGTTTCAAGGAGCGCTGGAGCGAGCAGGATCTCAACGAGGCCCGGTTGCGCATGGCCCGCATCCCCGACGGTGCCGAGCTGATCCAGAGCGCGACCATCCTCGCGCCCGGCTTCAAGATCGGCAATGTCATCGTGATGGCCGGCGTGCCCTCGATCATGCAGGCGATGATGGACATCGTCTCGCCCAAGCTGAAATCGGGCGTGCGCATGCTCTCCGAATCGGTCCGCGCCAATGCGCGGGAAGGCGACATCGGCAGCCCCTTGCGCGCGATCGCCGCCGCCCATCCCGACACCATCATCGGCAGCTACCCCTTCATGGACGAAGAGCAGAAGCCGAATACGAACCTCGTGGTGCGCTCGCGCGATGCTGACAAGCTCGCGGCAGCCATGAGCGCGGTGAAGGAAATGCTGGCAGGATTGAACATCACTCGTTAGCAGGGAATTTGCCGGCAGGCGAAGCAGGAGACGACAATGGCAGGTGAAGCACCGGAACTGAGTGCGCAGGAGCGGGCGGGCAGGGCCTTCCCGGTCTCGTGGGACCAGTTCCACCGCGACTGTCGGGCGCTGACCTGGCGGCTCAACGAGGTCGGCCCGTTCCACGCCGTGATCGCGATCACCCGCGGCGGCCTGGTGCCGGCCGCGATCGTGGCGCGCGAGCTCGGCGTGCGCATCATCGATACGGTCTGCGTCGCCAGCTACGACCACGACAAGCAGGGGGACCTCCAGGTTCTCAAGGGTATTTCGGAACAGGCCATGAAGCTTGGTGGTGGCACTGGCAAGGGGCTGTTGATCGTCGACGATCTCGTCGACACCGGCAAGACCGGCAAGCTGGTGCGCGAGATGCTGCCCGACGCGCATTTCGCCACCGTCTACGCCAAGCCGAAGGGCCGCCCGCTGGTCGACACTTTCATCACGGAAGTCTCGCAGGATACCTGGATCTTCTTCCCCTGGGACACCGCGCTGTCCTACCACCCGCCGCTCCGCGACGGCGCGGCGTGACCAAGTGGGAATGGCGGGGGGCGAATGGCGAGTAGTGAATCCCCAATTCGCAATTCCCCATTCGCCACTCGCCCGCTCCAAAACCGCGTCACACCGCTCGGCGACATCATCGCCACCCCGCATCGCGGCACGTTCACCGGCAATCGCGGCATCATCCACGATCCCGCGACGAAGACGCTCCTGAAGAAGCGCTGGTCGTCGCCGGCCTGGATCACATGCCTGTGCGAATTCCGCGGCTGGCGCCGGCCGGTGATGGCGCGGCGGAGCTGGACCGAGCTGTTCTTTCTCGACGAGGCCACCGCCTTTGCCGCAGGTCACCGGCCCTGCTTCTTCTGCCGGCGCGAGGATGCCAACCGCTTTCGCGCGGCGTGGGAGAGGGGTAATGGCGTGAGCAAGGTGAGTGCGAAGGCGATGGACGCCCAGCTCCACCTCGAGCGTCTGGATCATGGCCGCAAGCGCCTGCACGCAGTGCCGGTGCCGCTCGCAGAATTGCCCGACGGCGCGATGGTTCAACGGGGCGAGGAGAGCTTTCTGGTGGTGCAGGGAAGGGCGCTGTTATGGTCGCCAGCCGGCTATGCCCCCGCCGAGCGCGAGCTGGAGAGCCCAATGCTGCTGACGCCCCCGTCCACGCTGCGTGCGCTGAACGCTGGATATCAACCGGCGCTGCATCCGACCGCGCTGGACTAGCAGGGCGGCCTGCGGATCCCAGCCGTCACCCGAGCTTCTCGCGCGCCAGCGCGGCACCGGCGCCGAGCGCCATCAGCTTGGCTTCGGCGATCTCGCGCCGCATCGGGGCCATGCCGCAATTGGTGGTGGCGATGATGTTGCTCTTGGGCACGAATTTCGACACCGCGTCGATCACCTTCACGACATCCTCCGCAGTCTCCACCGTGTCGCTCGCAACGTCGATCACGCCGGCCTGCACGATCTTGTTCTTGAGCAGCGCCAGCAGATCGAGCGGCACTTTCGAATTGCGGCATTCGATCGCGACCTGCTGGATCGGGCTGGCGTCGATCGCCGGAAAGATCTGCTCATACTGCCGCCATTGGCTGCCTAACGTTTCCTTCCAGTCGGTGTTGGCCTTGATGCCGTAGCCGTAGCAGATGTGCACGGCGGTGGCGCAGGTGAGGCCCTGCGCAGCGCGCTCCAGCGCCTTGATGCCCCAATCGTTGACCTCGTCCATGTAGACATTGAAGGCGGGCTCGTCGAACTGCACGAGATCGACGCCGTCGGCCTGCAGCGCCCGGGCCTCCTCGTTGAGCAACTCGGCAAAGGCAAACGCCATCTTGACGCGATCGCCATAGTAGCGGTCGGCAATGGTGTCGATGATGGTCATCGGGCCGGGCAGGGTGAACTTCAGCTTCCTCTTCGTGTGCGTGCGCGCCGCGCGCGCCTCGAAGGCATGGACGCGGCCCTTGAGCCGGAGCGGGGCGACCACCTGCGGCACCATCGCCTTGTAGCGGTCCTTGCGGATGCCCATCTCGACCTTGTGCGCGAAATCGATGCCGTCGATCTTCTCCAGAAAACCGTGCACGAAATGCTGGCGGGCCTGCTCGCCCTCGGTGAGGATGTCGATTCCGGCGTCCTCCTGGATCTTCAGCCAGATCAATGTCGCGTCGCGCTTGGCGCGGAGCAACTCCTCGCCCTGTGACTTCCAGGGCGCCCAGAGCATATTGGGTTCGGCAAGCCATTCCGGCTTCGGCAGGGAGCCGGCGATCGTGGTTGGAAACAGCATGGCGGCCCTCCCGGCAGGTTGTGTTGCGCCCCTTCCTGCCATGTCCTAACGTCGAGGTACAGAACAACAAAAGTCGTTATTTTAGCTGGCGGCATCGACAGGGAAGGCCAAAGGATGCCGAGGGAAAGGTCATGATCGATCTCCATTACGCGCCGACGCCGAACGGCTGGAAAATCTCGATCATGCTGGAAGAGCTCGGACTTCCCTATACGGTGAAGCCCGTCGACATCCGCGCCGGCGAGCAGTTCAGTCCCGAGTTTCTGGCGATCTCCCCGAACAACCGCATCCCCGCGATCGTCGATCACGCACCCGCCGACGGTGGCAGCCCGTTCCCGGTGTTCGAGACCGGCGCAATTCTGATTTATCTCGCGGAAAAGACCGGCCGCTTCCTGGCCGCCGACTTGCGCGGGCGTTCCGCCACAATTCAATGGGTGATGTGGCAGATGGCCGGCCTCGGGCCGATGCTCGGCCAGCACGGGCATTTTGCGCTCTATGCGGCGGAGAAGATCCCCTATGCGATCGAGCGCTACCGCGACGAGGCGGCCCGGCTCTACGGCGTGCTCGATCGGCAGCTGGAGAAGACCGGCGCATATGTCGCCGGCGACTATTCCATTGCCGACATCGCCTGCTTCCCCTGGACCATGACCCACAAGGCGCAGGGCTTTACGCTCGACCACTATCCGAACGTCAAACGCTGGTATGCCGAGGTCCGCGCCAGGCCGCAGGTGCAGGCGGGGCTTGCGATCGGAAAATTCGTGAAAGAGCCGTTCGACGAGGAATCACGCAAGATCATGTTCGGCCAAAGGGCTAAGGAAGTGTTGGGAAGGAAGTGACGGCCACGCCGTCATTCCGGGGCGCGACGAAGTCGCGAGCTATGGTGCGCAATTGCGCACCCGAGAATCCATCGGGCCGCAGAGCCAGGAGCGAATGGTTTCCGGGCTCGCGCCCAAGAGGGCGCGCCCCGAAATGACGAGAGCAAAGGAAACGCCATGATCGAATTCTTCTTCGACTGCTCCAGCCCCTGGACCTATCTCGCCTTCCACAACATCCGGCCGCTCGCCAAGGAGCTGGGCGTCGAGATCGTCTGGCGGCCGATCCTGGTCGGCGGCATCTTCAACACGGTCAATCCGAGCGTCTACGCGCAGCGCGAGACGCCGGTGCCGCTGAAGGCGCGCTACATGAAGAAGGATCTTCAGGACTGGTCGCGGTCGGCTGGCCTTGCGATCAAGATGCCCCCGACGGTGTTTCCGGTGAACAGCGTCAAGGCGATGCGCGGCTGCATCTGGCTGGCCGCGGACATGGTGCCGTTCGCGACCGCCGTGTTCGATGCCTATTGGGGCGAGGACAAGGATATCTCGCAGGACTCCGTGCTCGCCGAGATCTGCAGGAAGGTCGGCATCGACGAGCCGAAATTCTTCGCCGGCATCGCCGAGCAAGCGATCAAGGATCAGCTCAAGGCGAATACGGAAGAGGTCGTCGCGCGCGGCGGCTTCGGCTCGCCGACGATTTTCGTCAACAAGACCGACATGTATTTCGGCAATGACCGGCTGCCGCTGATCCGCGAGGCGCTCAAGCGCAGCAAGGCGAGTGCGGCCTGATGGTGCGCGCCGTCGTCTGCCACTCGCTCGGCGAGCCCGAAACCTTGCGGCTGGAAGAGTTTCCGTCGCGCGCCCTAAAGCCGGGCGAGGTGCGGGTCGCGATTCGCGCGGCCGGGCTGAATTTTCCTGATGTGCTGATGGCCGCCGGCCAATATCAGCTCAAGCCGGAGCTGCCGTTCACGCCCGGCATGGAAGCTGCCGGTGACGTGACCGAATTGGGTGCGGAGGCGAAGGGCGTTTCTGTTGGCGACAAGGTCATCGTGAAGATGCGGCACGGCGCATTCACCGACGAAGCCATCGTCGCGCCGTCGCAGCTCACCCTTAAGCCGTCGACGTTCGACTACGCCGAGGCTGCGACTTATCTTGCCGGCCATGGCACGGCCTATCATGCGCTGATCGATCGCGGGCGGATCGAGCCGGGAGAGGTGCTGCTGGTGCATGGCGCCGGCGGCGGCACGGGACTGGCGGCCGTCGAGATCGGCAAGATGCTGGGCGCGACCGTGATCGCGACGGCGTCCAGCGACGAGAAGCTCGCCATCGCCAAGGCCCGCGGCGCCGATCATCTCGTCCGCTATGACCGCGAGCCGTTTCGCGACGCCGTTAAACGCATCACCGACGGTCGCGGCGCGGACGTCGTGTTCGATCCCGTCGGCGGTCAGGTTTTTGAAGACTCGATGCGCTGCATCGCCTGGGGCGCGCGGCTGCTGGTGATCGGCTTCACCGGCGGCATCGGCTCGGCCAAGACCAACCTCCTGCTGATCAAGGGCGCCAGCGTGCTCGGCGTGCGCGCTGGCGAGGCGGTACGAAAGAACCCTGCGCTGGGAGAGGCGCGCCTGAAGGCGCTGCTGCAATGGGCGGAGGAGGGCAAGCTGCGCCCCAACGTCTCGCATCGGTTGCCGCTGGAGGAGTTTGCAAAGGCGATGCGGCTGCTGCTCGACCGCAAGGCGATCGGGCGCGTGGCGCTGGTGATGGAGTGAAAGTGCCGTAGGGTGGGCAAAGGCGCTCTTGCGCCGTGCCCACCATCTCTCTCGATGGCGAAAAGTGCGTGGGCACGCTTCGCTTTGCCCACCCTACGAGAGCGTTACTTGTACTCCCGTTCCGTCCACCACGGGAAATAGTCCGGCATATCGCTGGACACCTTGTTCTTGAACTGCGCGGGGCGCTTTTCCAGGAACGACACCACACCTTCCTTGACGTCGTCGGAGCGGCCGCGGGCGTAGATGCCGCGGCTGTCGACCTTGTGGGCTTCCATGGGATCGTCGGCGCCCATCATGCGCCACATCATCTGGCGGATCAGCGCGACCGACACCGGTGCGGTCTTCGCCGCGAATTCCTTGGCGAGCGCGCGGGCGGTCGGCAGGAGATCGTCAGGGGCGACGACCTTGCTGACGAGACGACCCGCCAGTGCCTCCTGCGCCGGGAAGACGCGGCCCGAATAGCACCATTCCAGCGCCTGCGAGATGCCGACGATACGCGGCAGGAACCAGCTCGAGGCCGCCTCCGGCACGATGCCGCGCTGGGAGAACACGAAGCCGAACCGCGCGGCATCCGAAGCGATGCGGATGTCCATCGCGAGCTGCATGGTGACGCCGATGCCGACCGCAGGACCGTTCACTGCGGCGATGACGGGCTTGAGGCACTTGAAGATGCGCAAGGTCACCTGGCCGCCGCCGTCGCGCACCTGCGGATCGCTGTAGTCCACCTTGCCGTCGGCGAAACGTTTGACGGGGCCGCGCCGCGCGTCGCGGTCGAACGTGTCGGCGCCGGACGACAGATCCGCGCCGGCGCAAAAACCGCGGCCGGCGCCGGTGACGATAATGGCGCGGACGTTGTCGTCCTTGTCGGCGGCGTCGAACGCGTCGATCAGCTCTCCTTGCATCTGCGCGTTGAAGGCGTTGAGCTTGTCGGGCCGATTCAGCGTGATGGTGAGAATCTGCTCGGCGACCTCGTATTTGATCGTCTCATACGCCATGGCGGTTTCCTTCCTTGTTTCTTTCTCGGTCTCTCTACCACGTCATTCCGGGGCGCGCGAAGCGCGAGCCCGGAATCCATCTCTCGGCATCAGTAGTGCTGATGAATGGATTCCGGGCTTGCGCCAAGAGGGCGCAACCCGGAATGACGACGGTGCGATTAGTTAGCCGGCGGCTTCGGCCAGGGTCGTTGCGGCCCGCGTAGGCCCTCAAAAGCCTTGGCCATGCCGAGCACGCCGATGTCGTCGAAGCGGCGGCCGACGATCTGCACGCCGATGGGAAAACCCTTGGCGTCGAAGCCGCCGTTGATCGAGATGGCAGGGTTCTCCGACATATTCCATGGCACGGTATAGGCGATGTGCTCGAACGGTTTCATGGGGTCGTTGGTCGGCGAGGCCCAGTCCGCCGGATAGTTCACGTTCGGTGCGGTCGGGGAGATCACGTAATCGAGCTCGCAGAAAAGCTTCGACGCCGCCGCGCGGATCGCCATGGTCTGGTTGAAGCCGCGGATGACATCCACGCCCGACAGCTTTGCGCCGGATGCGCCCCATTTGAAGATATAAGGCAGCACCTTCGCCTGCTCGGCCGGCGTCAACCTGGCCAGATCATCCCACATCCGCGCGCGCCAAAAGTTGTCGAGGCCGTCGAGCATCTCGCGGGTGAGGATGCCGTCGACCTCGGTCACGACGCTGCCCGCGGATTCGAACGCTTTCGCCGCCTTCACCGCGACCTCGCGCACTGGTTTCTGCAGCGCCAGGCCGCAGCCGGGATCGAGCATCAACCCGATGCGGAGTTTGCGCGGAGACTTCTCTGCTCCCTTCCAGTTCAGCGGCTCGGCGGGCAGGCTCATGCCGTCGCGCCGGTCGGGCTTTGCGATCACGCTCATCATCAGCGCGCAATCGTCGACTGTGCGGGTCATCGGACCGGCGACGCGGCCGACATAGGTGGGGTCGATCGGCACGCGGCCGAAGCTCGGCTTCAACCCGACGAGGCCGCACCAGCCCGCGGGCAGGCGGACCGAGCCGCCGATATCGGTGCCGAGATGCAGCGGACCGTAGCCGGCCGCGGCCGCAGCGCCTGCGCCCGCGCTGGAGCCGCCGGGATTCTTCGAGAGATCCCAAGGATTGCGCGCGAGTGCGTGGAAACTGGAGAGTCCGGACGACAGCATGCCGTAATCGGGCATGGTGGTCTTGGCGAAGATGACCGCGCCGGCCTCGCGCAGGCGCGCGGCGGGCGGGGCATCCTTCTCGGCCGGCACGAGCTTGACGCTGGCAGCGCCCAGCGGCACCGGCACGCCCTTGGTCGCGATGTTGTCCTTCACCGTGACCGGCACGCCGTCGAGCGCGCCGGACGGCTCGCCGCCGGTCCAGCGCGCGGTCGAGGCCTTGGCGGCCTCGCGTGCGCCGTCGGGATCGAACGCATAGAGCGCCTTCAGATGCGGCTCCCACGCAGCGACATGCGTGAGCAAATCCTCCAGCACCTCGCTCGGCGAGAATTGCTTGGCGCGATAGCCTGCGATCAGATCGACCGCGGACAGATCGTGCAGCGAGGTGACGGCATCTTCGACGCTCTTCTTATGCATCGCTAGCCCACCGGCATGCGCGTTTCGATGATGCGGGCGAACATGCTGGCGCCGATCGGCAGGATCTTGTCGTCGAGCACAAAGCCGGGATTGTGCACGGGCACGTTGCCATCATGGCCGACCCAGAAATAGGCGCCGGGAATGGTCTCCAGCATGTCGGCGAAATCCTCGCTGCCCATCTTGGGCTGGGCGCGGGTGATCACGTTGGCGGGATCGACGATGGTGCGCGCGACGTCCTCGACCACCTTGGACTGCTCGACCTGGTTGACCAGAACGCCGAAGGTGTCGCGGATGTCGACGTCGATCACACACTGGTAGGCGCTTGCGATGCCTGCGCAGATGGTGCGGATGCGTTCGCTGACCAGGGTGCGAACTTCCTTCGAAAAGGTGCGGATGGTGCCGCAAAGATGCGCGTCGCCGGGAATGACGTTGTAGGCGGAGCCCGCGTGGATCTGGGTGATCGACACCACCGCGGCCTGCAGCGGCTCGACATTGCGGCTGACGATGGTCTGGATCGCCTGCGCCAGCGTGGTCGCGATGACCACCGCGTCCTTGGAGCGCTCGGGCATCGCGCCATGCGCGCCATAGCCGGTGATGCGCAGGTCGAAGAAGTCGGCGCTGGCCATCGCCGGGCCCGGCAGGATCGCGATCTCGCCGTGGTTGAGGTCGGGCGCGTTGTGCAGGCCGTACAGCTCGTCGCAGGGGAATTTTTCGAACAGCCCGTCCTTGATCATCGCGCGGGCGCCGCCGAGGCCTTCCTCGGCCGGCTGGAAGATCAGGTGGACGGTGCCGTCGAAGTTTTTGGTCTCGGCGAGGTAGCGCGCGGTGCCGAGCAGCATGGTGGTGTGGCCGTCATGACCGCAGCCGTGGAAGCGGCCGGGGATTTTCGAGCTCCACTTCAGATTGGTGTTCTCTTCCATCGGCAGCGCGTCCATGTCGGCGCGGAGGCCAATGCGCTTGTTGCCCGAACCCTTGCCCTTGATCACGCCGATCACGCCGGTGCCGCCGAGACCGCGATGCACCTCGATGCCCCAGCTCTTCAGCTTGTCGGCGACGATGCCGGAGGTGCGCACTTCCTCGAATCCGATCTCGGGATGGGCGTGCAGGTCGCGGCGGATGGCGGTGAGCTCGTCGGCGTAACCGTCGATGCGGTCGATCGTGGGCATGGGTTCTGTCCAGTTAGCTTGAGGGAGGCGAGAAAACGGGGCCGTTCGGCTTGATGCGAATGCCCGGCCGCAAACGCGTCCAGGGCAGGGTGGCGGTGTCGGCCGGCATCGCGCCGGGCGCGGCGCAGATCATCAGCTTTTCCGCGATCGGCTCGAAATCGGCGCGGAAGTGCACCGAGCTCTTGTTGACCAGAATCTTCTGTTCGGTCGGCTCGATGCCGACATAGCGGTACATCGCCTGGTCGGCGAGCTGCGCCTTGTGCGAGGAGACGACGACGCGGACGTCGCCGATGCGCAAGGCTGCCGAGGGACCCATCTCCATCTCGCGGCCGCCATAGTAAGGGCCCGGCGCGATGAAGCGGCCGTCGGACAGCTTTTCGACCACGAAGGTCTCGCGATAGGGCTCGTCGCCGGGGATGCCTGACTTGCCGCCGAGCGACAGCGTCACGGTGGCACCGACGCCGGCATCATGCGCGGCCTTGGCCGAGACCGGATCGTAGATCGCCCCGGTCGCGGCGCTCGCCTTGTTGCGCACCAGCGCGCGCAGCATGCCTGTGGTGTCGGAATCGCCGCCGGCACCGGGATTGTCCTGGGTGTCGGCGATGATGATCGGCTTGCTCGCGCTCTTTGAAAGTTCCATGGCGTGGCGCACGCCCTCGTCGGGCGACCAGATCTTGCCGTCGAAATCGTCCTCGTGGCTTTCGATCAGCTTCACGATCGCATCGGCGGCGCGGTCGGCATCCGCTTGCGTCCTGCCATAGGCGAACACGCTGGGGCCGCAATCGCGGAAATCGGCGGCGGGAAAGCCCGGCGCGAAAGACAGCGTCGGAACCGCATCGCTCTCCAGCACGGCGAGCTTCTCGTAGATGCCTTTGGTCGGCTGGTCGTTGGTGCATTGCCAGCTGATCGGGATCAGGAACGGCAATTGCCGGAACGATTTGGCAAAGCGCTGCTTGGACTTGAGCAGCAGCGCGAGATGTCGCGCAGAGGCGCGGCCGGTCTCGGCCATGTCGACATGGGGGTAGGTGCGGTAGGCGATCAGCGCGTCGGCATGCGCGATCATTTCGGGCGTGACGTTGGCGTGCAGATCGAGGCTCGTGACCAGCGGAACGTCCTTGCCGATGACGCGGCGCACGCGCGCCAGTATCTCGCCTTCGCCGTCGTCCAGATGCTCGGTCACCATCGCGCCGTGCAGGTCGAGATAGACCGCATCGAGCGGGCCGGCAGCTTTGATGCCGTCGACCATCACCTTCACGATGCGCTCGAAGGCGTCCCTGGTGACGTGCGCCGACGGGCTCGCGCCGCAGGCGATCGTCGGAACAAGTTCCCAACCGTTGGCCTCGGCGCTGTCGACGAAGCCGGCAAGGCCGACATTGATGCGCCGCATCACCTTCAGCACGTCGGCGCCTTCAGTCATCGCCGGCCAGCCGCCGCCATGCTGGAAGTCGGCGAAGGTCGCCTTGGTGGGAGCGAAGGTGTTGGTCTCGTGCAGGAAGCCGCCGACGGCGATGCGTGTCATTCAGTTCAGTCCAATCAATCAAGAGGGCGCGACGTTAGCCTTGGCCCTGCGGCGAGAGCAAGGTGGGACGCACTCGCGCCGCGCATAGGGTCAAGCTGTTTTGGGAATGCTGCTCCGCCGTCCTTCCGGGGCGCGCCCGCTTGGGCGCGAGCCCGGAATCCATCCGACGACAGACTCTGAGGCGCGATGGATTCTCAGGTGCGCAATTGCGCACCGTAGCTCATCGCTTCGCGATGCCCCGGAATGACAGCGGTGAGTGTTGCTACGCCGTGGCCGCCACGCCCTCCGACACCGGCCGGAAGTTCGCAAAATCCCAGTCGCGCCCCGGAGCGGCGTCCAGCAGAGCCCTGGTGTAGGCCTCCTTCGGATGCGTCAGCACCTCGGCAGCCGGGCCCTGCTCGACGACGCGGCCGTGCTGCATCACCACGACCTCGTCGCAGATCTGCGCTGCGACACGCAGATCGTGGGTGATGAACAGGATCGCGATGCCGAGACGCTTCTGGATCTCGTCGAAGAGTTCCAGCACCTGCGCCTGCACCGAGACGTCGAGCGCGGAGACAGCCTCATCCGCGACCAGCACGTCCGGATCGAGCGCGAGCGCGCGCGCGATGGCGATGCGCTGGCGCTGGCCGCCGGAGAACTGGTGCGGATAGCGCGATACCGCGTCAGCGGGCAGGCCGACGAGCTCGAGCAGCTCGCGGGCACGTTTCATCGCATCGGCATGCGCGACGCCGTAATTGATCGGGCCCTCCGCAATACTCTCGCCGACGGTGACGCGCGGGTTGAGCGAGCGATAGGGATCCTGGAACACGATCTGGATCTTTTGCCGGTGCGGCTGCAGCAGGCGACGCGAGATGCCGGCGATCTCGCGGCCGGCGAGGCGCACGCCGCCGGAGGTCGGATCGATCAGGCGGACGATGCAGCGCGCCACGGTCGACTTGCCGGAGCCGCTTTCGCCGACGATGCCGAGCGTGCGGCCCTTGCGCAGCGTCAGCGTCACCTTGTCGGCGGCGACGACTTCGCGGCCTTTGCCGAAGAAGGCGCGCTCTTTATAGACCTTGCTGAGATCGTTGGCCTCCAGCACCACCGGTTCGCGGCTCTCCTCGCGCGGCGGCCGCGGCACCAGGCTCGGCACCGCCGAGAGCAGATTGCGGGTGTATTCCATGGTCGGATTGCGCAGCACGGTCTCGAGCGGGCCGGTTTCGACCAGCCGGCCCTGCCGCATCACCGCGACGCGGTCGGCGATCTCGGCGACCACGCCCATGTCGTGGGTGATGAACAGAACGGCCGTGCCGTGATCGCGCTGGAGCTCGCGGATCAGGGACAGGATTTGCTTCTGCGTGGTGACGTCGAGCGCGGTCGTCGGCTCGTCCGCGATCAAGAGCTTCGGCTCCAGCACCAGCGCCATCGCGATCATGATGCGCTGGCGCTGACCGCCGGAAAGGCGGTGCGGGTAGGAGGCGAAGATGCGCTCGACCTGGGGCAGGTGGACCTGCTCCATCATGTCGAGGATGCGCTTCTTGCGGGCCCTGGCGTCGAGATTGGTATGCGCGCGCAGCACCTCGTCGATCTGGCGGCCGACCGGCACCACCGGATTGAGCGCGGTCATCGGTTCCTGGAAGATCATCGCCATCTGCGTGGCGCGGAGCTGGCGCAAGCGGCGGTCGGTCGCGGTGAGCAGCTCTTCGCCGACCAGCTTGATGCTGCCGCTGGTCGGAACCAGCGTGCCCTTCGGCAAGAGGCCCATCGTGGTCAGCGAGGTCACCGACTTGCCCGAGCCGCTTTCGCCGACGAGGCACAGCGTCTCGCGCTCGCGGACCTGGATCGAGATGCCGTCGATGATCTTTGGGCCACCCGGCTTCTTGCCGACGGAGACGACGAGGTTGTTGATGTCGAGGACGGTGTTGGTCATCAGGTCACTCCATCGTCATGGCGAGGAGCGAAGCGACGAAGCAATCCAGAAGTCCTTCCGCGGATGCAGACTGGATTGCTTGGCTTCGCTCGCAATGACGGAATAAGGGGCAGGGCCGGCGAGACAAATCACTTGCCTTCCCGCTGCTTCATGCGCGGATCGAGTGCGTCGCGGGCGGCGTCGCCGATCAGATTGATGCTGAGGATGGCGATCGAGAGCAGAAGGCCCGGCCAGAAGATCAGCGACGGCTTGATCTGGAAGTACTGGCGGCCCTCGGCCATGATGTTGCCCCAGGTCGGCGTCTCCGGCGAGATGCCGGCGCCGAGGAAGGAGAGGATCGCCTCGGTGAGGATGGCGCTGGCGCAGATATAGGTGCCCTGGACGATCAGCGGCGCCACCGTGTTCGGCATCAGATGCCGCCACATGATCTTCGGCAAGGACGAGCCGACCGAGATCGCCGCCTCGACGTAAGGCTCCTCGCGCGCCGACAGCACGACCGAGCGGACCAGGCGCGCCACGCGCGGAATCTCGGGGATCGTGATCGCGATCAGCACGGTCCAGAGGCTGGCACCGGACAGCGACACCACGGCGATCGCGAGCAGGATGCTCGGCATCGCCATCAGGCCGTCCATGGCCCGCATCAGCACGGCATCGACCAGCTTGAAGAAGCCGGAGACGAGGCCGATCGCAAGGCCGATGACGATCGACAGGATCGCCGAGCCGATACCGATCAGCAGCGAGATGCGGCCGCCATAAACGACGCGCGACAACAGGTCACGACCATAGGCATCGGTGCCGAGCAGGAATTGCGCGGACGACGGCTTGAGCCGTTGCGACGGCGCGAGCTGGATCGGATCATGCGGCGCGATCAGCGGCGCCAGGATCGAGATCAGGATGATCAGTGCGAGCAAGACTGTCGCCGTGGCGATGATCGGCGTCGAGGTGAGGAAGCCGAAGCGCGGCCGTAGCGGCGACGTGATCGGAATGGAGGACTGGGGAAGGGTATCGACCGACATGTTTGTCCTTATCCTTGCCTCAGTACCGGATCCGGGGATCGAGCAGGGTGTAGGCGACGTCGATGAGAAGGTTGACGACGACATAGATCAGCGACGTCAGCAGGATCATCGCCTGGATCACCGGATAGTCGCGCGCCAGCACCGCATCCACGGTGAGGCGGCCGATGCCGGGAATGTTGAACACGCTCTCGGTGACGACGACGCCGGAGATCAGCAGCGCAAAGCCGGTGCCGATCACGGTGATGACGGGCACGGCGGCGTTGCGCAGCGCGTGCCGCATCATCACGGCGACCTCGTTGATGCCCTTGGCGCGCGCCGTGCGCACATAGTCCTCGCCGAGCACATCGAGCATCGCCGCGCGCGTCATGCGCGCGATCAGCGCGATGTAGATGAAGGAGAGCGCGCAGGTCGGCAGGATCATGCGCTCGAAAAACGGTCCGAAGCCGTTAAAGATGCTGCGGAAGCCCTGCACCGGCACCCACCGCAGTTCGATCGCGAAGATCTGGATCAGGATGTAGCCGACCACGAACACCGGCACCGAGAAGCCGAGCACGGAAAGCCCCATCACGAAGCGATCGATCCAGGTGCCGTGCTTCCACGCGGCGATCACGCCGAGGGGAACCGCCACGATCACGGCGAGGATGATGGTACACAGCGCAATCGAGATCGACGGCTCGACGCGCTGGCCGATCATCTTCATGACAGGCAGATTGGAGATCAGCGAGGTCCCGAGATCGCCGTGCAGCAGCTTGTTCACCCAGGTGATGAACTGCACGATCAAAGGCTCGTTGAGGCCTAGCGAGGTGCGGATGCGCTCGAGCCGTTCCGGCGTTGCATTGTCGCCGGCGAGGATCGCGGCGGGATCGCCGGGGGTGAGGCGGAGCAGGAGGAAGACGAACAGCGCGACGACGCCCATCACGGGCACGGCGGCGAAGATTCGGCGAAGGAGATATCCGAGCAAGTTGGATCCGTCAGATTAGAGTAAATCGGCGGCAGCGGTCATAGCCTGTTCTGCCACCAGCCTAACATTTCAGCAATTCCCGTGCCATCAGGGCCACAGTTTTTGCAGTGCGGCCAGCTGTTTTGGCGCCCCCTCTTCAAGGGGGCCAGCGGAGCGTGCCCGCCAGACGAAATATCGCGGCGCGCCAGGCGCGCTCATCCAATCCGGTCACTCCAGCGTCGCAAGCAGCCCGGCCATCAGCCGGCCGCGCTCAACGAGACTCTCGACTTCGATATACTCCTCTAACGTGTGGCCATTGGCTCCGCGCACGCCCAGGCCGTCGAGCGTCGGGATTCCCATCGCACCGGTGAAGTTGCCGTCGGAGCCGCCGCCGGAACTCGCATGCGGCAGTTCGGCGCCAAGCGACTTGGCGATGCCGCGCGCCTTCTCATACAACGCCATAGTGCCGGCATCCGGCTCCCACACCGGACGCGTCACCCCGCGCGTCACCTTGAAGGAGACATCGTTGGCCGTGCCCGACAGCGCCAGCATCCGCTCGACGCCGCGATCGAGATCGGCCTGCCGCTTGGCCATGGAGAGCGCTTCGCCGGTGGCGGTCGTGGCAACGCAGTTGACCCATTGCCCGCCATGCACGACGCCGACCGAGAAGGTGCAGTCCTCCGTCGTCATCGCGTCGATGGCGAGAATCTGCCGCGCCATCTCGCGGATCGCCGAGCGTCCCGCCGACAGCGTCGCGCCGGCGTGGCTCGGCCGGCCCGTCGCCTCGAGATTGAAGCGTGCGATGGCGTAACGTCCGGTGGTGACGCCGTTGTCGGCGCGGCCGGGCTCGGGCACCAGCACATATTTGTTGCGCGCGGCTTCCGCCTCGATGATGTCGCGGGTCGAGGGCGTGCCGACCTCCTCGTCCGGCGTGAACAGCACGGTGATCGGCAGCGGCGTGGGGAAGGATGCACGCGCCAGTTGCCGGATCGCTTCCAGCGAGAGGTAGTTGCCGCCCTTCATGTCGTAGATGCCGGGGCCGTAGCACCGGTTGCCCTCGCGCCGCCATTTCAGCTTCTCGATGGTACCGACCGGGTGGACGGTATCCATATGGCCGGCGATCAGGATGCCCGGTTCGCCCTGTTTCGGATGCGGAAAGCGCGCGCGGATCACGCCGCCGAAACCTTGCCGGCCGGCGATGCGCTCGATCGTCGCACCCATGATCGCCATATCCCGCGCTGCGATATCGAGCATGCGATTCACCGCACCGGCGTCCCAGGTCGGGCTTTCGCATTCGACCCAGCCGCGCAGACCCTGGAGCATCGCCTCGGAATCGAAAGGAAGATTGGCTGGATTCATCTCAATGTCTCTCAAGCTTCGAAAGATGGAATGCGCATTGCACTGCTGCGGGGCAGGACGAGTGGAGAGTGTTGTAGAGCCAAACCGATCCTTGTGGAGCCCGTGCCCGCGCCGCCAGGGCTTGCAGCGAAACCGGATTGACGCGCTCGGCACTGTCTGCAAGTCTCGAAAGATAAAGGCATTGCATGAGGTTAGTTCGCCCAAGGAACGAGCCGCATGCTTAACCAATAACCTGCCTTTGAACAGTTTCACGTCAGGAGAAACTTTTTATGTTCCACTTCATGCGCCGGGGGCCTCGCGCGTTTGCCTCCAAACTTGCGCTGTCTGTCGTTGCGCTTTCGACGGCGCTTGCCTCGCCAGTGCTTGCAGCCGGCAAGACCATTACGGCGGTGATGCATTCGGATCTGCGCATCATCGATCCGATCTTCACCACGGCCTACATCACGCGTGACCATGGCTACATGGTCTACGACACGCTGGTGGCTCCCGATTCGAGCTTCAAGATCCAGCCGCAGATGGCGGACTGGAAGATCTCCGACGACAAGCTCACCTACACCTTCACGCTGCGCGACGGCCTGAAGTGGCATGACGGTGCGCCGGTGACGGCGGAAGATTGCGTCGCCTCGCTGAAGCGCTGGGCCGCGGTCGACGGCATGGGCCAGAAGCTCCTGGACTTCACCGCGAGCATCGAGGCGACCGACGCCAAGACCATCACGCTGAAGCTGAAGGAGCCCTACGGCCTCGTGCTCGATTCCATCGGCAAGCCGTCCTCGCGCGTCGCCTTCATGATGCCGAAGCGCCTCGCCGAGACGCCGCCGGACAAGCAGATCCCCGAGCAGATCGGCTCGGGCCCCTTCAAGTTCGTGGCATCGGAATTCCAGCCCGGCGTGAAGGCCGTCTACGTCAAGAACACCGACTACGTGCCGCGCAAGGAGCCGGCGAGCTGGACCTCCGGCGGCAAGGTGGCGAAGGTCGACCGCGTCGAATGGATCACCATGCCGGACTCGCAGACCGCCGTGAACGCGCTGCAGTCGGGCGACATCGACTTCATGGAAAACCTGCCCTACGACATGCTGCCGGTGCTGGAGGCAAACAAGGAGATCACGATCGAGGTCTCGAACAAGTTCGGCTTTCAGACGCTCGGCCGGATGAACTTCCTCTATCCGCCGTTCGACAACGTGAAGGTGCGACGTGCCGCTCTTCTGGCGATGAACCAGAAGGACGTTCTCGACGCGCTGGTCGGCAATGCCAAGTACCAGAAGATCTGCGGTGCGTTCTTCGTTTGCGATACGCCGTTCGCGACCGAGGTCGGCGCCGAGACCCTGGTGAAGGGCAATGGCATGGCGGAGGCCAAGAAGGCGCTCGCCGAGTCAGGCTATGACGGCACCCCGGTCGTGGTGATGGCGCCCGGCGACGTCACCACGCTCAAGGCCCAGCCCATCGTCGCGGCCCAGCTGCTGCGCGAAGCCGGCTTCAAGGTCGATCTGCAAGCGACCGATTGGCAGACGGTGGTGAGCCGCCGTGCCAGTCAGAAGCCGCCGAAGGAGGGTGGCTGGAACATGTTCTTCACCAACTGGGTCGCGGCCGACGTCTCCAACCCGATCGCCAATCTCTCGATCGGCGGCCAGGGCAAGAAGGGCGGCTGGTTCGGTTGGGCGGAAAGCGCCAAGATCGAGCAGCTCAAGGACGCGTTCGTCCGCGCGCCGTCGATCGACGAGCAGAAGAAGATCGCCGCCGACATCCAGAAGGAAGCCTATGAGCAGGTGATCTACATCCCGCTGGGGCAGTACCTGCTGCCGAGCGGCTGGCGTAAATCGCTGACCGGCGTGCTCGACGGCCCGGCGACGCCGCTGTTCTGGAACGTCGACAAGTCGGAGTAAGGGGAGGCGAATTCACGTAGCCTTCGTCTTCACCACGCGGCGCCGCTGTCATCAGCGGCGCCGTTGTCTTTTGTGGTCTTGCGCCGGCGGAAAAGGCGTTGCGGCTTTTAACCTTTCCAGTTTCCAGTCATTGCTATTTGTTTCAATCTTGAAATAGATGCGTCGTCCTTGCGCATCACTTTCCCTCCTCAACCTGATTCCCGTGCCGATCGATTTTGCATTCCAGGCGATGGCCGAACGGTCCGATCGCGCGCCGGCACGTTGGCGGCGGCCTTTCCTGCATTGGCTCGATGGCGTCGAGGCGGGCTGGGCCGTTCCGCTCCTCATCGGCTGTTTCGTCGCGATCTGGACGCTCTATCTGGCGATCGCCTATGCCGGCGGCGGACTGCACCCTGATACGCTCGAGGCCTGGATGCTGGGGCAGCATTTCGCCTGGGGCTATCACAAGCATCCGCCCTTGACCGGTTGGATTGCCGCCAGCTGGACCTCTGTCTTTCCGCTCAGCGATTGGTCGTTGCAATTGATGGCGATGGCCAATGCCGGGCTTGCGCTGATCTTCGTTGATCGGATCGCGCGGCAATTCGTGACCGGGCACAAGCGCATCCTGGTGCTTTTGCTCCTGATGCTGACGCCGGTCTATCAATTCCATGCCCAGCGCTTCAATGCCAATTCGGTGCTGCTGGCGGTCTGGCCGCTGGCGACCTGGTGCTTCCTGCGCGCATTCGAGACGCGCGCCCCGCTGTGGGCGGTCGCAATGGGATGCACGACGGCGCTGGCGATGGTCGGCAAATATTATTCGATCTTTCTCGTCACGAGCTTCGCGTTTGCCGCGCTGGCGCACCCGGCGCGGCGCGCTTATTTCACCTCCGCTTCGCCCTGGATCTCGGTCGTCGTCGGGCTCGCGGCGCTGTCACCTCACGTCTATTGGCTCGCGACGACGGGCGCGTCGACCTTCACCTACGCGCTGGCGCACACCGGCGGCAACGCTGCGACCTCACTCGGCGAGGCGAGAAACTTTCTGCTGGGGCTGGCGGCGGCGATGAGCATGTCGGCCGTGTTCTGGGTGCTCGTCGCAGGAACGCGCTTGAAGCGGTTTCCCGCGGACTTCGCCGCAATGGGCCCGGGCCTGCGGCTCTTGTTCTACGTCACGATGGGCACGATCGTGCTGCCGGTGGTGACGTCGCTCGTGATGGGCACCGATCTGCCGTCGCTATGGGCGCTGCAGGGACTGTTCCTCTTCACCGTTCTCGTGGTCTGCGGGACGAGCTACCCGATCGAGCGCTTCTACACGGTCAACCTCACCGTGATCGTGGCCGGCGTCGCGCTCGCGGCCGTCCTGATCGCCGCGCCGATCCATGCCGTCTATCGCAATGATCACGGGTATGAGGAGGGCCGGAATCTTTACGCCCAGGCGGCTAGTGAATTGACGCGCGAGTGGCGGGAGCAGACCGGCGTGCCGCTGAGCGCGGTGAGTGGTGATGGTTCGCTGGCCTTCGCCTCCGCGTTCTACAGCCCCGACCATCCACGTCATGCGGCGCCCTTCGAGTACGAACAGACCTTGGGCTTGCCGCGCAAGACGTCGCTCGACCGCGGCTGGGCCGCGCTGTGTTTCCGCGACCAGGAATCTTGCACGCGGTGGATGGCGTGGGCGTCCTCGCAGACCGGGCACTTCGTCAGGCGCGAGTTCACCGTGCGGGCCACCCTGTGGGGGCGGCCCGGTCTCTCGCGGGAGGTGGTCGCTCTGATCGTGCGGCCCCGGGGAATGCGGATGATACCCAAGAGCGCTGCGGATGATTTCAGCGCCAGCAGGCGCGGTTCGGAATAGGCTCCGCGCTCAGCAATGACTGTCGCGGATCTGCTCGAGGCCCTCGCTCGCCAAAGGCGTCGTCAACGTGGCCTGCTCTGCGCTCGGCTCCGAACGTTCCGTCTTCCGCCGTTCGACGTCGTGGTGGTCGTCCCGGTGTTCCGGTTCCATTGAATGTGACCTCTCGAATTGCTGCAGGACAACATCGAGGCGATCGGGAAGTTCCTTAAGCGACGGGACGATGATACGGCTTGAACAGCCGGCCCTTTTCCACCACCAGCACGATCGCGAGCGCAGCGAGCGTCGACAGGAAGAAGCCGATCGAGAACGGCAATAGCGTTCCGTCGAAGCTCTGTCCGATCGCCATGCCGACCACGATTCCGATCAGCGTCGTGATCGAGCCGTAGAGCGAGGAGGCGGTCCCGGCGATGTGGCCCTGCGGCTCCATCGCGAGCGCCGTGAAGTTGGCAACCATCATGCCGAACGAGAACATCATCAGAGCCGAGAGCACCATGAACAGAGCAAGCGGCAGGATGCCGAGCATTTCCGTCAGCAGCATCACGGCAGCGACGATTGTGTAGAGCGTCAGCGCGCCATGCGAGATCACGCGCATGCCGAGCCGCCCGACCAGTCTCGCATTGAGGAAGCCGGCGACGGCCGTGCCGGCTGCAATCGCGGCAAAGGCGAGTGGGAAGTAATGGCCGAGGTGATAGATGCCGGTGAAGACCTGCTGGGCGCAGAAGACAAAGGCAAAGAGCGCGCCGATGACGCTGCCGGCGGCCGTGGCATAGCCGATGGTCTGGCGATTGGTCAGGGTCTGCCGGAATGCCGAGAGCACATCGGCGGGCGCCAGCGATCTACGTCCGGACTCGGGGAGGGTTTCCGGCAGCCGCAGCACGCACCAGGCGAGTGCGAGCAGGCCGTACAGCATCAGTACGACGAAGATGCCGCGCCACGCCGTCACCAGCAGTACCGCCTGTCCGAACGAGGGGGCGATCACGGGCACCGCGATGAACACCATCATGGCAAGCGACATCACGCTCGCCATGCGGCGGCCGACATAGCAGTCACGCACGATCGAGGTCGCGATCACGCGCGTGGCCGAGGTGCCGAGCCCCTGCAGCGCGCGCGCCAGCAGCAGCGTCTCGAATGAGGGTGCCGCGACCGCCAGCACGCTCGCCACCGCATAGACCGCCATACCGCCGAGCAGCACCGGCCGGCGGCCGAAGCGGTCCGACAGGGGACCCATGACGAACTGGCCGGCGCCGAAACCGATCAGGAAGGTCGACAGCACCAGCTGGAGATGGTTGGCGACGGGGATGTTGAAGGCTGCCCCGATATTGGGCAGTGCAGGCAGCATCATGTCCATCGCAAGCGGATTCAGCGCCATGATGGACGCGATCACGATGACGAATTCTGGAAATCCCATCGGGCGGTGTCCCGCGGACACCCAATCGTCGGCATTGACGTCAGACAAGAAGCTCACCTCTGAAATTGAGCGACTTTATCCATCGCTCATGCTGCGTTGCACAACCCATGTTTCGGGATGGCTGGCAGGCGGAGGAGGGGCGGACAAGAATTGGTGAGGGGAAGCCCCCGCGCGAGCCGACCGCGGGTCCTGCTATGGCCCGGAAACCAGTGATTCACCATCCCTCCCTAAAGATCGGCGCCGAGCGGGGCAGGTCGGGTCCGGCGGGATGAAACGGAAACGCCTCCTGTCCACTGTGGCGGCCGATCGATGAGGCGCCGCGCCGGCGCCGAGAGAAACCAGGCCAAACAAGGTATCCGATTGTGTCTGATGTCAGCGGTACAGCACGTTGGTTGGAGCCCTCGGCCGACATGGCTTCGAGGCGTAACCTCTGGCTTGCCTGCCTGATCGCACTGACCGCGCTTCTGGTGATCGGCAATCTCGCCAGCGACGTCGGGCTCGATGTGAAATATGGCTGGGACACTCGCGTCAATTGCGCGGCGGTGGATGCCTATGCCGGCGGACTCGATCCCTACTTCGTCAAGAACCTGAAGGGCACCAAGCTCTCTTACCCCTATCTGCCGGTGACGCTGGAGGCCTTCCGTCCCTTTTGCGCGGATGGCATTCTGGTCGCTCATTACAAAACTATCTTTCCCGTGCTGGCCGTGCTCTGCGGCCTTCTCTTGCCAGGTCTTGGCTTGCCCGGTCTTGGCGTGCCCGGTCTTGGCCGAGCGCGCCCGAGCGCTCGCGACGTTGGGCTCAGGGTGCTCTGCGCGCTCGGCGCATTCGTCGGTTTCGAATGGGTCCAGGCGTCGGGCAACTTCGCGATCCTGAGCGGCGTGCTGACCGCGATCGCGCTGAGGCTTCTGCTTTCTCCGCCCGCATCCGGAGCGGCAGAGGACCGCAGCTTTCCGTCGCGCCTCGCCGGCGCCGCGCTGCTCGGCCTCGTGATGTCGTTCAAGCTGGTGTTCTTTCCCGTGCTGGCCGCGCTGTACTTCCTGCCGCTGCCGCGCCGCCGCAAGCTGATGCTGATCGCGATGGCTGTGTTCAGCTTCGCCTTGCCGATCCTGATATCGCGGCTGGCATACCCCGATCTGTTCGCGAGCTGGCAACTTGCGGTGGCCGGAAAGATTCCGGACCAGCACCTCGTCGAGCTGTTCGAGAGCAATCCGTCCCTGCTGCTGCTGGCGCGGGATCTGATGGGGCATGTGGGCCTGATCGATAGCAAACCGGCGATCTTCGCAACCTATGCCTTCGCCGTGACCGCACTGGTGCTCGTGCCGTTCGCCCTGTCCATCCTGCGCTTGATCGGGAGCCGCCCGGCGCACGAGGGAGATTCGCTTCCTGCGCGAGTGGATCGCTGGCTGATGGATCACCCCCGTGCAGCCATGCGCATCACGGTGCTGGCGATGTTTGCGCTCTATCTCAGCTCGCCGCGCCTCAAGGAATATGCCTTCTTCGAGCTCGCGCTCTATGCCGCGATCCTGCTGGTCGATCTTCCAGCCAGGGCACTGGCCGCCGCGCTCACCGTCGGTCTCCTGATGCCCTCATTGATCTTCGTGACGGGGAGTTCCCCCGAGGACAATTCCATCCAGCTCTTCAGCGCGCTGATGTTCTTCTGGGTCCTGCTGCTCGACGCCCGTCATGCGGGCCGGGTGCCGGACACGGTCCAGCTATAGCCGTGGCGGTGGTAGAGCCGAACATCCCCGAATCCGCCATCCGACAGCAGTGCCTCCGCTTCGGCGCGCGTGTAGTATTTCGCGTAGGCGGGATTGAGCTGATCGTAGATGGTCAAGCGGCGAACGCTGCGCGGAAACTTCGCCAGCACCGAACGCATGTAGGACCGCATCGGTAGCGGCAATATCCGGCACAGCCCGATATAGGCTGTCAGCGCCCATTCCAGACCATGCGACAGCACCACCAGCAGCCGGTGCGGCAGCAGCACGGTGAGCTTGCGCAGCGGGATCGCGAGCGACAGATAGGTCTCGTTGCCTTCGTAGCCGTAGAGCCAGACGATGCAGCGTCCGCCGGGGCGCAACGCATCATAGGCCGCGCGAACCACCGGCGCCGGCTCGGGGATGTGATGCAGCACCCCCATCGAAACCACATAGTCGAGCCCGAGATCGGGCGGCAAGCGGTCGCCGGGCGCCTGCAAATAGTCGATGCGCTCCGCCCGGGCCACCGTGTTGTCCTTCAGGACCAGCATGGCATCGGAGGGTTCGACCGCGACGACACGATCCGCCCCGGCATCGAGCAGCATGTTGACGATGCGTCCCGTGCCGCTCCCGATATCGGCGATCCGCTTGCCCTTGACCTCGTCGAGGGAAAGCAACGGACCGAACAGATCGGCAAGCAGGTCCGCCGAGCCGTAATAGGCGGGGTTTTCGCGGAACGCGGTCCATTGCTCGCCGAAATCGTTGATCGTCTGGTCCTTCAGGTCCGGCATGTGCCCGCTCCCTACGCTCGGCGCGGCGAGGGGGTCGCAAGCCCCGTCAACCAGATGCCCAGCGTCAGGATCGGCCACAGCGCGAACGCATTGTCGCTCCTGGCCTCGCGATGCGCAGTCCACAGCAGCCGGATCGCCTCCGGTTTCAGGAAGGGCGCAAAAACGTCGGCCTCCCTGTCGAGCACCCGGTCGCAGATCGGCCGCAGCCCACCGCGTCGCATCAGTTGCGCGATCGGCACGTTGAAGCCGCGCTTGCGCGACCATGCGGCCTCTCCCGGCATGCCCAGGCGCTCGGCGAGTTTGCGCAACACATATTTCGGTGCGCCCTTGGGCCAGGGATTGAGCAGCGAGACATCGAGGCTGCCGGCGAGGTCCATGACCCGTCGATCGAGGATCGGCACGCGCACTTCGAGACCATGCGCCATGCTCATGGCATCGACCTTGGTGAGGACGCTTTGCAGATGGAAGCGCTGGTCGGCGATCAGCGCCCGATCCAGCACGTTGTCATGCGGCTCCGAATAATATTCGGCGTATTCCGCGAACGGGTCAGTCGATGCAAGATCGGCCATACCGCGGTCATAGATCTTCTCGGCGAGAAAGCGGGGAACGAGCCGCCGCCATTGCAGATGCGGGCTGTTGCCGGCTTCGCCCAACCCGAGTGCGAAGCGGGCGAGTTGCGCCGCTGCCGGAAGCCGCTTCTCGTTGCCGCGCACCGACGCATAGGCGAGGCGTCCGGTCAGGCCGGCAAGGCCGCGCGGAACGACGTGGCGCGCGCGCTCCGCCATCATGGTCGCGGCATAGGTCTCATATCCGGCGAAGAACTCGTCTCCGCCATCGCCGGACAGAACCACCGTGGAATGCCGGCGGACCGCACCAGCCAGATGATAGAAGCCCAGCGCGCCCGTGTCGGCGCATTGGCCGTCGAAATGATAGACCACCGCCCGCAGCGACGCCTCGGCATCCTCGCCCGCTTCCCCGTCGATGACGTTGAGCGACAGGCCGGCGGCGGTGGCGATCTGCTGCGCCACCGCGGTTTCATCATGGCTTTTCTCGGTGAAGCCGGCCGTGAACAGCGGCGGCTTCAAGCCGAGCCGGCCGAGCGTCAGGCTGATCAGCGAACTGTCGATGCCGCCGCTCTGCAGCACGGCGAGCGGCACGTCGCTCACCATCTGGCTTTTGACCACGGTCTCGATCGTCGATTGCAGCCGGACAACGGCTTCGTCGAGGTCGCGGATCGCAGGCGCACGCACCGGCCGCCAGAAGCGTCGCTCGGTTCGCTCGCGCTCGGTGAATCCGATCATCGTGCCGGGCGGGAGCTGCTTGATGTCCTGGTACAGGCTCGTTTGCGTCCCTGGATGGCCTGCGGCGAGATAGGTATGCAGGGCCACGGGATCGATCCGCGCGGTGAGGTCTCCGCCCGCCGCAAGTCCCTTGATCTCGCTTGCGAACAGAACGCGGCTGCCGTTCTCGGAATAATACAGCGGCTTGATCCCGATGCCGTCGCGCGCCAGGATCAGGCGGCGCTCCTGCCGATCCCACAGGCCGATCGCGAAAAATCCCTCCAGGCGTTCGAACATCGCCTCACCCCAGGCGAGATACGCGTAAGGGAGGATCTCGGTGTCGCAGGTGCTGCGAAAGCGGACGCCGAACGATCGCTCGAGCTCGCTGCGCAACTCGTGATCGTTGTAGATCTCTCCATTGTAGGTGACGACGATGCGTTCCGAGGCATCGAGCATCGGCTGGCGCCCGGCATCGGAGAGATCGCGGATGGCGAGCCGGCGGTGGGCGAGGCCGACGGGGCCGTCCAGCCAGGTGCTCTCGCCGTCCGGCCCGCGATGGACCAGCGCTGCCGACATCGCCGCAACCGCACGGCCGTCGGCGGGCCGACCGTCACGATGAAAGATGCCCGCTATGCCGCACATCGCGTTCCCTTGCCGCGGGAGGTCATGGTCGCTGATTCATGATCTGCTTCAGCAGCACCGCGAGCAGTCCCATGGCGACGACGAGAATGCTGAGCAGGATCGCGCCGACGCCCAGCACGAAGGCGCTGACGACCTGCAGGATGATCCCGCCGATCAGCGAGACCAGCGCGAGCGCCATGCACATCATCGCCAGCAGCACGAAGATCTTCAGCGGATTGTAGTAGGTGCAGGCCTCCAGGACGTATTGCAGTGTCCGAATGGAGTCGCGGAACAGGTTCACCTTGGAGCGGCCGATGCGCTCCTTGTAGTCGATGTCGATGTAGTCGACGAACTTCGCGTTCATCATGTAGGCGAGCGTCAGCGACGTCGTGAAGCTGAAGAGGTCGCTGACATGCTCGAAATAGGAGATCGCGACCTGCCGGCCGAACACGCGCAGGCCGGAATTGATGTCGGGGATCTCGCGGTTGGCGGTGAATTCGACGATCGCCTTGAGGATCGCGCGCAATGGCGATTTCAGCCTCGACTCGCGGTAGTTGGGCCCGGTCCGGGCGCCGACGACCATGTCGAACCCCTGGTTGAAGCGCGCGACCAGCGCCGGGATCGTCTCCATCGGGTAGGAGCCATCCGCGTCGCTGATGACGATCGTGTCGTAGGACGCAGCGCGAATTCCATCCTTCAGCGAGCGGCCATAGCCGATGTTGTGGGGATGCCTCAGCACCTTTGCACCGGCCTGTTCGGCAAGCTCGCCGGTGCCGTCGGCCGAACCATCGTCGACAATGATGATCTCATAGGGAGTGAGCTGAGCGCCGTCGAGGGCCGCCTTGGCTCGATCAATGGTTTCAACGATGCCGTTGCGCTCGTTGAGCGCAGGAATGACGACTGAAATCATAAGCGGCGTGCAATGCAGGTGACGGATTGCCCAAAGAAGCTTCGCGAGAGCGGATCGAGCGCCCGCGACAGCGGCACGGCATATTTGTCGAACAGGGCGATCTGCCCGTTGACGGCGGTATCGTTCAGCGACTGATGCCGCTTCAGACGATTGGCAAGCCATCCCAGCCCGCCGATCGGATTGAAGTAATTCAGCCGGACCAGCTCGACCGGTTGATCGGCGAGCAGCTTGGCGAGGCGCGCGGTGGTGTAGCGGCGGCAGTGTCCCGCCAGGCGATCGAGATCGTTGTAGAGCAGCATCAGGGCGGGAACGCTGATCAGGAGATGGCCGCCGGGCTTGAGCACCTGGACCAAATTGGCAACCGCCGTGGCGTCATCCTCGATGTGCTCGAGCACATTGATGGTGAAGACCGCATCGACGCCTTGGGGAAACAGGGAACTCAGCTGATCGCGGACCAGAATGTCGCAGACGGCGAACTTGCGATCGGGCATCGCCTTGGCGGCACGTTCGACGCTTTCGCGGTCGTGGTCCACGCCGCAATAATCGCCCAGCTCGCCCAGCACTCTGCTGTAGAGCCCATGCCCGAACCCGACCTCGAGGATCGCACCCTTCAGGTAGGGACGGAACTGGTCGATAACCCAGTTCATGTAGTTCTGCGCGTCGGCGATTGCGCTCGAATACGTATCGGCCCCGACTTTCAGGCCTTCCGTCGTGGACTGGGCGGGAAAGGAGGTTTGAGCCATGGAGCCTGCGCCTTGTTCTCGCTCGGGTTAGCAGCGAGCGCCACATTTCTCAAGGACATGTGCAGCACAATCGCCTTAAAGTTGACGGCTCATGCGACAGGAACATGATGTGCTCCGACGCGCGCTCGATGCGCTGAAATCCCGCCTCGATCATCGATCCGTCGCCTGCTTTCGGTGAAGCGGCTGCTTGGACTCGGGCGAGGGCGATCTTCAGATGCTGAAGCCGTGCAACAGAGCTGTTGGGCAGATCGAGACGTCACCGGAGGCGTGTTCGATGATCGCTCAGCTGAAGCGGAGGGTAGACCGCCTTCATCGCGGAGCATCAAATCTCGTGGTGCGGGCAGCCGGGGTCGAACCGGCACAGCGCTTGCGCACCGAGGGATTTTAAGTCCCTTGCGTCTACCAATTCCGCCATGCCCGCTTGATCCAACGAGATCAAACACTTAAGTCCATCCTGGCCGTCTGGAATTGGCGCGTTGCGAGCCCGGAGGGACGGTTCTTCCTTAAGCGAGCCGGGCGCACAAGGCAAAGCCTCAATCCGGACATCTGTTGTTGCTTTAGGCATTCTCAATCCAAGGGGACTATTCATCCGGCATGGCTGCTTCGTTTTCCACTTCGCCGCGCGGCTTCGGCGCGCTCCTCGCGCTGCTTGCGGCCGGCGCCGCGCTGTCCGGCTGCGCCGGCATGAGCGAGACGGTCGCGCCGGCCTTTGCCGATCCCGCCAAATACGAATTGTACGACTGCAAGCAGCTGGAGGCCGAGCGCAAGTCGCTCGCCAAGCGCACTGACGATTTGCGGGGGTTGATGGAGAAGGCGGAGACCGGGACGGGTGGCGCCGTGGTGTCCGAGCTCGCTTATCGCAACGACTATGTTGCCGTGCGCGGGTCGGCGCAAATGGCCGAAGACGCCTGGCGCCGCAACAAGTGCCGGGAAACGCCGCCGGAGGCGACCCCGCCTGCCACGCAATTGTCGCCCGCGGCGGCTGCCAAGCCCGCTTCGAAATCCGGGAAAACGTCCCGCTGAGGCGCCGCGCTGGCGGCGCTTCGCATCAGGGCCGCCAGCCGTAGATCCAGTCCTGCCGCGCCAGCATGCGGTCCGGGCCGAGCGCGCGGATCGCAAGATCGCGTGCGGCCGCAAGCGGCCCGCCGAGATGATAGATGCGGCCCTGCTGCCGCGCGGTCCGCTGCACCCGCCGCACCCGCGCCTGACGGGCACGGCCGTATTGCGTCAGCGCAGCACTGATGCCTGCCGTGCTCTCGGCGGCTTCAAAGCTCAGATGCCGGGCGAGCACCGCGGCATCCTCGATCGCCATGCCGGCGCCCTGGGCCGCAAAAGGCAGCATCGCATGCACGGCATCGCCGAGCAGCGCCACCGGACCTCTGCTCCAGGGGCAGCCGTCGGGCACGCCGAACAGCGCCCATTTCCGCCAGCTGTCGACCGTGGCCAGCATCATCCGCGCCGAGGCCGGCCAGCGCGGCGCGGCGAAGGCGTCCATCACTTCCAGCGGATCGCCGGGCGTGCTCCAGCCCGGCCTGTTCCAGGTGCCCGGCAGCACAGCGACCACGTTGATCTGGCGTCCGCCCGCGATCGGATAGGCGACGAGATGGGCGTTCGGCCCCATCCACAGCTGCACCCGGCGCGCGGTGTAGTCCTTTGGCAGTTGCGTGGCATCCAGCGTGCCGCGCCAGGCGATCAGCCCGGAGAAGCGCGGCTGCACCTCGGGAAACAGATGCTGGCGGACCGTCGACCAGATGCCGTCGGCGCCGATCAGCGCGCTGGCGAGATCGCTGCGGCGGATCGTGCCGCTGCGATGGACCACCGTCAGCCCCTTGGCATGAGGCGCGACATCTTCGAAGGTCGCGCCCAGCTTGAGGTCGATGTCGGGATGATCGGCGACAGCACCGGCCAGCGCGGATTGCAGGTCGGCGCGGTGCACCACCCAATAGGGAGCGCCGGCCCGCAGCGAAGCTGCCTCGCCGAGCGGCATGCGCAAAAGCTCGCCGCCGGCCCGCGCGCTCATGATCGAGACCGCCTCCGGGATGACGGCGCGCAGCCTGAGGCGCTCGGTGAGGCCGAGCTCGACCAGCACGCGGCTGGCATTGGGGGAGAGTTGCAGGCCGGCGCCGACTTCTTCGAGCCGCTCGGCCTTTTCCAGCACAACGATGCGGAAGCCGCGGGCTGCCAGCGCCAGCGCGGCCGTCAGTCCACCGATGCCGGCACCGGCGATGACAATCGTGCGGGAGAGCGCCACCCCTGACCGATGGAAACGGTCAGGCCACCTTGTCCTTCAGGACGCATTCCGGCGGGCGGGCTTCGCCCGCCTTCAGATCGGCCGCGAAGCGGTACAGCGTCGAGCAGTAGGGGCAGATGATCTCGTTGTCGTTGCCGAGGTCGAGGAAGACGTGCGGATGGTCGAACGGAGGGTTGGCGCCAACGCACATGAACTCTTGCGAGCCGATCTCGATGACGGGGACACCGGCATCGTTATGGAAGTGCGGGACGACATGGTCGGACATCGTAACTCATCCTGGAGTGGCAATGGCGGCAGACACAATCACGAACTGACGCGGCATCTTTAAGGCGCCGCGGACCATACTGGTGGGTGTGGATGATTGCTAGTCCAGCGGAACCG
Organism: Bradyrhizobium sp. CCBAU 11430; assembly: GCF_028128855.1. NCBI lineage: Bacteria > Pseudomonadati > Pseudomonadota > Alphaproteobacteria > Hyphomicrobiales > Nitrobacteraceae > Bradyrhizobium > Bradyrhizobium sp. CCBAU 11430. The sequence continues at coordinate 45,019 of NZ_LBJV01000073.1, forward strand.
AAAGGTTCGCAATTGCCCCATGCTCATTTGCTCATGCAAATTCGACACAATCTTAAGGCCTGAGAGAAGCCCTTCTTTCGTCGGGGACGTTGTGTCGCAATTTTGGCATACTATGTCTGTGGACGAGCAAATTTGCGCCGAATGACGAATCGACCGGCGCAAGGGATCCCAGGGACTTCCGGGCTTTTCCACATGAAGTGGCTGCGAATCACCACAGCGTTGACCGGTATCGCCGCGTGCGGCTTCATGCTCGCGCAGGTAGCACCGCACGCGCGCGAGGCCGGCGCGATCCTCGCCGCCCAGGATGATCCGGCCGTGCTCTCCGAGCTGAAGCTCGATGCATTGCTGCGGCAGAACGACCATCTGGTTCAGGACAACATCGAGGCCGCACTCGCCGCCGGCGATGCGGATCTCGCCGACAGTTTTGTCGCGCTCGCGCGCGACCGCAACATCGCGCTGCCCGACGACCTCCTGGGCCGCGTCAATGACGCGGTCAAAGCCGAAAGCTCCACCTCGCATTTCGCCAAACGTTTCGCCACCGGCCTCGTCACCGGCAATGCCGACGATGTCGCGAGCCTCTCGGGGACGGTGGCGGGCGATCTCTTCGTGATCGGCGACATCAGGGACGTGGTGCGCGAGGGCAAGCATCTTGCCATGGGCGAGGACACCGACCGGCTCGTGCTCGGGCTTGCGGCGGCCGGCCTTGCGGTGACGGCGGCAACCTACGTGTCCGTCGGTGGTGCCGCGCCGGTGCGCGCCGGACTGACGCTGGTGAAGGATGCACGCAAAGTCGGGCGGCTCGGCGAGGGGCTGGCGGTCTGGGCCGGCCGTTCCGCGCGCGAGGTCGTCGACACGCCGGCGCTGCGGAATGCGGTGGTATCAGGCTCGGTGCTGCGGCCGGGCGAGACCGTCAGCGCGATCAAGGCGGCGTTCCGGGCCGAGAAGGCCGGTGCGCTGGTCCGGCTTGGCAAGGATGTCACGCGCGTCGCCGAGAAGACCGGCACGCGCGGGGCGATGGACACGCTGCGCATCGCCGAAGGTCCCAAGGATGTCGCGCGCGCGGCGCGGCTTGCCGAAGCGCAAGGCGGCAAGACGCGCGCGATCATGAAGCTTTTGGGTCGGGGCGCCCTGCTGCTGATCGGCGGCGCGTTCAATCTGGCGCTCTGGCTGCTCAGCGCGGCACTGACGCTGTTCGGCCTTCTCTCCTCCATCAAGGCGACCACCGAGCGCCTGACCCAGGCCTGGTGCGATCGCAAACGGGCGCGGCGGCTTCGCCGTGCCCGGATCGCCGCGGAAGCTGCTCTGGCCAACGCGGCCGTCACGGCGTGAGGCGCGCGGCGCTCCAGGCTATTGTTTGAGCATGATGTTGCCGGAAAACCGCTGCACGCTTTGCCGGATCGTGCTCTAAGATCAATCACTCCCCACAACACCACGGAACTGCTGATGCCGAGCTTTCACAACGGCGCCGTTGAAATTGCCTATCTCGATGAAGGCGAGGGCGATCCGATCATCCTGGTGCACGGCTTTGCCTCGAGCAAGAACGTGAACTGGGTCTATCCGACCTGGGTCTCGGAGCTGCGCAAGAACGGCCGCCGCGTGATTGCGCTCGACAATCGCGGCCATGGCGAAAGCGCAAAGCTCTACGAGCCCGCGCAGTATTCGATCCCGACCATGGCCGGCGACGTGCTTGCGCTGATGGATCATCTCGCGATCCCGCAGGCCGACATCATGGGTTATTCGATGGGCGGACGGATGGCGGCGTGGCTCTCCCTCAACGAGCCGCAGCGCCTGCGCTCGGCAATCCTCGGCGGCATCGGCATCGGCGGCCTGATCGAGGGCACGGGCCCCGGCGAGAACGTCGCCAAGGCGCTGGAAGCGCCAGATCTCGACGACGTCACCGATCCCGTCGGCCGCACCTTTCGCGCGTTCGCCGATCAGACCCGCTCCGACCGCCGTGCGCTGGCCGCCTGCCTGCGCGGCACACGCGACCTCATGACGAGGGACGAAGCTGCGCGTATCGACGTGCCCGTGCTGATCGCGGTCGGCACCACCGACGACGTCGCAGGAAGTGCCAGCGCGCTCGGTGCCATCATCCCCGGCTCCGAAGTGCTCGACATTCCGAACCGCGACCACATGCGCGCGGTCGGCGACAAGGTCTACAAGACCGGCGTGCTGGATTTCCTCTCGCGCCGCGGCTGAGGCATGGTGTCTGAGGCCAGGAGGTTGTTGCCCCGCTATCCTGAAATGTCCCATCACAAGGGGCTGTCCGCTCCCTTCAGGTCCGCGCGAACCCGGGGCGCTTGCACGTAAGATGCCCCCCGCGTGAGGCGGCTATTTTGGGAGGCGACTGTAATCTATGCCCAGCCCGGGCGCGTCGCTCCGCCTCTTCGACTCGAAGGCGGAGATCTTCCAGTTCTGAGAGTCGGGAAGAGAGGTCGTTCAGCCGTTGGGCGAAGAGGATCGCGCAAGACTCCTTCATCAACGCCTCCCGCTCCAAGCTCGGGCCGACTGCGTTGCCCTAGGGGATGGCGGCGGGAAAACAGGATACCCGTCCAACCGTTCCACTTGCCGTTGAGGCTATGACTTTCGGCATATGGTCCTAACCTGGCGAGGACACCAAAATTCTCGAAAGAGAGACTTGGCTGGTATGCCGGCCAAATCTCGATTTTTGGCATCGAGGTGCTTGTATGTCCTTTGACGCGATGGCCGCGGCGGTCGATTGGTTAGATGCCTACCGCGCCGGCGATGTTGACACGATCTTGCGGATGTACGCTGAAGACGCGGTCATCGTCTGCGGTTGCGGTTGCACGAAGACCATTACAGGGCCCGAAGGTCATCGCGCGTATTGGGTCGATCGGATGATCCAATATCCTGCGTCGAAGCTCGACAACTTACAGCAGGCGGAGGAGGGAGCGCTGATCTCTTACGTCGTGCGTGAAGGCCTGGTCAGCGCGGTCTTGAAGTTCAACGCCGCTGGCCAGGTAGCGGTGCACACCTGCGGACCTTCAAACTGACGTGCGATAGGAAAGCCGCCATCGCGGGCAACGGGATGCGAGCTGGTGCCTCTCCCGGGAACACGGTCCTTCCGCTCGATCGGGAAACACGTGGTAACCCATTTGTGGTTCCGGCAGCCGCGATCCTCGCTTTCCCGAGGCCCTTTTCGCCTGTGCGTTCAGGATTGGGCTCGGAGGAGCACCGCTATGAGCGCGGCAGCCAAGATCACTAGCCATATCAACGAGACGATCGTGGAGGCGAAGTGCCAATCTACGTCGCGGCGCCTGGGGTGCATTGTGTCTCCTTCCGGAGGCCGCGCGTCGGCTCAGCGGCCTCTATCGTCCTTCCCGTTGGGGCTGCCATCGCGGCCGCCATTGCCCCAGCCATTGTTGCCATGGTGCTGATGGTCGTGGTGAACCGCCCTCGCGCCAGACTGTGCAATCGCGTTGGACGTGAGGGACGTTGATAGCAAAAGGGTGATGGTCGGCGGCGTCACGGCGGCGAACTTTCCGCAGGTCTTCAAGAATTCCCGTCGGTCGTCGTCTTGGTCTGGCATTGCAGTGTCTCCAGAGGGGTAAAAGCGATTAAATCATATTAAATAAATTAAATAAATTAAATTTTGTTCCTGGGAACGGGCGGGAATTCCGGCGCCGGGCGCTGACCTTTCGGCATCCTGGAGTCCGGACCTCAGCTCGAGGCGGGTTGGAACGTCGGCAAAGGGGCCCACGAGCGGACGTGCAAGCGGGTCGCTCGAGAGTGCTTGGAGTCCGCCCAGGGGCTGCTATCGGACTCTGGTTCTTTGCCGACGCGGATAGGCTGTTGAACGCCAAGTCAGTTCCGGGTGTTGCTTTCGATGAAAGCGTTCGCTGCTCGGACGAAACCAAGCGCGATGACTCTTCATTCCAATCTCATGGCGCTTTGACGTCGTCGCCAAACCGCCGCGCCAGCGCCGCCAGCACCACGAAGGTGGCGACCCATACCATCCGCGCGCCATAGCGGTCGTGCGGGCCTGAGATGACGGCACAGATGAAGGCGTTGCCGAGCAGGGCCAGCGTCACGGTCGCCGCCAGCAGCGTCAGGTCGTCGAGCCGGCGGTTTGCCAGCGCGTTGCCGAGCAGCGCGACCAGGGCCAGCATCGAGGCCAGCGCCACCGGCACGTGCAGCCAGTTGATCGCGGTGAAGTCGAGCTGCCAATTCTGCTGTCGCGCGGAGCGCATCGGCGCGGCCTGCGCGGGGATGTAGCGCTCGATGATGCCACGGGTGTGCGGGATCCAGCCATTGGTGCCTTCGCCGGTCGCGACATGCAGCAATTGCTGGCCCATCGCCCGCAACGCCGCGCCGGCCTGCCAGGCCGGATAATCCCTGAGCGACTGCACGACGATGTAACCCATCTCCTCGTTCATGCCTTCGAAGCGGCCAAGCGTGTTGAACATGCTCTTGCCCCACAGGAACTCATCTGCCGTCGCCGGCAGCTCATTGCGATAGGGACAGAGCTTGTAGCGTTCGCGCGGGCAATGGTCGTCGAGGTAACGCGCGACGATGCCGTCCTGCATCATGCGGCCGAAGGCGACGCCGTAACCGCCGGGCGTCCAGGCCAGCTTGCCGGACAGCGCATAATTCGCCGAGACCAGCATCAGGCCGCCCGCAACGATGCTGAGGCTGGCCTGCGCCAATCCCGCCAGCGGTAGGCGCTCCTTGAGAAACGGCCGGGCGATCCAGCCCGCGACGCAAAGACCGAGCAGCACGCCGAGCGTGGCGCTGTGGGTGGCGGCGGCAAAGGCGGTGAAGACGAACAGCGAGATCTTCTCGAGCGCCGAGGTGCGGCTTGCGCCGACGACCAGGAGAAACAGCGACAGCACCGAGAGGCCGGCAAAGATGTCGGTGAGCAGCATGCTCGCAAGCCAGGGCAGCGCGGTCGACAGGATCAGGCCAAGGCTGATCGCGACGAAGCGAAAGGTCTGCATCATCGAGAGCACGCGCAGGGTGAGCTGCAACAGCCATAGCGTTGCCAGCGACTGGACCGCGAGGTTGATCCAGAAGCCAAAACTTTCGCCATAGTGCAGATAGAGGCCGAACACCGTGGAGCGGCTCGGGACGAGATAGCCCTCGTACCAGCGCGCCAGATAGCCGCCGGTATCCCATTGCAACAGCGGGTAGCCGTTCCAGAACGCCGGCGCGATCATCAGGAGGGGCAGGGCCACCGCCGCCAGACGCAGCCAAAGCGTATCCGCGGCGCGCCCGCGCAATTGATCGGTGGTGATGCTCAAATCTGCTCCCCGTCCTCGCCCCGAACCATGCTCGCAATAACGGTCGGGAGAGAATTCACCAATAGTTTGACGCCGCCCGACTTGAATTTGGCAAAACTCTGACCACTTTGAGCCAACCTTGCCGCTTGGGGGCTTCGAAAAAAATCTTTTGTTTCAACGTCTTGGCATGCTTTCGCGGGGCAAGGCGCTGTTCACTCCCAGGCAAGCCGGTCAGGACTTCGTCGCCTAAACTATGCTATAGAGCGGGCAAAACGAGCCCACTCGAAAGAGCAAATCCCAAAGAGCAAATCCATGGCAGTGCATCAGGTCAATCCGGGAGGAAAGCTCGCATCGCTCGATCCGATCTGGGATCGGATCCGGGGCGAAGCGGAGGACATCGTCCGTCGCGAGCCGGAGCTTGCGACTTTCATTTATTCGTCCGTGCTGCATCACAGCCGCCTTGAGGATTCGGTGGTCCACCGCGTCGCCGAGCGGCTCGATCACTCCGCATTGTCGGGCGACTTGGTGCGCCAGGCCTATATGGACGCGCTGCGCGACGATCCCGATCTTGGCAACGCCTTCCGCGCCGATCTCGTGGCCGTCTACGACCGCGATCCCGCGACCTCGCGCTTCATCGATCCCTTGCTCTACTTCAAGGGCTTTCACGCGATCCAGACCCATCGCCTCGCGCACTGGCTCTATCTGAGAGGCCGCAAGGATTTCTCGTATTATCTCCAGAGCCGCGCCTCCGCGGTGTTCCAGACCGACATCAATCCCGCCGCGCGCATCGGCCGCGGCATCTTCCTCGACCACGCCACCGGCTTCGTCTGCGGTGAGACGGCGGTGATCGAGGACGACGTCTCGATCCTGCATGGCGTCACGCTCGGCGGCACCGGCAAGGAGAATGAGGATCGTCATCCGAAGATCCGGCACGGCGTCCTGATCGGCGCCGGCGCAAAGATTCTCGGCAACATCGAGATCGGCCATTGCGCGCGCATCGCGGCCGGCTCGGTCGTGGTCAAGCCCGTGCCGCACAACGTGACCGTTGCGGGCGTGCCTGCCAAGGTCGTCGGCGAGGCCGGCTGCGCCGAACCGTCGCGCACGATGGATCAGATGATCAACGCGATGGGGCTTTGAGACCTGGCCTTGAAGGCGAAAAGGGCCGGATTTCCGGCCCTTTCGGTCCCCAAATTCTTTGGCAATTCATGCTGGCGGTTCGTCGCGTCTCGTCCTAAAACCCGCCGACCATTTTCGATCGGAGACTTGCCGTGGACGTCAAAGAAGTCAGAAAGTTAGATGCGTATCTGAAGCGCGTATTCGGCAATCCCAAGATCCGCGTCGTGCCGCGGCCGAAGAAGGACGATTCCGCCGAAGTCTATATCGGCGAGGAATTCATCGGCGTGCTCTTCGTCGACGACGAGGACGACGACCGCTCGTTCCAGTTCCAGATGGCGATCCTCGAAGACGATCTCGTCGATCAGGAATAGATGCGAGCGTGGTCCGGAAAAGTGCGCAGCGGTTTTCCGAAAAGATCATGCTTGAACAACAACCTGAAGCGCGATGACGATTCATCCTGATCGCATCGCGCTTTAGCGCGGTCCGGTGGCGCGATCGGTTCCGGGGTTACGCGCCCACCGCTGCGAGCATGTCGGGGATTGTGACGAATTTTTCCCGCGGCTTGCCGAGCAGGGCTCCCCTGGATTTCTCGGCAGTATCGATCACCATCCAGTCCGGATAGCTCACGACGCGGGTGACGCGGCCGACGACGCGTGCCAGCAGCGCATCCGGCGTGTCCGGGCGCGCTCGCCGATGCGCAAGATCTGCCAGCACGGCCTCTGCCGTGGCGATGCCGCAGCCGCGATTGGTGCCGATCGTGCCGTTCGGACCGCGCTTGCTCCATCCGCAGGCATAGAGGCCCTCGATCACGCAATGCCCGTTCGTGACACGTCCATTGGCATTGGCATGAACGCCGCGATGTGTGTCGTAGGGTACGCCGGTGACGGGCGCCGTCCTGCGGCCGACGCTGCCGAACACGAGGCCGCCGGCGATGTCCTCGACGGCGCCGGACCGGTGCGTCACCGAGAGGGTTTCCACCCGGTCTCGTCCGTGGATCGCGAAGGGCGAGAAGCCAAATCGAAAGACACAGTGGCGCGGCCTGGTCGCGGTCTGCTGCGAAAATCCGCGCAGCAGCGACAGCTTCTCGACCAGCTCCGGATCTGCGGGATGCTGCGGTTCGAAGTCCTTCGGCGTGACATCGCGGTCGTCGACGAGCGTGTCGCATGACCTCAATTCGAGGAAATCGCGCAATTCCTTGGCGCTGAATTTGGCCTGCACCGGTGCGCCGCGGCCGACGATGGAGATCTGGCGAATCCGGCTCGCCGCCAGCACCTCGAGCGCGTGGCGCGCGATGTCGGTCTGTCGCAGCTCGTCGGCGGTCTTGGCGAGAATGCGTGCGACGTCGAGTGCGACATTGCCGTGACCGATGATGATTGCCGCCTGATGGTCGAGATTGAAGCTGAGATCGGCGAAATCGGGGTGTCCGTTGTACCACGCGACGAAATCGCCTGCGCTGTGGCTCCCCGGCAGAGCCTCGCCCGGAATGCCCAGCGGCCGGCTCAGTTCGGCGCCCGTTGCCAACACGACGGCGTTATAGGCCTCACGCAGCTCGTCGACCGTGACATCGTCTCCGACCGTGACACCGCCGAAGAAGCGAAAGCCGGGCATGGCGGCGATGCGGTCGAACGCTGCCGTCACCTGCTTGAGCTTCGGGTGGTCGGGCGCCACGCCGAACCGCACCAGCCCGTACGGCACCGGGAGCCGTTCGAACATGTCGACCGTCACAGATGCACCCGAACGCAAGAGGGCCTCGGCCGTGTAGAAGCCGCTCGGTCCGCTGCCGACGATGGCGACGCGGACTTCGCTTGAAGCGAGGCCTGTCATCGGCCCAGCGCCTGCCGGCGTTCGTCCGCTCCGGGCAGCGCCGGCAGGCGGCCACTGATGACGGGAGTTTCGGCAGCGCGCTTGCGGTTGACGTCGATCCAGAATTTTTTGTCGGCTGCGAGGCGATAGTCGGGCTCGATCGCACCGACCGGGCAGGCCGGCGCGCAACCGCCGCAGTCGATGCAGTTTTCCGGATCGATATAGGTCATGGACTCATCGAGGTGAAAACACTCGACGGGACACACCGTGACGCATTCGGTGTATCGGCACCCCCGGCAATTGTCGGTGACCACATAAGTCATCGTCAGGCCCCGCTGACTTGGACGAGGATGTCGGAGAAGGTCGGGGCTCGGCCGAGGTCGGCGAACGCCGGCGGCGTCAGCACGTGGACCGTCGCGCCCTTGCGATTGGACCGCTGCCAGTAACCGGACGGCGCCACCACGACTCCAGGCATGATATCGGACGAAACGGTCGCAAAGGCTTCGAATGAGCCCCGATCGTTGAATACGCGAATGGGCGCGCCGGCGACGATCCCGCGCTGTGCGGCATCATCTGGATTGAGAAGCACCGCCTGTTCTTCGCCGGCCTGGGCGGTTTGCGCGGGAAGATTGCCGTAATTCGAGTTCAGGAAGGCGTGGCTCTTCGGCGAGATCAGGCTGAGCGGGTAGCGCGTGGCGAGCACCGGCGCCGTGCGCGGGTTCTCGTTGGGCGGGATGTAGTGGGGCAGGGGATCGACGGGCGTGGCATCCTGGTCGCCGTTGTAGCCCTGGCGGAACAGCGGCACCACGAAGTTGCCGCCGCCCGCGATCGTCGATTTGAATTCGCACTTGCCGGAGGCGGTCGGGAAATTGCCCTCGCGATGCGGCGCCCAGTCGGCGGGCGCCGGCATGTTGAGGCGCGCATAGCCCTTGGTCTTGACGCCGTCGAGCGTGATGCCTTCGAGAACCGGATTGCTCCAGTCGAGCGAAGCTTCGATGATTTCGTCGTCGGTCCGGAAGAAAGTGGGGTCGGTGATGCCCATTGCGCGCGCCAGGCGGCGGAACAGCTCGGTGTTGGAGACGGCTTCGCCAAGCGGCGCGATCGCCTGGTTGTTGTAGGAGAGGTAAAGGTGCCCCCAGGAGAACATGATGTCCTTCTGCTCGAGCTGCGTGGTTGCGGGCAAAACGATGTCGGCATATCTGGCGGTGTCGGTCAGGAAGTGCTCGCTGACGACGGTGAAGAGATCCTCGCGTCCGAGCCCATTTTCGAGCTTGGCCTGTTCGCTCACCATCGCCATCGGGTTGGCGTTGTAGACGAACAGCGCCTTGATCGGCGGATCGAAGCCGAGTTCGCCGGTCAACGCCAGGCCGAGGCGCCAGGAGTTCAGCACGCGCATCTTCTCGGGCTGGAGGTCGGGCCGCATCAAGACGTCCCATCTGACCGGGAAGGCCCAGATCGGCAGCTGGAGCAGGCCGCCACCGACATGCTTCCAGGCGCCGATCAGCCCCGGAAGGCAGGCGATCGCACGCACGGTCTGGCCGCCGCCGGCATGCCGCTCGACCGCGACGCCGATGCGTATGACGGCGGGCGGTGTGGTCGCAAATTCTCTGGCCAGCTTGAGGATGTCGTCGACGGGAATGCCAGTTTCCTGCGACGCAAATTCCGGGGTGTAGCTCGCCGCGCGGTCCACCAGCTCGTCGTAGCCGATGGTGTATTTGTCGACGTAATCGCGATCGAGCAGGTTCTCCTTGATGATGACGTGGATCATCGCCAGCGCGAGCGCGGCGTCAGTGCCGGGCCGGATCGGAATGTGCCAGTCGGCGAGGCGCGCGGTGCGGGTGCGGACGGGATCGATCACGATGAGCTTGGCGCCGGCCTTTTTTGCCTGCTCGATGAACGGCCAGTGATGCGAGTTCGTGCTCAGCGTGTTGCAGGCCCACAGGATGATGTATTTCGAGTGCACGAAGCTTTCGGGGTCGACGCCGGGCGTGTGCCCGATCGTCATCATGTACGCTGTGCAAGAGGCAGAGTCGCAGAAGGTGCGCTCCAGAACCGTCGCCCCTAACTTGTTGAAGAGGGGATCTCCGACATTCAACCCGTTGATGATGCCCTGCGTGCCCAGATAGCTGTAGGGCAGGATCGCCTGCGCGCCGTGCTCGGCGATCACTGATTTCCAGCGCGATGCGATGGTGTCGATGGCTTCGTCCCAGGAGATCCGCTGGAATTGCCGTGAGCCCTTCGGGCCGACCCGCTTCAGCGGAAAGAGGACGCGCTTGTCGCTGTAGACGCGCTCCTCGTAATTGTTGACCTTGACGCAGAGGCGTCCGCGCGTGAACGGGTGATCAGGATTGCCGCGGACGGCAATCGCCTTGCCGTCCTCGACCGTGGTCAGGATGGAGCAGGTGTCGGGGCAGTCGTGGGGGCATGCGCCTATGACCGTGGACCTCGCCATGGATCTCTCCGCTTCCTGATTCAAGACGGTCCGAAGGATGCGGCGGCCGGGCGCGCCCTGGCTTTTCAAAACGTGCGGTGTTGTTGTCCCGGACTGCTCTCGGCCGGTGGACGCCCTGCCGGTTCTCTGGCATGCTAATTGCCTGAACCGGCAATACCTCTCTACCCATACATCGCGTGATCTGGCGGAGATTTCCGATGGGTATGCTTGGCAACTCTGTCGATAAATATGTGACCGGCAGAATGCTCCAGACGTCCAACGACCGGCGGTGGGGGCATCTCCTGGCCGAACGATGGAGTCATGAGCCGGGCGACCTCCCTCCGCAATTGCCGCGCGACACCGAGATCGCGATATTGCTCCGCGGCAGCTCGGTCGTCGACCGCGAAGGCGCCGGCATGCGGCAGCGCACCTTCGGCAGGAGAGGCACCGTCTGGCTCTGCCCGGCCGGCATCCGCGAAGACTTCATCCGCGTCGAGGACCAGATGCAGGAATGCCTGCATCTCTTTCTTCCGGGCAAGCCGTTCGACGACACCATGCTCAGGGATCTCGACATCGATCCCTCGGGCATGTCGATCCGCTACGAGAGCATCGACCGGGACATGTTCATCGAGCACGTCGCGGACCGCATTCTCGCGGAGCTCGCGCAGGAGACCTCCACAGGCCGCCTTTTGATCGAAAGCCTGGGGCGGGCCTTGTCCGCCCATCTGGTGCACAGCTACGCCGCCAGTTCAGTCCGGCTGAAGCAATCCTATGCCGTGCAGAAACCGCTCGATGCGAGGCGCCTGTCGCGCGTCACGGAATTCATCGACGCATCCGTCGAGCGCGAGTTCACCGTGAAGGATCTTGCATCGGTGGCCTGCATGAGCCCGGCGCATTTCTCCCGCAGCTTCAAGGCGGCGACCGGAACTGCACCGCACGAATATGTCAGCCGTCAGCGCCTCGATCTCGCCAAGCGGCTCCTGTCGACCAGCGATCGCCCGCTGGTCGATATCGCGTTTGCCGCGGGATTTTCCTCGCAGGCCAATTTCAACCGCGCCTTCCGCAAGGCGGTCGGCACGACGCCGAGCCATTATCGGGCGCGGAAGGGGCAGGATTGAGCCTGCCCGCATGGGGTTGTTTTCGAGATTTTGTTCGGTGTGGGTTGAGCCCGGCCTGCAAGCCGATCTCGCGGCCGCGCTTACCCCTTCGGTCCGCGCAACTGCGCCGTCAGCCTGTCCATCGCCTCCGCCGCATCGCGCCACTGTGACAGCCAGCTGCGCGGAAAGCGGAAGGTGAGGTCGGCGCCGCCGACGCGGCGCTCGGACAGGCACATGCCGGGCGTTGACGCATCGCGGGTGCAGCGCGCGGTCAGCGCGGGGCTTGCAGCCGAATAGAAATCTTCGCTGCCGTAGGGCGTGTCAGCACGGAACATCCGCATCGTCAGGCCGTCCGCGGGCATCGCTGCGGCCTGGTCGAGATAGCGCGGATAGATCGTCGCAGTTCGCTGCTCGGGCGAGAGCGCATCGTGATGGGCTGTGATCGACAGGAAGATGCGGTCGATCGATTGCACCGCCGCTTCCACCGTGTCGGCGGTGACGTGCTTTGGCGTGCCGGGCGGCTCCAGAGAGGGATAGAGGAAGTCGAGGTCGATACGCTCCTGCGGTCCGGAGTGCCGCTGGATCTTCATGCGGATCGCCGTGACCGGCAGGTTGAACAGCGTGCCGCCGACGCTCACCGGCAGCTTGTCCGGGGCGTTCGCGCCGCGGGTGCCCCAGGTCGGCCACAACAGATAGGCGACGAGCGCGACCGCGCACACCGCGGCAATGCCGCCGAGCACGATCGGGACGGCATGCGCCCAGGTGCGCGTGCGGGGGGACCTATGGGGAACTGCCGAAAACACCGTCATGAGCTTGCGCGAGGTCGAGCCGGAAGTCGGCCGGTGGCCGACGAATCAGCGGCGAATATGCCATGCGGCGCCGATTTCGCGCAGCGTTCCCGGCTGCGGGGGGCGGGGACGGCCCTGCGTGGACGGGACGGCGGCGTTAACCTTCCCTTAAGGATAATGTAGCGTTAACCGGCACCATTTGTCACAGGAATGCTCGGCGTTGCGTAAGGGCGGACCGTTCCGATGACACCTGAAGCTTTCAACACCTTCTTCTCGATCTGCATTGGTTTCGCGCTCGCGGGTGCGCTCGTGAACGGATACCAGGCGCTGGCGCAGCGGCCCGCCGGCTTCGGCCTGCTGCAGGACGGCGTGGCGCCGAAGACCTTCGCTGCGGTGCCGTTCCTGGTGTTCGCCGCGCCCTTCATCATCATGCGCAACACGCTGCGCGGCATGCGCGTGGAAAGCCGCCGTGCCGAGTTCGTGATGATGGCGACCCTCATCGCCGGCTTCTGGAGCATGATGAGCGGCACCTTCTTCCTGATGACGTTGCGCGCGGCCGGCGTTCTGGGCTGACGCCCGCGCATTGAGCGCTGCCGACGCGGGGCCTTTGCGTCGCGGCTGCCGTTTGGCTATGCCAGTGGTCAACGCGACAGGAGACCTCCATGGCGATCTACGAACTCGACGGGCAGGCGCCCGACCTTCCCGCCGACGGCAATTATTTCATCGCCGAGACCGCCACCGTGATCGGCCGCGTGCGCCTGAAGCCGGGTGCGAGCGTCTGGTTCGGCGCGGTGCTGCGCGGCGACAATGAATGGATCGAGATCGGCGAGGGCGCCAATGTGCAGGACGGCTCGACCTGCCACACCGATCTCGGCTTTCCGCTTCACATCGGCCGGAACTGCACGGTTGGCCACAATGTCATCCTTCATGGCTGCACCATCGAGGAGGGCGCGCTGATCGGCATGGGCTCGATCGTAATGAACGGGGCGAAGATCGGCCGCAACAGCATCGTCGGAGCCGGTTCCGTCATCACCGAGGGCAAGGAGTTTGCCGAACGTTCCCTGATCATCGGCTCACCGGCGCGCGTGATCCGCACGCTCGACGACGCCCAGGTGCAGCGAATGGGAAGCGCGGCCAGGTTCTACGTCGCCAATGGTCCGCGCTTCAAAAAGGGCTTGAAGCGGATCGGTTGAGAAAGTCTGCGCGGCCGGTCCGCCCAGTGGCACGGTTCCGTACCGTACAAATACAGGCCGGTACTTTAATCCTCCGCTAGCGCGATCACGCTTATTGTTGAGCGTTTTCAACCAGGAGGAGCGGCGCCATGGATGCGACGGCGCTGGGATCCGGCTTCGGTGCCGGAACCAATCTATTGAAGAAGTTCGTAAGACTCGCGCGCGGCGCCGACACGCTGACGGTCGCCGAGAAGGTCTACAGCATTGCCGCCTTCCTTGCGATTGTCACCACCTTCCTCCTGGTGATGTCGGTCCAGTCCGTACGCTTGCAGATGACGTATCGCCACATGCATGTCACCGCCGCCGAGGCGGCGATCGGCGTCGGGCGCATCAATGCGCTGATCTATGCCATCGTGATGGAATCACGCGGCATCTACATGTCGGCCGATCGTCGTGCGATGAAGCCGTTCGCGGACGGGCTGGTGCGGCGCAACCACGAGCTCGCCGAGGCCGTGAAGAGCATGGAGAAGAACGTCGGCAACGACGACGCCGAGCTGTTCGCGAGCTTCCGCCAGCGCATCATGCAATTCATCGACTTCCGTCAGGAACTGGTGCGGCGCGGGATCGAGATCAGCCCGGCCGCGGGGCGCGAATGGGGCGACAACGACGCCAACCGCATCGTGCGCAGCAAGCTCAACAGCGATATCGAGGCGCTCGAGCGCATCTACCAGCAGCGCGCCCGCGAGGCGGACGAGCTTGCCAATGAGAACCGCTATGCGGCTGCCTATCTGTTCGCACTCGGACTCGCCGCCTTGATGCTGGCGGCGCTCAACGTCGTCGTCATGCGCAGTTCGGTCGTCGGCGCCCTGGCCGATATCACGCAGGCGACCGACCGGATCGCGCAGGGCGACGTCAAGAGCGAGGTGCCGCATCTCGGCCGTCACGACGAGATCGGACGTCTTGCGCGCGCCGTGCAGAACTTCCGCGACGCCGTCGCGCGCATCTTCGAGCTCGAGGAGCTCGAGCTCGGCACCGCCCAGGCGCGCGACGCCGCGAGGACCGAGCGCGACCAATTCAACGACAAGTACCAGGCCAAGAAGTGGCAGCTCTCGGCCGCTATCAACAGCATGCCGCAGGGACTGATCATGCTCGACGGCAAGGCGGTCGTGGTCGCGATGAACTCGAACTACCGGCAGATCTACAATCTGCCCGAGACGATCCAGGCTGGATCGACCCTCGAGGATATCCTCCAGCACCGGGTCAAGAGCGGGCTGTTCAGCGGCGACGTCGCGAAATATGTCGCGGCCGTTCTCGACCGGATCGCCAGGCGCGAGCCGGCGGCCTACGAGATCGCCTTGAACGACGGCCGCATCATCAAGATCTACGAGCGTCCGATGGACGGCGGCGGCTGGGTTTCCGTGCAGGAGGACGTCACCGAACAGCGTCAGCGCGAGCGCATTCTCGAGCGGATGGAGCGCTTCCTCGCCACCATCATCGAGAACGTGGCCGAGGGCATCATCGCCAAGGATGCGCGCAATCTGCGCTACGTCTTCGTCAACAAGGCGGCCGAGAAGATGATCGGCATGTCGCGCGGCGAGATCATCGGCAAGACCGCGCGGGAATTGTTCTCCCCGGAGGCGGCCGAGCTGATCGAGCGGCGCGACAAGCAGCTGCTCGCGCAGAAGCAGCAGCTCGCGCCGATCATCGACACCATCGACAATCCCGCGCGCGGGCGTCGCGTGATCTCCGCACGGCGGGTTCAGATCGGCGGCGCCAGCGAAGAGTCCCACATGTTCGTGACCATGGTCGAGGACCGGACCGAGAATAGGGTGGCGGCCGCATAGCGATCGGTGCGCGATCCGGAGCGGGACGTCAGCTTCCCTCGGATTCGCGCGCTTCGGTCGCGCCTGCGACCTTCTCGTGGCCGGCGGCCCACAGCGCATGCTCGTCGCTGCCGCCGAGATAGGGATTGGCCTCGGCCGGAATGTTGTCGCGCGCGGCGCGTTCGCCTTCTGCAAAAGGATCGCGATCGGTCATCCTGATTGAGCCTCCTCGCTTTCAAGCTGACGTGACGGCATTTGTTCCGGAACCTGCCTTCGCCGCGGCGGTTGACCGGCAAAGGAGAATTCTCATGGCTGCATCGCCTGCAACCGTCTCGATCAAGACCATGATGGTGATCTTCGCCCTCGCAGCGATGCCGGCCGCCGCGTTCGCGCAGGCGAGCGGCGGTTCGGCCGGATCGACCGGAGGCGCCGCGGGATCGACTGGAGGCTCCGTTGGATCGAGCGGTGGCGTCGCCAACTCGCCGGCTCCACCGCCCGGCACCAACAGCCTGGGTACGGCTCAGTCATCCGGCCCGGGCTCCGGCGGTACGACTGGCAGCGGCACAGGCGGCGGCGCCGATGCCGCCGTCAATGCCGAGAATCGGATGCTCGACAAGAAGCTCAAGAGCATCTGTCGCGGCTGCTGATCCTCGCGCGGAAGTGAGACAGCGTGGCTGTCCCGAATGCCCAAGTGACGTTAGCTTGATCCCGCTTTGAAGCGTGGAGCGTGTCCACGCGGAGGATCGAGTGATGTTACGCAGGATGATGATGGCGGCGCTGGCCGTCGCGGCAGTCGGGCTGTCGGCGCCGCAGGTGGTCCACGCAGGCGGATTCGGACATGGCGGGGGACATGGCGGCTGGGGGCACGGCGGGGGCGGCTGGGGCCATGGCGGCCATTGGCATGGCGGCGGGTTCTGGCCAGGTGTCGCGATCGGAGCGGGCATCGCCGGTGCCGGCTACTACGGCGGTTATTACGGCTACGGCTCCCCCTACTACGGCAATCCGTACTATTATAGTACCGGCTACGGCGACTACAACGACGGTTATGGCGGCTGCTACGTCGCGCGCAAGCGCGTCATGACGCCGGCGGGCTGGCGTATTCGCCGCGTGGACGTCTGCGAATAGCGTCCCACAAAAAACAAGGCCGTTGACGCAGTATACCGTCAACGACCTTGCCAGCCCCGGACATTGAAATCGGCTCACGCCATCCGGTAAGGGCGACCATCGCGCGGAATCATACGGCTGAATGTGATCCAGTTCACAAGTGGCGAAAATAAAGTTCCACGGGGCGTGGTGGGAGTTAGCCGCGCGAGCGCTTTCGCGCACTGGCGTGGACACGGTGCCGCGCCGGTTTCCTGCGGGTAACCGAGGGCGTTTCAACCTCGGTCGCCCGTGCGCTGGCAAACGACTGCCGCAAGCCGTCGATGGACTCGTTCAGCGATGCAACCTGTTCGGACAGGCGCTTGGTGTCGGCCTGCTGCGCCGCCATCAGCCGCTTCATCGTCTGGAGCTGGTCCTGCACGACCTGGAGCTGGTCGATCGATTCCTGCTGGGTCGCCTCCAGCCCCTTGGTCTTCTCGACCAGCTGCTCGGAGGCCTGGGCCGTACGGGCCTGGAGCTGCCGCGATGCCACCACCCGGTCAGCTTCAGGTGCGGCGCCGGTATAGGCCCGCCAGATCGCGATCGAGGTCACCCCCGCGATCAGGAGCAGCAGCGCAGCGGCGGTCAGCGCGATGGGCTGGGCGCCAAGGCGAAGCAGGGGGTTCGACGGTGTGTCCTGGGCGAGATCGATCATCGCTGACAAAACCCAAATTGAAACTTGGTGAGTGGCGAAGACCGGCAACCAGAGGTCGCCGGGGCGTCCCGAAAGTGTTACGTTTCCGCAAGGAATGGGACCAAAAAGAGGCTAAGGGCCAAAAAACCAGGAATCAGCGGGTCTTGCGGCTTCCAAGGCTCCGCCCTGGCGCGGGAATCAAGGTTGAAACGGCGCAAACGGCCCGGAATAGGTCTTCGCGCGCGGTGCCGCGTAGGGCCCGAGGCGGGAGGTCTTCAGGCCCAGCCGCACCAGTGATTCCGCCAGCGTCACCGCAGCAGCGACGCCGTCGATCACGGGCAGGCCATGGGTGGTGGCGAGCTCAGCGGCGAGATCGGCCATGCCGGCGCAGCCGAGCACGATGGCTTCCGCCCGGTCGTCGCGGATCGCGGCCGTGATCTCCGTGGAGATCTTTGCGAGCGCGTCCGTGTTGCGCTCCTCGAGCGCAAGCACCGGGACCTCGGCGGCGCGGACGCGGGTGCAGCGTTCGGCGAGGCCGTACTTCTTGAGATTATGTTCGATCGGCACGATGGAGACACCGAGCGTCGTCACCACGGCAAAGCGCGCGGCGATCAGGCTCGCCATGTGGAAGCCGGCCTCTCCAATGCCGATCACCGGCGCCTTCGCGATGGCGCGGGCGGCATCCAAGCCGGTGTCGTCGAAGCAGGCGATGATGTGGGCCTCCGCACCATCGCGGTCGGCCTCGCGGATGCAGCCGAGCATGCCGGGCACGGCGAAGGCTTCGTCGTAAAATCCCTCGATCGAGACCGGGCCCATTGTCGGCTGCCGCGCATCGATCACCGTGCCGGGCAGGGCGACGCTGCGCGCTGCAGCGGCGATCTTCGCCGTCATCGTAGCAGTGGTGTTGGGATTGACGATGTGCAGTCGCATTTCGATCAGACGAGTCCCTTCGCAGACAAGTCCCTTCTCAGACAAGGCCTTTGCCGGCGTCCGAACCCTTGGCCGCCTGCCGCTTGTTGAGCATGTGGATGGTGCCGAGCGCAAGCGTGATCACCGTGAACGAGACAGCCGAGATCACTGTGCCGAGCGCATAGATGTCGGGATTCGTCACCGTGGTGGTCAGGCCCTGCAGATCGAGCGGCAGCGTATTCACCGCCCCGATCGCCTGGCTGGAGCGGGCGAGTTCGTCCCAGGATAGCGTGAAGCCGAACAGGCCGATGCCAATTACGGAAGGCAGGATGATCGGCAGCACGACATGGCGGAACGTCTGCCACGGCGTCGCCCCGAGATCGCGCGCGGCTTCCTCGAGGCGGGGATCGAAGCGGTTGAAGATCGCGAACATGATCAGAAGGCCGAACGGCAACGTCCACGTCAGGTGTGCGCCGAGACCCGATGTGAGCAGGCCCATCGAGGTCTCGAAATTCTCGTTCCAATGCGCCTTGATCAGATCGTCGATGATGCGAAATTCAAGGGAGATGCCGAGCGAGGTGATGATCGAAGGCACGATCAGGCTGGCGATCGCCGAATAGAACAGAATGCTCTGCGCCCTGAACTTCCTGCGGAAGGCCATGCCGGCGGCGACCGACAGCACGACGGTGACGATCATCACGATGATGCCGAGCAATAGCGAGCGGCGGAAGGCCGCGCCGAGATCGACGATGCCGGTGCCCTGGAACAATTTTGCGATCCAGAAGGTCGACACGCCATTCATCGGGAAGGTGAGGCCGCCCTGCGGCCCCTGGAACGACAGCACGTAGATCGCGATCATCGGGCCGTAGAGGAACAGCACATAGGCCGCGAAGAAGATCGCGAGGATGTAGAAAGAGCGCGGGCGTCCTTCCTTCATGCTCAGAGCTCCTTCTTGATGTCGACGATGCGCGACATCATGGTGATGATCAGGAAGGTGATCGCGAGCAGGATCACGGCGTTGGCCGCAGCGGCCGGGAATTGCAGCGCGTTGACCCGCGTCTCGATGATCTTGCCGGCAGCTGCGATCTGCTGGCCGCCCATCACGCCGATGGTGATGAAGTCGCCCATCACGATGGTGATGACGAAGATCGAGCCGATGACGATGCCCGGCTTTGCCAGCGGGATGATGACGTTGACCAGCGTCTGGAATCCGGTCGCGCCGGCGTCATAGGCGGCCTCGATCAGCGACTTGTCGATGCGGATCATCGAATTGAAGATCGGCACCACCATGAAGAAGGTGAAGAGGTGCACCAGCGCCAGCACCACCGAGAATTCGGAGAACAGCAGCCATTCCAGCGGGTGGTTGATCAGGCCGGTCTTGACGAGGCCCGAATTGACGAGGCCGTTGCGCCCGAGCAGCGGGATCCAGGCGATCATGCGGATCACGTTGGAGGTCCAGAACGGGATCGTGCAGAGCAGCGACAATCCCATCTGCCAGGTCTTGGACTTGACGTGGAAGGCGAGGAAATAGGCGACCCAGAAGCCGATGAACAGCGTGATCGCCCAGACCAGGAAGCAGAGCTTCAGCGTCTTCACATAAGTCTTGCCGATCGTGCAGAGATCGGGCAGCTGCGCGATGCAGCCTTCGAACGTGTCGGTGTAACCGCGGCCGGAGAACGCCGGCAGCAACTGGTATTCGTTGTAGTCCCAGAACGAGACGATGACGACGAAGACCAGCGGAATGAGAAAGAAGGCGAGAAACACCAGCATCATCGGCCCGGCCTGGAGCCAGGAGATGAAGGACGGCGACAACCGCGCGGCCTTTGCGGCGCGCGCGGTGTCGGGTCCCCGGGCGAGGTCCGGGGATGCCTGTTGCAGGATGTCCTCTGACGTGTCCATCAAATCACGCTGCGATGAACTCGTTCCACTTGCGGACCATGTAGTCGTTCTCGTCCATCACCGCGTTCCAGCAGGCGACGCCGCCCATGCGGTCCTCATAGGAGCCGCCGTCACGCACGGCGCCCGCCTTTTCGAGCAGCGAGCCGTCGGGTGCCTTGATGTCCTTCTCGGCCGGCTTGCCTTCCATCCAGTACGCCCACTCGTAGGGCTCCATATGCGCCTTCGCGGTGGAGAGCACGGCGGAGTAGTAGCCCTGGCGATTGAGATAGGCGCCGGCATAGCCTGACAGAAACCAGTTCACGAACTCATAGGCCCATTCGAGCTTCGCGCCCGAGACGCCCTTGGAGACGCAGAAGCCCGAGGCCCAGGAGCGATAGCCTTCCTTCAGCGGCTGGAAGGTGCAGGCAATGCCCATCGAGCGGACCTTGGTGACTGCCGGCGACCACATCGACTGGATCACGGTTTCGCCTGATGCCATCAGGTTGACGCTCTCGTTGAAGTCTTTCCAGAACGCGCGGAACTGGCCGGCCTTCTTGGCCTCGGTCATCACCTTCATGGTGAGATCGATCTCTTCCTTGGTCATGTTGCCCTTGTCGGCATATTTGTACTTGCCGGTGGCTTCCACGACCATTGCGGCGTCCATGATGCCGATCGAGGGGATGTTGAGGATCGAGGCCTTGCCCTTGAATTCGGGGTTGAGCAGCTCGGACCAGGAGCTGATCGGACGCTTGATCAGATCGGGGCGGATGCCCAGCGTGTCGGCGTTGTAGACCGTTGGAATCAGCGTGACGAATTCAGTCGCCGACGTCGCGAACTTCTTGGAGTCCTTGCCTTCGAGATAGAGGACCTTCCAGGGCGCGGTGCCCTGGCCGCCGATCTTCTTGCCACCGGGCGTCTTGCCCTTGGTGAAGACAGGCGTGATGTTGTCGAACTGTTTGATCTTCCTGGCGTCGAGCGCAAGGATGTTGCCCGACGGCACGATCTTCTTCAGCGAGAAATATTCGGTGTCCAGCACGTCGAAGGAGTTCGGCTGGGTCATCACGCGCTTGGTGACGTCGTCGGTGGTCGCGGTGATGTATTCGATCTTGATGCCGGTGTCCTTCAGGCACTGCTTGGAGATGTCGTCGCCCTCGTTCACGGCGGTGCCGAGATAGCGCAGCACCTTGGTCTCGGCCGACTTCACATAGGGAAAGCCGGTGATGGCGCCGGAGCCGGCGGCAAGGCCGGCCAGACTGGCGGTGCCCTTGAGCAGCGTGCGGCGGCTGACGCCCTTTGTCCTGGTGGTCTCGCTCATGTCAGTCACTCCTCTGTTGCGCATTCCAGTGATCGATCGGCGCTATTGCAGGCGTTGCGCCTTGGCGGGATCCCAGGTGGCCAGCACGCGATCGCCCGGACGGAACGGGTGGACGTCGAAAGTGGCTTCGGGAACGTGAGAGAAGAGGGCGGTGCCGTCGTCGAGCGTGAGCGAGACGGCGATGTAGGAGCCCTGGTACTCGGTCTGGATCAGCCGCGCCGGCGCGCCGAACCCACCGTCGATGAACGGCGCGATGCCGAGTTGATCGGCCCGCACGGCGATCAGCTTGCCGGCGTCGCTGAGCACGTTGTGGCCGCCGATGAAGCGCGCCACGAATTCGGTGCGGGGATGGTGGAAGATGTCGCGCGCGGTGCCCTGCTGCTCGATCCGGCCGTGGTTCATCACCACGATGTGGTCGGCGAGCGCCATCGCCTCTTCCTGGCCGTGGGTCACCTGGATGAAGCTGATGCCGAGCTCGCGCTGCAGCCGCTTCAATTCACCGCGCATCTTCACGCGCAGGAACGGATCGAGCGCGGAGAGCGGTTCGTCGAGCAGGAGGATCTGCGGCTCGGTGATCAGCGCGCGGGCGAGTGCGACTCGCTGCTGCTGGCCGCCGGAGAGCTGTGCCGGGAGACGGCCCGCATATTGGCTCATCGCAACCAGCTCGAGCAGTTCGCCGGCGCGCTTGTGCCGCGTCGGCTTGTCGACGCCGCGCATCTTCAGGGCGAAGGCGACATTGTCGATCACGCTGAGATGCGGAAACAGCGCGTAGGACTGGAACATCATCGCGGTGCCGCGTTCGGCCGGCGGCAGGTCGGTGACGTTCTGCGCGCCGAGGATGATGTCGCCCCCGCTGACCGCCTCGTGGCCCGCGATCATCCGCAGGGTCGAGGTCTTGCCGCAGCCGGACGGGCCGAGCAGGCAGCAATAGGTGCCGGCCGGGATCTTCAAATTGACGGTGTCGACCGCCAGCGTCGTGTCGTAGCGCTTGGTGACGGCGACCAGTTCGAGAGCGGCGGGAGTGGCCATGGCGTGTCCGGGGAGGGGCGGTGCTTCCGGCCTCTCTCCGCAAGGTCCGTGCCAACCAGCTTCGGTCCGCCGATTTCTCAAAACTGTGCAGCGGAGTCAGATCGTTAGATCGAATCCGGTGCATCCGGGCTGCCCGCCGCCTGCACGGTGATTTGCACACAAAATAGGCGAAGATTGTATAAAGTTTCGCCTGTGATTGGATACAGGTCGTCGACTAAAATTCAAAAGCGAACGTCGTCGACCGAGCCCTCAAGCCCAACTCTCGAACCAATGGCCGCCAAGACCCGCCCCAAATCCGACGCGCCAGACGCGAGCGATCGCGTCAGCCGCATCCGGGAGGGCGTGACCGCCGCGATCCTCGAGCATCGCCTGCTGCCGGGCACGAAGCTCGGCGAGGACGAGATCGGCGAGATCTACGGCGCGAGCCGCACCCTGGTCCGCACCGCGCTGCAGCAACTTGCGCATGAGGGCATCGTCAACATCGAGAAGAACCGCGGCGCGTTCGTCGCGCGCCCCACGCCCGCCGATGCCCGCGAGGTGTTCGAGGCGCGGCGCCTGATCGAGCCCACCATCGTCGATCATGCCATCGACGCGATGTCGCCGGCCTGGCTCGATCGTCTCCAGCAACATCTCACCGAGGAGCGCGAGGCCGAGCTGCGCGGCGACGCGCGCGCCTCGGTTCGGCTTTCCGGTGAGTTTCACAAGCTTGTCGCCGAGATGAGCGGCCACAGCATCTATCTCAGCTTCCTCAAGGAGCTGATCGCGCGCTCCTCGCTCATCATCCTGCTGTACCGCCGCCACGACACGCCCGCTTGCGGCACCGATCATCACGCCGGCATCGTCGCCGCGATCCGCAAGCGCGACAAGCAGGCTGCGCGCGCGCAGATGCTCTCGCATCTGACCGAGATCGAGGACGAGCTGTTCCTCAAGGACCCCGCCGCCGACGAGCTGCGGCTCGCGGACGTGCTGGGCGTCTGATCCGCATCGATCGCAAGCGCCGGGAATCGCCGCCGAGAGCTGCGATCCCGCGTCAGTGGCTGAGTTCGCGTTCTGCGGCGAGCTGCCCGTCGGGGGTGATCTCGTAGTCGCCGCCTCGCTTTGTCATCCATCCTGACCTGACCATCTCCCGTGCAAGCTGCACCGAGCAGATGGGATGGTTACCTCCCGGGTAATACAGCCTGTCATTTCGGACGAGCAAGTGACCGTACAGTTGGGCATGACGTAATGCCCTGCGCATCCCGGGTGATGGATCTTTCATGCCGGTTCAAGCGCGAGCGCGACGAAGGTTCCTAATCAGCGCCGGGACTTTCGATGGCGTTTGCGCTGCGCAGGGTGGGCAGGAACCCACATTCTGCCGCATCGTTGTTCTTTTCGAAGGAGCAGCGTCATGAACGTACGGGACGAGTACACGCGATCGCTCTGGATGGATGTTTCGGTCGCGGATGCCCCCGCGCTGTCGCGCACCGTGGCCGTGGACGTCGTTATCATCGGCTCTGGAATAGCCGGGCTGTCCGTGGCTTATGAACTGGCCTGCCATGGACGCTCCGTCGCGGTGCTCGATCGCGGCGGCATTGGTAGCGGGATGACGGCGCGCACCACGGCGCATCTGGCGACGGCGCTCGACGATGGCTACGGCGAATTGGTCAGGGTCCGCGGCCCAGATTGTGCGCGGCACTATTATCAGAGCGTCGAAGCCGCAATCGCCCGCGCCGAGGCCATTCAGCGCGATGAGCACATCGATTGTGATTTTCGGCGTGTCGACGGCTACTGGGTGCAGGCGCCCGAAACGCCTGCATCCGAGCTGGATACAGAATTGGATTGCTGTCGCAAGCTCGGGATTCCCGTCGAAAATTGCGCCGAGCCGACCGTATTCCATTCTGGAGGTCTCGTGCGCTCGTTGCGCTTTGCCCGCCAGGCGCGCCTGCACCCGACCAGATATCTTGCCGGACTGGCCGGCGCACTTCAGCGCCGCGGGGCGCAGCTCTACGCCGACACCTGCGTTGAAAGCATCCGTCAAGCGCGTGGCGACATGATCGTGACGACCGGCTCGGGCTACGAGGTCCGCGCCGCCGACGTGGTCGTCGCGACGAACTCGCCGGTCAATGTGCAGGTCGCGATCCATACCAAGCAGGCGCCTTACCGCACTTATGCGCTCGCCGCCAAAATCCCGGCCGGCGCGCTCAAGGATGCGCTGTATTGGGACACGCTCGATCCCTATCACTATGTCAGGCTTCAGCCGCTCTCTGCGGAGGAGGATCTCGTCATCATCGGCGGCGAAGATCACAAATCCGGTGAAGCGGACGACGGCGCACAGCGCCTTGCCGCGCTCGAGCGCTGGGCGCGCGAGCGATTGCCGGCGCTGCGCGGGGTCACTCACCGATGGTCAGGTCAGGTGCTGGAGCCGAGCGATTTCGTCGGCTTCATTGGCCGCAGCCCCGGCGAGGAGCATCTCTTCATCGTCAGTGGTGACTCCGGACAGGGCATCACGAACGGGCTGGTGGCGGGCATGCTGATTGCAGATCTCGTCATGACCGGGGCGAGCCCGTGGGAGGAAGTCTACGCCCCGGCACGCAAGATTCAGAAAAACATCGGCGAGTTCATCAGCGAGAACATCACGCCGCTGAAGAATTTCGCGGAGTATCTGACGGCGAGCGAGATCGCGGGCGTCGAACGTCTGCGCCCCGGGGAGGGGCGCCTCGTCCGGAGCGGCCTGAAGAAGATCGCGGCGTGCCGGGACCGGAACGGACATTTGCATCTGCATTCGGCAAGCTGCACCCATCTCGGCTGCGTCGTGCACTGGAATGCGCTCGAGCAATGTTGGGATTGCCCGTGTCACGGTTCGCAATTCGCCCCGGATGGCACCGCGCTCAACGGCCCTGCGGTGTCTCCGCTCGGCGACATCGACAAACCCGCCAATCTTGAAGCCGCAGAGTGAGGCGTGCAGTCCTTGCGGACGCGCTGGGCGCGTTCCCTGATTTCGCACAACGGCGATATCTGTTTGATTCAAATTGGAGCCGATCGCGGCGACCTCTCATCAATGTAGATGGCAGGACTGCATATTTGCCGCTGTCGTGGCCAGTTGACGGAGGCCAGACGTCGGCGTCAACTGGCACCGAGACGTTGCGTGCCTGCCATCACCCCTCCCGTAGCCCTGCACCTCAGCGGAGGCCGGCCATGTCGGGTTTGAGGATGCCGGCCAGAGTGTCCGGAATCGCCACGCTGCTTGCGGCCGTTGCAATGATCCTCGGCAGCGCCTCCTCGGCGAAGGCCCAGCAGGACTCCGCCGTCCTGTTTCGCAACGTCCGGATATTCGACGGCAAGAGCGCCGCGCTCTCGGCCGCGTCCAACGTCCTCGTCAGAAATGGGAAGATCGAGAAGATTTCGGCCGCGGACATCGCGGCCGCCGGCCAGGTGATCGACGGCGGCGGCCGCGTGCTGATGCCGGGACTGATCGATGCGCATTGGCACGTGATGCTGGTGCGCCCGACGCCGATGGCCGCGCTTGCGGGCGATATCGGATATAACAACCTGCTTGCCGCCAGCGAGGCGACGGCCACGCTGATGCGCGGCTTCACCTCCGTGCGCGACATGGGCGGGCCGAGCTTCGGCCTGAAGCAGGCCATCGACGAGGACCTCGTCGCAGGTCCCCGCATCTATCCCTCCGGCGCCATAATCACCGTTACCAGCGGTCACGGCGACTTCCGCCAGCTCTCCGATCTGCCGCGAACGATCGGCGGCATGCTGAGCCGCATGGAGCGGATCGGCGGCAGCATGGTGGCCGACAGTCCGGACGAGGTGCGTGTGCGCGCGCGCGAGCAGCTCATGCAGGGGGCCTCGCAGGTCAAACTCACCGCAGGCGGCGGCGTTGCATCGCCCTGCAGCCCGCTCGACGTCTCCACCTTCACCGAGCCCGAGCTGCGCGCGGCGGTCGAAGCCGCCGACAATTGGGGCACCTATGTTGCTACGCACGCCTATACGCCGGTCGCGATCCAGCGCTCGGTCGCAGCCGGCGTCAGATGCATCGAGCATGGTCATCTCATGGACGAGGCGAGCGCCAAGCTGATTGCGGAGAAGGGGATCTGGTTGAGCACGCAACCGTTCCTGGATATCTCCGGTGCCGCCGCGCTCGGCCCCGCCGAGCAGGACAAGATGAAACAGGTGGTTGCCGGAACCGACCGCGTCTATGCGCTCGCGAAGAAGTACGGCATCAAGACCGCGTGGGGCACCGACGTCCTGTTCTCGCAGGCGCTGGCGGATCGACAGGGCGCCATGCTGGCCGCACTCACGCGCTGGTACACATCGGCCGAAGCGTTGGCGATGGCGACGTCGGCCAATGCCGAATTGCTGAGCCTGTCGGGTCCGCGAAATCCCTATCCGGGCAAGCTCGGCGTGGTCGAGGAGGGCGCGTTCGCCGATCTCCTTCTGGTCGACGGCAATCCGCTCGACAACATCAAGCTCGTCGAAGATCCCGCGAAGAATTTTGTGGTGATCATGAAGGGCGGCAAGGTCTACAAGAACATCCTCGCACGCTGACAAGCGCGCGCGTCGATCACATCTTGCGCGCCTGCCAGACATGAGGTGGCCTAGGGGGATCCTCCGCAACCGGCCTGTTGCGCCGCGAACCAGCCGCGATCTCCGGAACCGCGGCAGGCCGGCCAGGGCTTGTCACAATTGCAGGCCTGTCATCGGGGGCATGGCTTCTCAGCGTCTCCAGAACCAGGAAGAATTTCTCGGCTAGCATGGGTCAAACTCGCTGGCGCGTTCATTTCGGTTTCGAGAGCAGCGAATTTCGCTCGTCGAATTGATCATTTGCTGCGCTCAGGGCAGTTTAGCTCGTATTGGCACGCCGGATTGTGACAAGCGTTGCCGGATTCCTGCGTCTGGCACGTCGTGTCGATGATCACGCACTGCTGCATAACGTGACTATTCCTCGCCGGCCGCTCCCGCTATATGCTGTCGCTCTGTCATTGAACTGTCATGTCACCGTAAATGCTGAAATCAGACGCAACCCCGGCTCGCAAAACCCCGAGTGCGCCGGACGGGAATCCTGTCCCGAAGGACAACAACAGGACGCAAGTCGTCGCCGGCTTCCTCAGGCAGATTGAACCGGCCGAGCCCGGCGCGGAACCTGCGATCGTCGAGGGCGCTGTGAGTGATCAGACGCCATCGCAAGATGCCCCGCCTGCTCCGGAACCAACTCGGTCGAGCCTTGCCGCGCACCCCGGCGAGATCGAGCTCAAGCTGCTCGTCGATGCCGATCGCATGGCGCATTTCAACGCCGCGCCGGTCATTGCGGCGAATGCGCGCAACAAGGGCTCGCGAAAACACCTCAAATCCGTCTACTATGATACGCCCGATCGGATGCTTCGGCGCAACGGCCTGAGCCTGCGCGTTCGCCAGAGCGGCGCGCGCTTCGTGCAGACCGTGAAGACCGACGTGGCGGACGATCCGCTGCGCCGCGGCGAGTGGGAGGCGAGCGTGGCCTCGCTTGCGCCCGATCTCGCTCTGGCGATGCCGTTCATTCCAGAGAAACTTCGCAGCCATCTCGAAGCGCAGCCGCTCGAAGCTATCTTCACCGCTGATGTCCATCGCCACGCGCGGATGATCGACCTGCCGTCCGGCACGGTCGAGATCGCCTTCGACCATGGCGTGCTCACGGCGAGTGATCGATCGCTGCCGGTAAGCGAGATCGAGCTGGAGCTCAAGAGCGGCAGCGCGAGCACGATCTACGAGGTCGCGTTGCGGCTTGCGGAGCACGGCGCGGTGAAGCCGTCCATCCGCAGCAAGTCGGCGCGCGGCTTCGACCTTGCCGCGGGCGTGCCGCCCTCGGCACGACGCCCGCGAAAACTTCGTCTCGATCCGTCGGTGACGCTCGACGAAGCCTTCGCGACGATCCTGCGCTCGTGCTTCCTTCATCTGCTTCAGTCGCGGCCGGCGGCCGAGGACGGGCGCAATCCGGAAGGCGTGCATCAGCTGCGTGTCTCGCTGCGCCGGATTCGATCGGCGCTCGACCTGATGCGCTCGGTCGGCGCGCTGAGCAATCTCGACGCATTGAGGTCGGAAGCGCGCTGGCTGGCGCAAGACCTGTCCGCCGCACGCGACTGGGATGTGTTCCAGCTCGAGACCCTGCCGACGATCGCGAAGGCTTGCCCTTCAATCGCCGGCTTCGATGCGCTCGGCCGGGCTGCGGCCGAGCGCCAGTCCGAGGCCTATCGCAAGGCGCATCAGGCGCTCGACGATCGCCGCTGCGCCATGTTCCTGATCGGCCTCGGCAACTGGATCGAGACACGGGGCTGGCGCAACCACGTCGCCGCCGAAGATCTCGGCCGGCTCGCCGAGCCCGCCGTCAACTTCGCCCAGCGCATTCTGTCGGAGCAATACGCCAAGGTGCTCAAGCGCGGCCGCCGCTTCAAGTCGCTCACGATGGACGAGCTGCACCGGGTGCGGCTCGCGACCAAACGGCTGCGTTATCTCAGCGAGTTCCTGCTGCCGCTGTTTGCGGATCGCAAGTCCGCGAGGAAATTTGCCCGCAGGCTGGCCGGTTTGCAGGAGGAGCTCGGCGCCTACAACGACATGGCGGTCACGGCTTCGCTGCTCGACGGGCTCGGAGCCGATCCCGACAGCGCCATCGCCGGCGCCGCGATCGCCGGCTGGCAGGCGCGTGCATCGATCGGCATCAAGCCGGCCTTGCAAGGCACCTGGCGCGATTTCACCGCCGCGCGCGTGCCTTGGTCCTCACAGGACTGATCACGCATCCCCCAAAAAGTTGCGGCCAGCCATTGGGGGATGGCTGGCCGC
Source organism: Bradyrhizobium sp. CCBAU 11430 (assembly GCF_028128855.1). Lineage (NCBI taxonomy): Bacteria > Pseudomonadati > Pseudomonadota > Alphaproteobacteria > Hyphomicrobiales > Nitrobacteraceae > Bradyrhizobium > Bradyrhizobium sp. CCBAU 11430. The sequence continues at coordinate 74,192 of NZ_LBJV01000073.1, forward strand.
GCGCGAACCGGTCTGGGACGGGGAGGGGTGGGGATGTGACCGGGTCGCGTAACTCCTTGTCTCGTTCTTAATCTCTGGCGCTGGCGGTGGAGACCGCCGGCTTGGTATCGCCCAGCGAGACCCAGACGTTGGGATCGCTCTGCGACTGGCGCTTGACGAAGCGGTAGCCGGTTTCCGTCCAGGCAACGACGTTCTCGTTCTGATTGTCGAGAACGAACTCGCCCTTGTCGGTCTTCACCGTCAGCACCGCGTGTCCTTCGCCCTTCTTGTCGCGCACGACGGTGATCAGCAGAGCCTGGCGCGGCCATCCGGCATCGATCAGCATCTTGCGCTTCAACAACACGTAGTCTTCGCAGTCGCCGTAACCGTCGGTCGGCAGCGACCATTTCTCGATCACGCCCCAGTGCTCCTGGTCGGTCAAAGGCTTGACGGTCTCGTTGACCCAGCGATTGACCTTGACGAGGTCACGCCATGCGGCCTGCGACATCACGATGTCGCGCGGCTGTGCCGGCGTGCCCTGGCACTGGGCGGTATTGTCCGCGCAGAACTCGACCCAGCCGATCGGCGCACGCGTGGTGTCACCGAGGCTTGCGTAAAGCAGACGGCTCTCGCCGGCCTGCGCTGCCACGCTGATCCCGAAGAGCATGGCAGCCAGCGCCAGCCCTTTCCCCTGTCCCTTGAAGTCAAACATTGCGGCCCCCGTTTCTTGTTGGGACCACATTTCGCACGGAGCTTTTGAGTTGCCGCTAAGTCAACCAAGTCAAGTCGAGACGAATACAAGTAAAAGGCGCGGCGAATTCGATCTATACTTGAATCGAATTCTCATAAAATTTGAAACAACTGCAATTGATTCAAATTTTATCGATTAACGCGGAAACACTGGCGGAACCGCCATTTCAACGTGCAAAGGGGCTGTGCGTTAACCGGCGCGAGGTTCGTCATCACGCACGAAAAAGGCGGCGTCCGCATTACGGAAGCCGCCTTCGGGGCTGGAAATACAGGGGATTTGGCGTCCCTGCGCTTTACCGCGCGGTAACGCTCTCTTCGAGTGTCTCGATCGGCTGCGCGTGGACGAACTCCAGCGCGAAGCCGTCTTCGAGGTTTCGGACCACGCGGCCCTGGACCCGGCCGAGCATGACGGTCGATTTCAGCGGCGGCCGGTTCTCCGCGGCAATGGCGGCACCGGACAAGGAAAGGTCGATGATGCGGCAGGTCATCTTGGTGCCGTCCTCGAGCGTCAGCACCGCGATCGGGTTGCGCGGCACGATACGGTCGTGGCGGCGGTCCTCCGGCAGATTGAGGATGTCGCGGTTGGCGAGCCAGGTCAGCTGCGCGGCGAGCTTGTCGCGCTTTCGGGGCGTCGCCCCGATCGTCATGGCGAAGCCATTGTCGATGATGCGGGTGATCTTGCCCTCGACGCGGCCGATATGGTCGAGATAGGCGACGACGCGGTCGCCGACATTGCCGATGCCGGGGGCGAGCAGCGCGAGGCCGCCCGGCGACATGTTGATCACCTGGCAGGGGAATTCGCGGCGGTCCGGCAGCATGTAGCGGCCGAGCAGGTGCACCTTCACCCGCTGGAAACGCCGACGCTCTTCGGCGGCCGGAAGAAATTTTTTGTTCGCCAACGCCATTTTCAACACCCGACCCCCCGCCCGGGCGGAGTCCGGGACGACCCTAAGGTGCATAGGGTTAATGCCGCGTTAGGATTGGGTGCGGCGGTAACGGACTGACACAATGCGTTCGAAAAGCCACACCCGGAGGGATGCTCAAGCCGGCCTCATCGCCCGCCGCTGCAGCAGGACCAGCAGCGCCAGCAGCACCGCGGCGGACAGCCCGAGCGACCAGTGAATGCCGATCGCAGCGCCCGACAGCCCGACGGTGATGCCGCTGAACGCCCGCATCCCGAGCCCCGCCATATTATAAAGACCGACGACGCGGCCGCGAATGTCGTGCGGGGCATTCACCTGCACCAGGGCCTGCGCCATGGTATTGAACGATAGCTCGAAGAAGCCGGCGCAGAACAGCAGCACGATCGCAACCGGATAGATCCGCACTGTGGCGAAGCCGAGCAGCGCCGCGCTCCAGAGCATCGCGAGCATGATCGCGGTGCGCGGCGTGCCCTTGAGCCGTCCCCAGGATTCCAGCGCGATAGCGGCGAGCACCGCGCCGGCCGCATCCGCCGCGAGCAGCACGCTGTAGGAGACGCCGGGATCGCCATGACCGAGATCGCCGGCATAGCCCGGCATCTGGGCGTGGTAGGCATTGCCGATCATGAAGGAGGTGAGGCCGGCAAGCCAGGTCATGGCCGTCAGGGTCGGCTGGGTGCCGATGGCGCGGATGGTCAGCACGATGTCGGCAAGGCCGCGCACGGCAAAGCGCCGCACCGCCACGCTGTTGTCGCGCACAGGCGCCCAGAACAGCCAGAGCAGCATCGGCAGATAGAACAGCGTGTTGAAGATGATGCCGTGCGAGGTGCCGAGCGTCAGCATGATGATTCCGCCGACGGCAGGCCCGACCAGGATGCCGAGATAGCGCGCCATCGCGTTCAGCCGCACCGCGCTCGGCAGGTCGGCGGGGCCGACGAGGTCGTAGAGCAGCAACTGGTTCGGCGTCTGCCACAGCACGCCGGCGCAGCCGTGGATCACCAGCAGCAGCATCGCGTGCCACATCTGGATCGTGTCGGTGATGAAGAAGAAACCCCATCCGCTCGATGCCACGATGAACAGCAGCATGCCGCACTGGATGATGCGACGCGGATCGAACCGGTCGGCAAGCCCGCCGACGGCGACCGAGAACAGCAGGAACGGCAGCCAGTGCGACAGCACGGCAAAACCCGCCAGCGCCGGCGAATGGAATTTCTGGAACACCACCCAATAGCTGATCACATGCTCGATGTTGTCGGCCATCATCGCCAGCACATGGGCGGTGAACTGCAGCCGGTACGGCACCGACTTCATCGCCGCGAACGAGCCGGACGCAGCGACGGGATTTTGGGGGAGGGGGTTCAAGGGGGCACCTGGGTGGGGTTCAATTCGTCCCTACACGGTCGCAGGTATGCGCTCAAGACTTGGACGCTCACGAAGATCAGCCATGCACTGTCGCAGCACACTCAATCATCATCCCTGCGCAACCGCGAAGCGGTTGTCGCTGGAGGTGCGCGCTGTTGCGCGCCTCGAAGGATGAGCCGCAAGCTCCCGGAGTCATCCTTCGAAGGCTCCCCGCGGGGCGCTACGCGCCGCACGTCTCGCACCTCAGGATGACGGCTGAGGTTGTAGCAGCCCCGAAGCCCGCATGAGCGCAGCGATATCCGGGGCCGCTGATCCCGCATGTCGCTTCCGCCTTCGCTCTCCGAGCTACGGCGGACAAGTCGCTCATGAGGGCCACGAATTCCTGCATCTTGGCACGCGCGTACATCTCACATACGCTTCGCCTCAGCCCGCGCCAATCAATCATAACAGACGGGCATCGAGGAAATAGCCATGGAATCCATTCGCGTCTGCACCCATGCAGGGCCGGGCTCAGAGCCCGTCATTCGCACCGTGCCGTGGCCGAAGGTCGGCCGCAAGGCCGCGCTGATCAAGGTCGGCGCCTGCGGGGTCTGCGGCACTGATCTGCATATCCTCAAGGGACATTGGCCGAAGCCGCTGCCCTGGCCGTTTACGCTCGGCCACGAGCTCGGCGGTGTCATCGTCGAATGCGGCGAGGAGTTCACCGAGGACTTCATGAGCAAGCCGCTCAAGGTCGGATCAAAAGTGATGATCCCGCCGCTGATGCCCTGCGGCCATTGCTATTACTGCATCCATTATCCGCAGACCGCGAACAAATGCCTAACGCCGGTCTATTACGGCCGTTATCTCGGCTTCGACAAGGCGCCGCACATGTGGGGCGGCTGGGCCGAATATGTCTACGTCGATCTCGAGATGCTGCCGGGCACCAAGATCTACAAATTGCCCGACGACATGTCGCTGCGGCTCGGTGCTCTCTCCGAGCCGCTGACCTCCTGCATCCGCGCCTTCAACCGCGCCAGCCGCGCCGGTGGTTTTTCCTGGGGCGACACGGTGGTGATCCAGGGATCGGGCCCGATCGGCATTCTGGCGGTCGCGGCTGCGAAGGAGATGGGGGCAGGGCGCGTGATCTGCGTCGGTGCGCCCGAGGAGCCGCGGCTCAAGCTGGCGCGCGAGTTCGGCGCGGAGGCGACCGTGAACATCGAGGAGATCAGATCGCCGCAGGAGCGCATCGCGCGTGTGCGCGAGATCGTCGGCGGCTTCGGGGCTGATCTGGTGATGGACTGCTCGGGGCACCCCACCGCCGGCCCCGAAGGCATCGAGATGCTGCGTGACGGCGGCACCTATGTCGAGATGGGCCAGTTCACCGATGCCGGCTCGATCGATACCTCGTGGCACCGCATCTGCGCCAAGGACCTCAACGTGCTCGGGTCCTGGGGCTTCACCGGCAACGACCTGCCGCTCGGCGTCGACATGCTCTATCGCACGGCGGGCAAATATCCCTGGCTGAAGATGCAGACGATCTATCCGTTCACGGAGGAAGGCGTCGCGCAGGCGGTGAAGGACGCCATGGCGATGAAGACGGTGAAGTCGACCATCGTGCCGTGGCCCGAATTGGTGGAATAGAAGATGCCGTCGATCCCGCACGATCTCGCGGCGTTCCTGGTCGAGGCCAAGCGGCGCACCTATGCCGGCCTCGACGACGACGCGACGGTGGCCGCACCGCTGCTCGCCGGCTCAAAACAGCTCGAGCATCGCGCGCCGCCTTACGCTTATCGCGATATCTATTTCGGGATGGGATTTTTCGTCGGGCAGGAGACCGTCTCCCGGGACGACCGCGTCATCTGGTCGATGAGTTACAGCGGTGGCGCCCGTGCCGAGATCACGGACCGGGACACTTTCCTCGCGATCTACAAATTCCTGCGTCACGCGCTGCTGGCTGTGAGCGTCGAGCAGCCATACCGCGGACCGCGCCGGTTCGAACAGGCGGGGATGCTCTACCGCAACGAGGTCGAAGGCGCGCTCGATCGTTTTCATGGGGTCGAGACGATTGCGCGGCAGGATGGCACGCAGTTGTATGAGCTGCGCTACAGTGGCGGCTTGCTGCGATAAGTCTCTAGCCTGGAGCCCGGACGAGCGAAGCGACATCCGGGGACACCGGCCCTGCTTTCCGTTTTGCTCCATGCGGCTACGAGACGGAATTACGGAATGAAGGACGCGATGACAAACGAACAGACACTCGACCGAACCCCACGCGCCTCCTCCCCCTTCAACGCCATCCGCGCGATCGACTACACCGTCATCTTCGTGCGCGAAATGGCGGCGATGCGCCGCTTCTATGAGGACATCCTCGCCTTTCCCCTGCTGCGCGAGCTGTCGCCGAACTGGATCGAGTTTGGCTTGGGCAGCAACACGCTGGCGCTGGCGCGACCGAGCCGAACCGCCGCCGATGCGCCGACGCCGCCGGGCAGTGCTTCGCTGCAGCTGGCGTTCAAGGTCTCCGCGGCCGAGGTCGATGCATGCGCCGACGAACTCGTTCGGCAGGGTGTCGCGCTGGTGTCGCCGCCGACCAACCAGTCGTTCGGGCATCGCACGCTGTTCTTCCGCGACCCCGACGGCAATCTTCTGGAGATCTATGCCGAGATTTAGCGGTTACCGTCCCGTCGCCCGAAAAGTTCCACCGGAAATCCCCGACTTATTCACGCCGCGGTGAAACTTAGGTCCAGGTTGCGGCTTTCAGTTCCCAGGAGAGCGATCGTGAAGCGAATCCTGAAACCCGTCACGTACGTGCTAGCTGCCATCTACTTCGTGGTGGACGCGGTCTTCATGGCCGTGGCGCGGCCAATAGCGCGCTGGGTCGGACGGCATTTCGAATTCAGGCGTTTGCGCACCTGGATCAGATCGCTGTCGCCTTATGCGTCGCTCGCTCTGTTCTCCGTGCCCGTCATCGTTCTGGAGCCGGTCAAGCCGGTCGCTGCTTATCTCACCGCAACCGGTCAGTTCCTGAGCGGCGCGGTAACGTTCATTGTCGGCGAATTGCTCAAGCTGGTGCTGGTCGAGCGCCTGTTTCATCTCACACGCGACAAGCTGATGCGAATTCGCGCCTTTGCCTGGGCTTACGGAAAATACGCCGGGGCGAAGGCGTGGCTGCAGGCGACCGAAGCCTGGCGCGCCATCCGGGCGCTGGCCCGTGCGGTCAAGGACGCTGTTGCGCGCGTGAGAGCCAGGCTGGTCGGCAGCTTCAGCGGACTGGCGGCCTCCAGGGATTAGACCGCGCAGGCGCGCTGCGCGCTATGCGAGCTTGCGCTTTGCTGCGGTTGCCTTGTCCCCGGTATTCGGCGTGCCGGTCGGCTCGATGAGCAGGAGATGAACCTCCTCGCGCGCCACCGGGCGATGCTCGACGCCTTTGGGCACGACGTAGAGTTCGCCCGGACCAAGCGTCACCGTGCGATCCCGCAACTCGATGTCCAGATTGCCCTTCAGGACGAGAAAGAAATCATCGGTGTCCTCGTGCCTGTGCCAGGTGAACTCGCCCTTCACCTTCACCACCATCACGTCGCAATCGTTGAAGGTCGTGACCGTGCGCGGCGACCAATGATCCTCAAAGGTCGCGAGCTTGTCGGCCAGCGATATGCTACCTGTCATGTTTTCTCCGTTGCTCTCTCGTGAGGCACGATTTGGGATCGCGGGGCGGGTGCGACAAGATCGTCCTCGTTGACCGGTCGATCTTGCCGTACCGATGCGGTCCGAGATCTCGCCGCAGCCGGCTATTTGACGCATCCGGTCAACATGGCCTGCGCCCATTCGGGGCGGTTGTTGGCGAGCGCACGCGCCGATGCGGCGTCCCAATCATATTCGAGGGCCAGCAGCTCGACCTGCCAGCCCCTCTTTTTTTTCGTGAGGATCGCATAGCGGGCGTGAGGCGAGCGGTGCTCCAGGTTTGCGGCATACGGAATGTCCGCGAAGACGGGGCAACCAACGCTTCCCGGATTGAGAACCAGGCAGTCGCCCGGTCCCTGAACCGCGGCCTGGCGGTGGCTATGGCCACACAGCACCACGCGCGCCGTCGGCTCGCTTGCGAGGCGCGTCGCCAGCACCTCGCGGCGTGCCGGGACAAAGCGGCCGTCGTCGAGCGATTCTTCCAGCAGGCACGCCGTATCGTTGTCGGGCGTGCCGTGGCAGGCGAGGATCCCGTCGTCGAGACGAATTTGCGAGGGCAGGCCATGGAGCGCGCGTCGTTGCTCCGCAGTCAATGCGCGACGCGCAAACAGGCCTGCCGGCGAGAGCTTGTCGTCCGGAAACTCCTCGATCCAGCGGTCATGGTTTCCGCGCACGGTCGGCAACGCCAGCGATTGCAGGGCCTCGAAAGTCTCTTTCGGCCACAAAGGGCTGGTGACGCAGTCGCCGAGGTTCACGGTGCGATCGACGCCGCGCGCCTTGATGTCGGCCAGCACGGCCTCCAACGCAGCAAGATTGCCGTGGATGTCAGAAATGACTGCCAATCGCATCGTTGCGCTCCCCCTCTAACTCGGTTCGATCTCGGCCCATTTGCCTTGCCGCCGGACCCCGTTGCGCCGATGTTAATCAAGGTGGCCGCAAAAATCCGCTGCAACCTCTGAGGCGCGGCTCTTTTCGCGAAGCCATGCATCATTGGCATGGTGATTTCCAAACTCTTGGCGTAAAGAGCACCCAGATCAAATCCAGCGTGCGGGTGGGCCGTTTGCCGCGCACGCGAGCTCAGGCCCCTCGGCTCACCGTTTGCGCGCCTGAATTAACCAAGGTTCTCCATCCCGTGTCTTTTCCGGCCCTGACCCCGCCGCTCGCCCGCGCTTTGGCCGAGCGGAACTATGATTCACCGACCCCCGTTCAGCTCGCCGTGCTCGCGGACGAAGCCGCCGGCCGCGACCTCCTGGTTTCGGCCCAGACCGGCTCCGGCAAGACCCTCGCTTATGGCCTCGCCATGGCCAAGGATCTGCTCGGCGATGCCGAGCGGTTCGAGCGGGCGGCCGCACCGCTCGCCCTGATCGTGGCGCCGACCCGCGAGCTCGCGATGCAGGTTCAGCGCGAACTCGCCTGGATCTACCAGCATGCGGAGACACGCGTCGTCTCCTGCGTCGGCGGCATGGATCCGCGCCGCGAGCAGCGCGAGCTCGCCGCGGGCGCTCACATCGTCGTCGGTACGCCCGGCCGGCTGTGCGATCATTTGCGCCGCGGCCGTCTCGACATCTCGGAATTGAAAGCGGTCGTCCTCGACGAGGCCGACGAGATGCTCAATCTCGGCTTTCGCGAGGACATGGAGTTCATCCTCGAGACCACGCCGGAGACGCGCCGCACCCTGCTGTTCTCGGCGACCTTTCCGCGCGGCATCGTCGCGCTCGCCAAGCAATATCAGCAGCAGGCGTTCCGGATCGAAGTCGCCGGCGACGAAGGCGGTCATGCCGATATCGAGTACCGCGCCATCCGGATCGCACCCGCCGATGCCGAGCATGCGGTCGTCAACGTGCTGCGCTTCTACGAGGCGCCGAGCGCGCTGGTGTTTTGCAGCACGCGCGATCACGTCAGGCATTTGCAGGCGGCGCTCCTGGAGCGCGGATTTTCCGTCGTCGCTCTGTCGGGTGAATTGACGCAGAACGAACGGACCATGGCGTTGCAGTCGCTGCGTGACGGCCGCGCGCGCGTTTGCGTCGCCACCGACGTTGCCGCCCGCGGTATCGACCTGCCGAGCCTCGACCTCGTCATTCATGCCGACCTGCCCAACGACGCCGAGGTGATGCAGCACCGCTCGGGCCGAACCGGGCGCGCCGGACGCAAGGGGACCAGCGTCCTGCTGGTGCCGCCCGCCCGCCGGCGTCGCGCAGAGCTGCTGCTCAATCTCGCAGGTGTCGATGCCGACTGGGGCACGGCGCCGCAGGCGGACGAAATCCGCAAGCTCGACCATGAGCGCATGAAGGACGTGCTGTTCACCGAGGAGACGACGGCGGACGATCTGGTGCTGGCCCAGGCGCTGCTGGCCGAGCGGTCGGCCGAGGATATCGCAGCTGCCTTGGCGCGGCTTTATCGCGCGCGGCTGCCGTCGCCCGAGGACATCCTCGATCCCGGCGAGCGCAGCGGCCGGCCGCGCGATGATCGCGGTCGGGACAATGTTCGCACGCCGCGCGACGATGGCCGCACCTCACGCGGCGACGATCGCCCTGCGGGGCCGCGATCGAAATCAGGCAAATCCTCGCCGCGTCACGGCATGGGAGAGGCCAGCGTCTGGTTCCGCGCCAACATCGGACGACGCAAGAATGCGGAAGCGCGCTGGCTGCTGCCGATGATCTGCCGTCGCGGCGGCATCGACAAGGGCGATATCGGCGCCATCAAGATCATGGACACCACGACCGAGTTCGAGATTTCCGAGCGGGTCGCGGAGTCTTTCGCGGTCAAGATCAAGCGTCCGGACAAGGAAGACAATATCCGCCTCGAGCCGATGGCGGGCGCGCCGCAGCAACAGGCGCCTGCGGAGGAGCGGTCACACCCGCCCCGGCGCGAGAGCCGCGACAGCGATCATCGGGAACGTCGCGACGATCGTCCACGCGACAAGAGTGAATTCAAGCCGCGCAGCAAGCCTCAGGGCGAGCGCGGGCCGAAATTCGACGATGCTCCGTCCTTCGGCAAGAAGAAGCACAAGAACAAGCCGGGTCACGCAGAGCCGTCGGTCACGCCGTGGCCCGCGAAGGGCGCGCCTGGAAAGAAGCCGAAGAAGAAAAAGCATCGCGGCTGAACCGGCACCGTTCAGCGCAGACGACAATGATGCCGCCGGGTTGCACCGGCGACATCATCTGAAAAGTCGGGTGTGAGCTCAGCGGCCACCGCCGCCACCACCACCACCGCCGCCGCCACCACCGCCGCCGCCGCCGGCATCGCGCATCGACGAGCTGTAGCGCGGGTCGGTCTGCTTCATGTAGGTCGGCGAGGTATCGCGGACGGGAATGACGCTGCTGCGGGAGCGGCCGGGGTTCGGCTGCTCGAACACGATGCCACAGCCTTCGAAAAAGGCGAACTGGCAGCCATCGGTTCGGTGGGGCGCCGCGTTGGCGCTGGTCGCGGCGAACGCGCTCGTCGCAACGCATGCAATCAAGGCAATCTTCGACAACGTGAGCTTCATGGATATTCTCCAGCCTCGGTTCGGCGAGACCGGAACGGCTCGCACACACCTTCGACGGAGCGCCACCTGACCCGGTTCGAGGGCGCGGCTTCACGCCCGCGTGAGCCGGCCGGCCGGCGAGGGACATTACACCGCGGTAAGGTCGCGCAGCATGTACGTCGAGCCTTCGCCATAGGATGCCAGCTTTGCGCGCAGTGCCGCGTCCGCCGTGACGGGCCGAAAGCCGAGACGTTGCCACAGCGGCCGCGTGGCATAGACCGAGACCAGCGCGAGCGTTGCGATGCCTGACGCACGCGCCAACTGTTCAACATCAGCAACATAGGGGCGCACGACGCCGCCGCGAAAGTCGGGCAGGACCGCGACGTCATGGACGTAGAGGCAATCCGCATCGTCAGGCAGTCGTGCGAGCAAGCCGTCGAGCGGCGGGATCCGGTATTGCTTCCAGGGATGCGCGAGACCGTAGCCGGCGATCTCGTCGCCCGCGACCAGCACGCGGCATCCGTCGGGATAGAGCCGCATCTTCTCCGCGAGCACCTCGGGGCTCTCAGGAAGAGCAGGATGAATTTGCGCCGCGATCGCGCTGATCGCGGGCAGGTCGGATGCGTGCGCGGGACGCCAGTGCGGCTTGCTCATGTCTTTCCGTCTCGGTTGACCCAGTTTATTCCGCCGCGTCGGCGCGCGCAGCGAAAAATATCTTTGCCGCCCTCTCAGGAATACGACGCCGCGTGCGGCGTCCTACCCATGCAAGCCAATTGCATGACAGGAGATATCATGACGTCCCCGATCCGCCTCGCGCTCTCGCTGGCACTCTCGCTCGCGATCGTTCCCGCCGCCTTCGCCGCACCGCCGACCAAGACCGGCAAGACCGACAAGGGCAACGTGCTCACCGATGCCAAGGGCATGACGCTCTACACCTTCGACAAGGACGCGGACGGCAAGTCCGCCTGCAACGGTCCATGCGCGACGAACTGGCCGGTGCTGAAGGCCGAGGCGAGCGATGCGGCCGGTGACGGCTACACCATCATCACCCGCGACGACGGCTCGAAACAGTGGGCCTACAAGGGCAAGCCGCTCTACACCTTCGCCAAGGACCAGAAGCCCGGCGACGTCACCGGCGACGGCTTCTTGAACGGCGCCTGGCATCTGGCGATGCCGTAACGGCGCATCTATCTCGGATATTCGAGCTGCATCGCGACGAAGTCGGCCGTGCGCGAGCCGTAGCGCGCGTCGATGGCGGATAGCGTCTGGTCCAGCGCTCGCGCCGGCGGCAAACCGGCGGCGGCCGGCGGCGTCAGCTTTGCCGGCCAGTCGGCCGCGATCTTGTCCGGCAGGATGCGGAGACCGCCGCGGCTCGTCTGCGGCTCTGCCGTGGCAGCGAAGGTGAGGGCACGCGAGCGATAGGTGCGCGACCACGCATCGGCGATTAGCGCAAGCGAGACCTCGTCGATGCCTGGCGTCAGCGCGATTCCGAGTTGCTCGCGGTTCCAGAATGCGAGCGTGTTGGCGATCGCCGTCAGCGCGAACGGGCGTGTGAACTGGAACGCCGCGCTGCGATGGCGCGCGTTCCACTCCGCAAGACCGATGTCGCCGGCGACCGCTTCGGCCCTGGCGCGGCCGGCGATGGCCTCGACCAGGGTCAGGGCCATCGGCATGGACGCGGTGATGCCGGTCGTCGTCGCGACGCCGCGCTCGACCACCAGCCTGCGGTCCGCGACATAGCGGATCGCGGAATGCTTCTGCAGATCGCGCACCGAATACCAGTGCGTGGTGGCCTGCCGGCCGTCGAGCAGCCCGGTGTTGGCAACGACCTTGGCGCCGACGCAGACGCCGACGATGATCGCGCCCTTGCCGGCCTGGCTTCTGATCCATTGCAGGGCGACCGCATCGTCTTCGCGGCTCATCGCGGGCACGATCACGTAGTCGGCGCCGTCGGGATGCGCAGCGTCGAACTCGGCGATGGTCGCATGCGGCTGCACTTTCAGCGCGGGATAGAGCGTGACGGGTCCGGGCTGCGTCGCCAATGTGAGGACGTCGGCGACATCGGCGCGCGCGAGGATGCCGTAGGGCATCAGATAGTCTGTCGTCTCGGTCATGTCGTTGATGCCGACGATGGCGATCAGCGGGCGTTCGCGCTTCGGCGGCTTCAGCGCCGCAAGCGTCGCCTCGGTCTCGTCCCTGGAAATTGCGGGCGCGGCTCCCCGAGCCGGAGTGCCCGGCAGCAGCAATAGCCAGGTTCCGCCGATCGCCGCCAGCAGCGCCACGCAGCCGAGGCCGCTCAACGCCAGAACGCGCCATGTCATGATGATGTCACCCGAACCTCGTTGCTTCACGCGAGGCGGAAGCTAACCCTTGGCAACGACATCAGGAATGACGCAGATCCGGCAAAAACGGCCATCCGCGTGCGCGAGACTATCTCAGCCCCTCATACACCATCAGCCCGCGTGCGATCTGCAATTTGCGGATCGCGCGCGGCAGCAGCTTCTCCGGCTGGTGCAGATAGCGCCAGGAGGTGAGGGTGAAGGTTGAAAGCGCGCCGCATTCGTCGTCGAACGGCGCGAGCACGCCTGTCACGCTCACCGGCGTGTGCGGGCGGGCGTTGAAGGGCAGCAGCAACAGCTCGAGATAGGCCTTGCTGCCGTCCTCGCGCGCGGCCGTGATGCCGGCGATCGCACCTAACGCCTCGTCGGCGACGATGGTCGTGATCTCCTCGATCTCGCCGCGGCTCGCGGCCGTGAACAGCGCCGCAAAGCTCTGGTCCTTGAGGTCACACCCCGCGAGCGCACAGACGCGCGTGCCCGCGACGCGGAAGGGAAAGCCGAGATTGGGCTCGCAGGAGAGGACAAAAATGTCGCCGAGCAGGCGGCGGACCGCGGCCGGATCGATGTCGGCCCTATCAGGGGCCCGTGCGGCGCCGCGCTTCTTGTCCCAATACGCGAAGAACGCGCGGCTCGACGGATGTTTCATGTCTGAACGCTTATCCCGGGGTGCAACCTCGAAGGGACAAAGCTGTCCCGCTTCAGTGCACCCGCGATCCCTTGTGATGTTGTGCAGGAGGGGATTTGCAGCGTCCATGCCGGGAGGGCGTTTTCGCCCTCGTTAAGGTAGTCTTTGCGTCGTTAACGTTAAATTAACTATGGCCTTTGCGCCTCACGCGTCGCTGCTATGGTGATCGCAGTCGCAAGCCTCGCCGCTTTCATCCAGGTTCTCGGCGGGGTCTGTACACAGGGCGTCAAACAGTTTGGTCACGGGCCGCGGGGAGGGGTGGGGATACACCTTCATTCCTCCGGTACCGGAAGGCCGACACGGACAGGCAGGGCTTCCCAGGGCCCTGCCTTTTCCTTTTGTGCACTTGCGCAAGGCCGGCAAAGGCGACTATCTCCAAACGGATCGTTCCGATCGCGCCTGAAAGCGAAGCTGCCTTGGATTCCCCGCACGATTCTCCGCCGCAGGATTCTCAGCCCGGCCTGGCGGCCGCCCATGAGGAGGCTCCGCGCGAGCCGGTCCTGACGCTGCCTGTGGCGCTGACCGCCTACATCGTCCTGCTGGCGGTGATCCATCTGCGGGTGCTGCTGCCGGCCGAGCTCGAGAACTGGACCATCGACGTCTTCGGCTTCATCCCGAAGCGCTACGATTCCTCGCTGCTCAATCTGCAGATCCCGGGCGGGTCGGGCGCCAAGGTCTGGACGTTCGTCACCTATTCGCTGCTGCACGCCAATCTGACCCATCTCGGCTTCAACGTGCTCTGGCTCTTGCCGTTCGGCAGCGCGCTGGCGCGGCGCTTCGGCGCGGTCAGGTTCTTCCTTTTTCTGGCGGTGACGGCGGCGGCCGGCGCGCTCGCCCATCTCGTCACCCATGAGCACGCGGTGGCGCCGATGATCGGCGCCTCCGCCTCGGTGTCGGGCGCGATGGCAGCCGCGATCCGCTTCGCCTTCGTCCGCGGCAGCTTCCTGTCGTTCAACCGGTCGGACGCCGATACCGCAGCAAAGGTTCCGGCGCTGCCGCTGTCGCGCGCGCTGCGCGACGGGCGGGTGGTCGGCTTCCTCGCCGTGTGGTTCGGCGTCAACATCATCTTCGGCGTCGGTGCGATCGGCATCGATTCCGAAACCACGAGCGTGGCCTGGCAGGCGCATATCGGCGGCTTCTTTGCCGGCCTGCTGCTGTTCGCCCTGTTCGATCCCGTGCCGCGCGTGCGAAACGATGCTGCGGATGCGTCATCACAGGACGTTTCAGACCGTATTTGAAGCGGCGCTTGCGGCGCGGCCCGAATTCATCCATCATTTGCAGGAAGAATGTTCCGAAGCTGCAAGCCGCTAGCGGCGATGCTTCGCAAAGCGCCTGAGCCTGCAACCGGCGCCTAAACTGTTAGTTGAAGACTCGAAGAACAAGTCCGGACCGCCAAGTGGCGGACGGGTCCGATTCAGGGAGGCAACAATGACGGTACGTTCCATTCTCAACACCAAGGGCCACCAGATCATGAGCGTCGAGCCCGACGCGAAGCTGGCTGCCGCGGTCAAGTTGCTCGGTGAGAAGAAGATCGGCGCGGTGCTGGTGATGAACCAGAGCCGGCTCGAGGGCATCCTGTCGGAGCGCGACATCGTCCGCGTGCTCGGCGAGCGCGGCGCCGGCGCGCTGGAGGAGCCGGTCGCTCAGGTCATGACCCGCAAGGTGGTGACCTGCAAGGAGACCGACACAGTCGCTGAGCTCATGGAGATGATGACCTCGGGCAAGTTCCGCCATCTGCCCGTGATCGACAACGGCAAGGTGGTCGGCCTGATCTCGATCGGCGACATCGTCAAGCGCCGGGTCCAGGAATACGAGTCCGAGCAGGAAGCCCTGCGCGACTACATCAAGACGGCCTGATCAGGTCTGCTCGCCCGCCTTCGGCGCGGTGCCTTCGGGCGCCGGCGCCAGCACATGGATCGCCTCCTGGATCGACTCCAGCGCGCGCTCCGCGGCGCGGGTGCCATGAGCGATCAGGTCTTCGGAGCGGTGGAAGTCGAACCAGCCGAACTGGCCGACCCGCGGCGTGATCAACAGATCCGGCGGATCGCCGGCAAGGCGGGCGCGGGTGATGCGGTCCTGCATGATGTTGAAGGCATCCACCATCACCGAGGAGATGCCGGGCCGGCCATTGCCGCCAAAGAACTCGCGCTTCATCGTCCTCTCGGGCGAGAACAGGCGCGGGAAGCGCCGCTTGGCCGTCGGCTCCTCGGCCCCCGGAGCGACCGGCGTGGGCGGTGCGCCGTGCGAATAGATCGTCGTGGAATGGGTGAAGATGTCGCTGGAAAGATTTGCGGCGATGACGATTTCGGCGCCGAGCGCGCGGGCGGCCGAGACCGGCACCGGGTTCACCAGCGCGCCGTCGACCAGCCAGCGGTCGCCGATCAGGACGGGCGAGAAGATGCCGGGCAGGGCGTAGGAAGCGCGCATCGCATCGACGACGCGGCCGCGAGTCAGCCAGATTTCGTGGCCGGTGCGGACCTCGGTCGCGACGCTTGCGAACTTGATGGGCAGGTCCTCGATCAGGGTCTGTCCGACCGCGTTCTCGAGGCGGGTCGCCAGCTTCTCGCCGCCGAGCAGGCCGGAGCCGTTGAGGCGGATGTCGAGATAGCCGAGGATGTTGCGCATCCCTTGCAGGCTGCGCCCCCACTCTTCGAACGTCTCGAGTCGGCCGGCCGCATGGAGGCCGCCGACCACGGCGCCGATGGAGGTGCCGACCACGACGTCGGGCACGATGCCGTTGGCGATCAAGGTCCTGAGGATTCCGATATGGGCAAAGCCGCGCGCCGCGCCGCCGCCGAGGGCAAGGCCGATGATCGGCCGACGGGTGGGGCCAAGGCCAATCTTCTCACCGTTCGAGCCGTTCCCACCACGACCCTTCAAGATATCAAGCACCGAAACTCTCCTACCCGGGCCAGCCCTCGACACCAGAGTAGGCACCGGACTTCCGCCGCACCAGAGCGAGGGCCAAGCATGGTTTATACCGTTCGGGAAGCAGGGGGCAGCAGTGTGGCGAGAGCTGGCTGCCGCTGGACTAATCACGCAGGCGTCAACCGGGTTCCATCAATCGGACCGGGCCCGTATTTCCTGGGGTTTCAGAGGCTTGAATTTGCCGCGTTTTCGGTGAAAAGCAGGGGGCATGACACGCGGGGGTGACGGCATCATCGGATGGCGGCGCAGCGGCAGGCTGCTGCCGGCGCTGATCCTTGCCGCGTGCCTCGTTACCTCAGGCCAAAACGCTGCGCAGGCGCAGCTATTCTCCGATCGTCCGCCGCCGGTCCCGCCGGCTTCGGTGCCCGACCCCGGCGGCGCCGTCAGCCTGGCGCCGCCCTCCGGCCCTGGCGCCGGCCCCCCGAGCCTGCCGCCGACCCTGATGCAGCCGACGACCCCCAGCATGCCGCCGCCCGCGGTCACGACCGTGCCGCCGGCCGCCCCGCTCAATGCGGCCGTGCCCGGACAGGGCGTGCTGTCGCTGACCGCGAAATACGGCAAGGATTCTCCGGCGATCACCAGCGGCCTGGTCTGGCGCGTGTTTGCCGACCGTCCCGATGAGAACGGCACCTTCAAGCTGATCCGCGAGGACCGCAGCGCCACGCCCAATATCGTGCTGCCGCCCGGCAATTACGTCGTGCACGTCGCCTTCGGCCTCGTCAGCGCGGTGCGCACCGTCAGCCTGAAGGCCGAGACCGACCGCGAGTCCTTCGTGCTCCCGGCCGGGGGCCTGCGGATCGAGGGCCGGGTCGGCACCAGCCGCATTCCGCAGAACCAGATCTCGTTCGCGATCTACAAGGGCAGCCAGTTCGAATCCGGCGAGCGTGCCTCCTTGGTGCCGAACGTCGCCGCCGGCGACGTCGTGCTGCTGCCGGAGGGCACCTACTACATCATCTCCAACTATGGCGACGCCAATTCGGTGGTGCGCTCCGACATCCGCGTCCAGGCCAGCAAGCTCACCGACGTCACCATCACCCACCGCGCAGCCGTGATCACGCTCAAGCTGGTCAGCGACAGGGGCGGCGAGGCGCTCGCCAACACCGCCTGGTCGGTGCTGACCCCGGGCGGCGACGTCATCAAGGAATCGATCGGCGCCTTCCCGCGCGTCGTGCTCTCCGAAGGCGAATACCGCGCCATCGCCAAGAACGAGGGCAAGGTCTACGAGCGCGGATTCAACGTCGTCAACGGCGTCGACGGCGAGGTGGAAGTCGTCGCGCGCTAAGGCCGTCGCGCGCTAAGGTCTCGCGCGCTAAGGTCCTGGCGGCGGTGCCGCCCGCAACCTGACACCGACCTGACGTCCGGCACGGCAATTCTCATCGAGCGCACGAACGTGCATCTCCTGTTACCGTCGCATGCGTCGTGGGGACTGGTAAGCAAAATGCTCATCCCCACCACCCCCTGTGTTCTGCTTTGAATACTGCAAGCGCCAGCAGATTGCCTCCTGGGGCCGAGGCAAACACCGCTGGCGAAAGCTTATTCCCGCACCCCCGCCGTCCTCATCACAGCGGTGCAAGAGACGAATTTCCGATCATCAATTTTATTCTCTTTCCACTCCGCTGGGTTATATGTCGGGCATCCGTCTAATGGGGGAGGCCGGAGCAGGGGCTTGGATGCCTTTGCCAGACCGGCAAGGAGCAGGGGACCAAGCTCGTCGGCATGTTCGAAGTGATCCTCACCAGGCGCAAGCGGTTTGGCTGGCGATGGCAGGTGTGCGACCAGTCTGGCAAGATCTTTGCCGACGGTTTCGAGCGCACCCGGCCCTCCGCCAAATATCATGGCGAGCGCGCGTTGTTCTTCCTGTTGTCGCAGGCCTATTTGCGCAACCGCTCCGCCGCGTCCAGCGAAGACTAGCGGCGCGCACAGCTCCATCCGGCTACAAGCTCCACCTCAGATATCGACGACCAGCTTGCCCTTGGCGGCGTGATCCCTGATCAGGGCATAGGCGTCGTCGACGTTCTCCAGCGTAAAGCGCCTGGCGTCGAGCAGCGGCACGAGCTTGCCGGCCTCGGCGAGGCGCGTGGCCTCCGCCATGATCTCTCCATGATGCGCGCGGCCTTCGCCCGACAGCAGCGGCAGCAGCGTGAACACGCCTGAATAGGTGGCTGCCCGGAATGACAGCGGCGCAAGCGCATGCGTGCCCCAGCCGAGCGCGCTCACCACATGGCCGAAGCGGCGCACCGCTTCGAAGGAAGCGTCGAGCACCTTGCCGCCGACGGTGTCGTAGACGATGTCGAAGCCGCGGCCGCCGGTGTGCTGCGCCACGCAGGCTTCGACCGAACTGTCGCGGTCGATGAATACGGCGCCGAAACCTTCGATGGTGGCGCGCTGCGACGGCGAACCGGTTGCGAACACCTCCGCTCCGAAGGCGCGCGCGATCTGGATCGCGACATGACCGACGCCGCCCGCACCGCCATGAATCAATACCTTCTGGCCCGCCTTCAACGCCGCCCGATCAATCAGGCCTTCCCAGGCCGTGATGACGATCAGCGGCAGCGCGGCAGCTTCCCGCATGCCGAGATTGGCAGGCTTCAATGCGAGGAGATCGGCATCGACCGCGGCGAATTCGGCGAGCGATCCCTGTACGCCGCCGACGCCACCGGTCATCCCGTAGACCTCGTCGCCCGGCTTGAACCGCGAGACCTCGCGCCCGGCCAGCTCGACCACGCCGGCGAGATCGATGCCGAGAATTGCCGGCAGCGGGTGGCGCGCATGCGCCGCGGCGCCGGCCTGGATCTTGGTGTCGAGCGGATTGACCGCGCTTGCGCGCACCCGCACCAGCACGTCGTGCGGGCCGATCTCGGGCGTGGAGATGGTTGAGAGGCGCAAGGGAGCGTTGTGGGTCTCCAGGACATTTGCGCGCATCGTCGATTGTCTCGTCATGATCGTCTTGCTCCGTGATCGGCTCAATATGCCCATGAAATTTTGCATGAGAAGGAACAAGGTTGTACAATCGTCATACATTTCTGTATGGCAGGAATCCTGATGGACTGGAGTGATCTGCGCATCTTCCTGGCAATTGCGCGCGAAGGCACGCTCGGCGCTGCCGCTCGAAAAATCGGCCAGACCCAGCCGACGATGGGCCGGCGGCTTCGCGCGCTCGAGACGTCGCTGGGACAGACGCTGTTCCAGCGCACGGCGGATGGCCTGGTGCTGACCGACGAGGGCGCCGCCGTGCTCCGCCATGCCGAGCGGATCGAGGACGAGGCGCTCGCGCTGGAGCGCCATGTGTCCGGTGCGGAGACGCAACTCGACGGCCTGCTCCGCCTGTCATCGTCGGACTGGTTCGGGACGGTGATGCTGTCGCCGGTGATCGCCGCATTCGGCAAGCGTCACCCCAAGGTGACGGTGGAGCTCCTGACCGATGCGCGGCTCTACAGTCTGCCGCGGCGTGAAGCCGATCTCGTCTTTCGCATCAAGCCGTTCAGCGAGCCCGAGGTGATCTCCAGAAAGCTGCTGCACATTCCCTACGCGCTCTATGGCAAGAGGGGCAGCAAGCCGCCGCGCGCCGGCGACGGCAGCGCTGTCCGCGTCGTGACGATGAATGCCGAGTTCGCCGACATGCCGGACGCCGTCTGGCTGAAGCGCGCGCTGCCGAATGCAGCCGTCGCCTCGCGCAGCAACAACAGGCAGGTGCAGGCCGAGCTTTGCGCGAGCGGCGGCGGCTTTGCCGTGCTGCCGCGTCCGCTCGGCGACCGCGACCGCCGTCTGGTCGCGCTCGACATCGGAACGGCGCCGCCCGGCCGCGACACCTATGTCGGTTATCATCGCGATCTCAGGCGGCTCGCCCGTCTGCGCGCGCTGCTCGATATCGTGATCGAACGTCTCGCCGGCGCGGCTCCGTAGCCCGGAGAGCGAAGGCGGAAGCGTGCCCACGATTGGCCCGAGTGGAGAGAGATGCTGGGCACGGCGCTTTGCGCCTTTGCCCACCTACGAACGCGTTCCCACGAGCCCTTGCGTTGCCCGACGGGCAAAACACCCGAGCCGTGGGTCAATCCGTGTCATCAAAAATATTCCATTTTACCGAAATTCGGAAATGGCATATGTGTCACGCAACCCGGCCCAAGGAAGAGGGGCGTATCGCGATCGTCACGAACGCGGGCCGGGCGGCGGTGGACGCTAGTTGCATCGGCGCGAAGTGCTTTCGCAGGGCGGAGAGCCGTGAGCGAAAGTATCGCGCACACGACCGGTGTGATCGGCGTACGGCAAAATCGTGTGGTCCTGGCGCCCGGGGTCTGTGCGCCAAGTCTTGTGGTGATGGATGTCGTCCAACCGGACGCATCCGCCAGCCATCCGCAAGGCGACGGGGGCAATAGCGCATCGCTCCCCGGGGAGAGCACGACATAAGCCGTAAAGCCACTGCGCAGGGAAGGCCGGGATGCTCCGGTTGCCCTGTGGTCTTTCCGCCTGTGCCTTTCTGCACACGCAGATCTTGCGCACAGGCGGCCATGGGAGCCAACCGGCTCCCGGCCTTCCCTGCGCCCTCTTTCAAATGGGGGTGAAGCGATCAAGCAAAGCTCGGGCGAAATGCGCCGCGAGGCTGCGAAGGTGTGTCTATTGAATAGGTCTCGTGCCCCGGACGCAGCGCAGCGCTTCTTCAGCGGTGCGCTGCAGAGCCGGGGCCCATGTTGCAGCACGTGCTGTGGCTTGCTGGGTCCCGGCTCTGCGCCGCAACGCGAAGGGCGTTGCAGCGCGTCCGGGACACGAGAGAGCCGGAAGCTGCTACTTCACACGCCGTCATTGCGAGGAGCTCTTGCGATGAAGCAATCCAGACTGTCTCCGCGGCGGCAGCCTGGATTGCTTCGCTGCGCTCGCAATGACGACTCTCGTGCCCCGGACGCAGCGCAGCGCTTCTTCAGCGGTGCGCTGCAGAGCCGGGGCCCATGTTGCAGCACGTGCTGTGGCTTGCTGGGTCCCGGCTCTGCGCCGCAACGCGAAGAGCATTGCAGCGCGTCCGGGACACGAGAGACGCGGGCCCGAACTTCGAACGCACACCCGGACGTAGCCCCTTCGCGCGACCGTCATAGTCGCTAACGCCCACTAACCAACACCCGACTTAAAACTGTCATAATCGCCGAACGGAACCCGCGCCTGCGGCCTTTTTACATGTCGTTAAGCGCAGCTGCATTGGATGCGCCGAGAAAGTGCGTTGGGGACTGCCATGAATGCCGCGAAGAAAGTGTCGGGAAAACCGGCCGCCGAAATGTTCGACGACATCCCGGTGCTTCAGCGCAAATGGCGTGCCGCGTTGAAGCCGGGCGATCGGCTGCCGCGCTACGAGGACGTGATGCTCGGCAGTCTCGGACGGCTCGCCGATCACATCGCGCTGCTGAGAAACGACGGCAGGCTCGAGCTGTCGCGCAGCGGACGCTACGTGCAGAAATGGCTCGGCGAGGAGCGCTGGGACATTCCCGTCGCCGAATTGTCGCCGGATTGCGCCACCGCACTGTCGGAAGCGGCGACGAGCGCGCTTGCCAATGGACGACCTTACCACGCCAGCGCGCATTGCGTGCGCGACGGCATGGTCCGGACCTACGATGTGCTGGCGCTGCCGACGGCCTCGCGCTGGGGCGCCACGCTGGTCGGCGCCTACATCAACGAGCGCGGCACGCAGTACAATCTGCTGGATGCGATTTTCGCCTCGACCGACGATGCGGTGATCTCGCTGGCGACGGTGCGCGATGCCGGCGGCAAGCCGTCCGATCTCCAGGTCGTGCATCACAACAACAGCGCAAGCGCGCTGCTGAAGGTCGCGAGCGGAGGTCTGTTGTGGCGGCGGATCGGCGAGGGCAACACGCTGCTGGCCTCGCCCGAGATCATGGACTTCCTGCTCAAGGCCGTCGCGGGCGGCCGCGGCGAGCAGCTCGAGATCGAGAGCGACGGACGCCACCTCCGCCTCAGCGCCACGGCCTTCGCCGACGTGGTCTCGCTGACGATCTCCGATGTCACCGCGTTGAAGCGGCGCGACGCCTCGTTCCGCCTGCTGTTCGACAGCAACCCGATGCCGATGTGGGTGTTCGACGCTGAGAGCAAGGAGTTCCTTGGCGTCAACGACGCCGCGGTCCAGCATTACGGCTACAGCCGCGCCACCTTCCTGCGCATGAAGCTGCACGAGATCTGGCCGGAAGACGAGTGGGACAGCCACGCCGAGGCGCTGGAGCGCGTTGGCGAAGCCTATCACTCCTCGCGCAACTGGCGGCATCTGCGCGCCGACGGCAGCGAGATCGAGGTGCTCACCTTCGGCCGCCGTGTCGCCTTCGACGATCGCGACGGCTATCTGGTCGCAGTGGTCGACATCACCGAACGCCGCAAGGCCGAGGCGCGCATCGCGCACATGGCCCACCATGACGGGCTCACCGACCTGCCGAACCGCGAATATTTCCGGGAGCGCCTGAAGCAGGCGCTGGAGCAGGCAGCGGGGAAACGGGTCGGCGTGCTCTACATCGATCTCGACCTGTTCAAGAACATCAACGATTCCTTCGGTCATCCCGTCGGCGACCGCCTGCTCAAGGACGTCGCCGAACGCCTGACCCTTGCCGTCCGCGGCGGCAATCTGGCGGCCCGGCTCGGCGGCGACGAATTCGCGGTGATCCTTGCCGCCGACGTCTCGCCGAACGAGGCCAGCGCCTGCGCTGGCCTGCTGATCGACATGCTGAAGGCACCCTACGATCTCGACGGTCAGGAGATGGTGATCGGCGCCAGCATCGGCATCGCGCTGTCGCCCGGCGACGGCACGACGCCGGAAGAGCTGATGCGCAATGCCGACATGGCGCTGTACCGGGCGAAGTCCGACGGCGGCGGCGTGCACCATTTCTTCGAGCGCGAGATGGACCTGCAGGCGCAGAAGCGCCGCGACATGGAGCTCGATCTGCGCCGTGCGTTCGCCAATGGCGAGTTCGAGCTGCACTATCAGCCGCTGGTGTCGATCGCCTCCGACCGCATCTCCGGCTTCGAGTCGCTGCTGCGCTGGCGCCATCCGGACAAGGGCATGATCTCGCCGGCGGAGTTCATCCCGGTTGCCGAGGACATCGGCCTCATCACGCAGTTAGGGGAGTGGGTCTTGCGCGAAGCCTGCGCCGAGGCCGTCAAATGGCCTGCCGACGTCAAGGTCGCGGTCAATCTGTCGCCGGCGCAATTCCGCAGCCGCAACCTGGTTCAAATCGTGATCTCGGCGCTGGCGCAGTCCGGCCTGTCGCCGCGGCGGCTCGAGCTCGAAATCACGGAGTCGGTCTTTCTGGCGGAGACTGATGCCAACCTTGCCATCCTGCACCAGCTCCGCGAGCTCGGCGTCGGCATCTCCATGGATGATTTCGGCACCGGCTATTCCAGCCTGAGCTATCTCAGGAGCTTTCCGTTCGACAAGATCAAGATCGACCGCTCCTTCGTCAAGGATCTGGCGCAGCGGCCCGATTGCAGCGCGATCGTGCGCGCGATCTCCGGGCTCGGCCGCAGCCTCAACATCACCACGACCGCGGAGGGCGTCGAGACCGAGGATCAGCTCGACTGGCTCCGCGCCGAAGGCTGCAACGAAGTGCAGGGCTTTCTGTTCAGCGCGGCGCGGCCTGCGGCCGAGATCGCAAAGCTGCTCGCCGATTTCGGTCAGCGCGCCTCACGGGCGGCGTAGCCCCTCGGGGTAGCAGTCGTAGACCAGCGCCTTGAAGGCGGGCGTGATGCGGCTGCGCTCGTTCTGGGTCTGCTGCATCATGAGGTAGATCATGTCGAGCTTGGGATCGACGCCGAAATAGGTGCCGCTCCCTGAGTCCCATTTCAGCTCGCCGAGCGAGCCCGGCGGCGGCGGTTTGGCGTTGCCCGGATCGGTCCGCACCGCAAGGCCATAGCCATAACCGAAGCCGTCGCCCGGAAAATAGAAATAGTCGCGTCCGACGCCGGAGCCGGGCCCGATATGATCGGTCGTCATCGCCTTGAACGCGGCAGGGCTCAGGTAACGCTTGCCCTCGAACTCGCCGCCGTTGAGCAGCATCTGCGAGAAGCGCTGATAGTCGGTGATGGTCGAGAGCAGGCCGCCGCCGCCGGACTGCCATTCGGGATGATCGAGGCGGTCTCGCTCGGCGGCGAGCAGGATGAAATCGTTCGGCAGCGGCCGCGCCATCCGGGCGAGTTCGTCCTCGGTCGCCAGCGCGAATTTGGTGCTGCTCATGCCGAGCGGATCGAAGATGCGCTGCTTCAGGAACTGATACAGCGTCTGGCCCGAGATGATCTCGATGACGCTGCCGAGCACGTCGGTGGAATGGCCGTAGCGCCACAGCGTTCCCGGCTGCCGCGCCAGCGGCAGCTTGGCGATGCGGTCGGCGAATTCGCGGTTGTTGAATTGGCCCTCGAAGATGTTGGCGGCCTTGTAGGCCTGCTCGACCCATTTGCCGCCGATATAATCGTAGCTGATGCCCGAGGTGTGCCGCAGCAAATCCTCGATGTTGACGGGGCGGACCGGCGGCACGAGATCGAGCTCCAGCTTGCCGTCGGGCAGGGTGACTTCGAGGCCGACCTTGGTGTCGGCAAACAGGGGAACGTATTTCGACACGGGGTCGGTGAGGGCGAGCTTGCCCTCGTCGATCAGCATCATCGCACCAAGGCAGGTGATCGGCTTGGTCATCGAGTGGATCGCGAAGATCGTGTCCGGCGTCATCGCAAGACTGGTCCTGACGTCGCGCACGCCAAACGTCTTCTGATAGACCGGCTTGCCGTGCTGCTGCACCAGGATCACGGCGCCCGGCAACCGGCCGCTTCCCACCTCGTTGTCGAAATACGAAGTGATGCGATCCAGCCCCTCGGACGACGGGGCGGGGATGTCGGCGGCGCGGCTTCGTGCCATCGTGCCGGCGAGCAGCGCGGCCCCGACCAGAAAATCACGACGCTTCATACCGGCTTCCTCCCTGGCCGGGATGAAAGCCGCAAGACGCCAGAGGCGTCAACAAGCGTTCGATTAAAAACGCGTCACGATTTCCGAAAGGAACGGTCGCGGACGGTCTTCGCTCGGCTTGGTCGGCGTGCCGATATGGATGAAGCCGGCGAGCTTTTCGTCCGGCTTGAGGCCGAGGCCATCGAGCACGTCGCGATCGAACGAGAACCAGCCGGTCAGCCAGCAGGCGCCATAGCCGAGCGCGGTTGCGGCCGTGACGATGTTCATGGCGCTGGCGCCGGCGGACAATTCCTGCTCGAACGCCGGCACCTTCGGATGCGGCCTCGTGAAACTGACGATGCCGATCACCAGCGGCGCGTCGGTGAGGCGCTTGCGCTCGGTCTCGACGTCGGCGGCGGGCGCACCGGGATTCTTCCGGGCGAACACCTTGGCAATCACCTCTCCGGCGCGCTGGCGGGCGTCGCCCTCGAAGATGATGAAGCGCCAGGGCGCGAGCTTGCCGTGGTCGGGCACGCGGGCGCCGATGGTAAGGATGGTCTCGAGCTCGGCCGCCGAGGGGCCAGGCCCGGTCATTTCGCGCGGCTTGACCGAGCGGCGGGTCTTCAGGAGTTCGATGGCGTCGGGCACGGGGCGTCCTTATGGCTTTGTTCTCGCCGGGAGATAGGCCCGGCAGGGGACGAATGGAAGGGATTTTAGAGTGATTATGAGTTCGACAGCTGCGCCCGTCCAGAAGGTTATGGTCCCAAGATGGGACTATGCTAAGATGAGTTGAATGAGGATCATCGCGCTCAGCACGATCAAGGCTTTTCTAGATCGGGCCGGCGAGGCGGCCTCCGATGCGCGCGATCCCCTGATGGCCTGGTTTCGGCAGGTAAAGCAGGCCGATTGGGCGAAGCCCGCGGACGTCAAGAGAGATATCCGAACCGCCAGTATCCTCAGGGATGGCCGCGTCATGTTCAACGTCGCCGGCAACAAATATCGCGTGGTGGTCTGGATCAACTATCCATACCGCGTGGTCTATATCCGTTTTGTTGGAACACACCGGCAGGACGACGCAATCGATGCGCAAACCATTTAGAAGGTCGATGATGGAAATCGCTCCAATCAAGTCTAACCGAGACTATCGTCGCGTGCTCAAGGAGATCGAGACGTTGATGAGTGCGCGCCGGAACTCGCCTGAGGGCGATCGACTTGACGTGCTTGTGACGCTCGTGGAGGCGTGGGAGCGGAAGCACTACCGACTGGACCTTCCGGACCCGGTCGAAGCCATCAAATATCATATGGACAGGGCGGTCTGCAGCCGAGGGACCTGATTCCCTTTATTGGCAGCCGCAACCGGGTCCACGAAGTGCTCAACCGGCGGCGCGAATTGACACTCAGCATGATCCGACGGCTGCATGAGGGCCTCGGCATTCCGGCCGAGTCCCTCATCAAAGTCGGGCAAGATAGAGCCGCTTGAACGCCGTCAGACCGCGCCCCGCGCCCGCTTGACGTCCGGCGGGGTCGCCTCGTCGACCAGGGCGGCGATCGCCTCCTCGGTCGTCAGCACCTTCTGGCCGTCGCTGCCGAGGCGGCGGACCGACACCGCATGCGTCTCGGCCTCCTTCTTGCCGACCACGAGCAGCGCCGGGATCTTGGCCAGCGAATGCTCGCGGACCTTGTAGTTGATTTTTTCGTTGCGCAGGTCGATCTCGACCCGAAGCCCGGCGCGCCGTGCCTGCTCCATCACCACCTTGGCGTATTCGTCGCCTTCCGAGGTGATGGTCGTGACCACCGCCTGCACCGGCGACAGCCAGAGCGGGAAGTTGCCGGCATAGTGCTCGATCAGGATGCCGATATAGCGCTCCATCGAGCCGCAGATCGCCCGGTGCACCATGACAGGCGGTTTCTTGCCGCCGTCATGGTCGATGTAGAACGCGCCGAACCGCTCCGGCAGGTTGAAGTCGACCTGCGTGGTGCCGCACTGCCAGTCGCGGCCGATGGCGTCGCGCAGCACATATTCGAACTTCGGCCCGTAGAAGGCGCCTTCGCCCGGGTTGATCTCGGTCTTGATGTGATTGTTCTGCGACTGGATCTCGCGCAAAACCGTCGCCATCACGCGTTCGGCGTGATCCCACATCTCGTCGGTGCCGACGCGCTTGTCCGGCCGCGTCGACAGCTTCACCGTGAGATCGCCGGTGAAGCCAAAGTCCGCATAGGTCGACAGGATGAGTTCGTTGATCTTCAGGCACTCTTCGGCGAGTTGGTCCTCGGTGCAGAAGATGTGCGCGTCGTCCTGGGTGAAGCCGCGCACGCGCATCAGGCCGTGCATGGCGCCGGAGGGCTCATAGCGATGCACCACGCCGAACTCGGCGAGGCGCAAGGGCAGGTCGCGGTAGCTCTTCAGGCCGTGCTTGAAGATCTGCACGTGACCCGGGCAGTTCATCGGCTTGAGCGCAAACCAGCGCTTGTCCTCGGCCTCGTCGCCGGCCGACTGCGCCGCGAACATGTTCTCGCGATACCAGCCCCAATGGCCCGAGGTCTCCCACAGCACCTTGTCGAGGATCTGCGGCGCGTTGACCTCGCTGTAATCGCCGGTCAGGCGCCGGCGCATATAGGCGATCAGCTGCTGGAAGATGGTCCAGCCCTTCGGGTGCCAGAACACGACGCCCGGACCTTCCTCCTGGAAGTGGAAGAGGTCGAGCTCGCGCCCGAGCTTGCGATGGTCGCGCTTCTCGGCTTCCTCGATCTGCTTCAGGTAGGCGTCGAGGTCCTCCTGCTTGGCGAAGGCGGTGCCGTAGATGCGGGTCAGCATCGGATTGTTGCTGTCGCCGCGCCAATAGGCGCCGGCCACCTTCATCAGCTTGAAGGCGTTACCGACCTTGCCGGTCGAGGTCATGTGCGGGCCGCGGCACAGGTCGAACCAGTCGCCCTGGTAGTAGATCTTGATCGGCTCGGTGCCGGGAATGGCGTCGACCAGCTCGACCTTGAAGGCCTCGCCCTTGTCGCGGAACACCTGCTTGGTCTTCTCGCGATCCCAGACTTCCTTGGTGAAAGGTTTGTCGCGCGCGATGATCTCGCGCATCTTCTTCTCGATCGCGGCAAAGTCTTCCGGCGTGAACGGCTCGTTGCGGAAGAAGTCGTAATAGAAGCCGTTCTCGATCACGGGACCGATGGTGACCTGCGTGCCCGGCCACAGCGTCTGCACGGCCTCAGCGAGCACGTGAGCGCAATCGTGGCGGATCAATTCGAGCGCGCGTGGATCGTCGCGGCTGATCAGCTCGAGCTTGGCGTCGGCCTCGATGGGGTCGTTGAGGTCGGCGACC
Source organism: Bradyrhizobium sp. CCBAU 11430 (assembly GCF_028128855.1). Lineage (NCBI taxonomy): Bacteria > Pseudomonadati > Pseudomonadota > Alphaproteobacteria > Hyphomicrobiales > Nitrobacteraceae > Bradyrhizobium > Bradyrhizobium sp. CCBAU 11430. Next base: position 102,518 of record NZ_LBJV01000073.1, read on the forward strand.
ACGCCGTCGAGCGCCATCGCGACCGTGCGCTTGGCCAGCGACGGCGAGATGCCCTTGGCGATATCGAGGCCGGTGATGCTCTGGTCGTATTGGCGCTGGGCGCCGTCCGGGAAGGTGAGGGTAACTTTGGCGGCGGGGGTCACGGGCTTCAGATTGCTGAGGGAATATTGGAAGCCGGATTCGGACTTCGGCTGGTCCTTGGACTGGTCGGTCATTGCTTTTCTCCTGAGGCTCACTCCTGCGAACGAGCGCAGGTAAGCGGGAACGAGCGATATATCAGGCGATTCGGCCTGCGCAATCCGGCAAATCCAAGAAAATTGGCGCATAAAACGGGCGTGCGCACGAACTATTTCGCACCGGCCCTTTAACTGGCCCGCGGCTGCTCTACATGCACTTGCATGGAAAATGCACGCGCCCCGCGTTTCGCGCCAACCGCCTTGATGCTCGGCAATCTCGTCACCGGCTGCTCGGTGCTGGCGCCGGCGGGCATGCTGCCGGAGTTGGCGACGGGGCTCGACGTCAGCATTCACGCGGCCGGGCTCCTCATCACCTTCGGCGCGATCACGCTGTGCATCGGCTCGCCGGTGACGGCCTGGCTGACGAGCCGCATCGAACGGCGGACGCTGCTCACGACGACGCTGGCGGTGCTCGCCTTCGGCAATCTCGCCTCGGCCTTTGCACCCGATTACACCAGCCTTCTCGCCATCCGTCTCGTGATGCTAGCGGTCGGTGCGCTCTACACGCCGCAGGCCGCCGGCACGGCGGCGTTGATCGTGCCGGTGGAGCGGCGGGGCAGCACCATCGCCTATATCTTCCTCGGCTGGTCGCTGGCTGCCGCCGTCGGCCTTCCGCTGATCACCTTCATTGCCAGCCGCTACGGCTGGCGCGCGGCCTATGGCGAGATCGGCGTGCTCGGTTGCATCAGCTTCCTGTTGCTGCTGCTGCGGCTTCCGGCAGGCCTGAAGGGCGCGCCGGTGGATTTGAAGACCTGGCGCGAGGTCGGCCGCAACAGGACGATTCTGCTGCTGCTGGCGATCACCATGCTGCAGATGTCGGGGCAGTTCGTGGTGTTCACCTTCATGGGCCCGCTGCTCAAGAAGCTCACCGGCGCCGGTCCCGATGCGATCGGCATGGTGTTCGCGCTTTACGGCGTCTGCGGCTTCCTCGGCGTCGTCATCGCCACCCGCATCGTCGACACCTCGGGACCGTATCGGACCTCGCTGCTGTTCACTTGCCTGCTGCTTGCGGGCATCACGGGCTGGGCGCTCGGCGCGGGCACGCTTGCCTTCATGACGGTCGGGGTCGCGATCTGGGGCCTCGGCTTTGCCTCGACCAATTCGATGCAGCAGGTGCGATTGGTCGCGGCCGCGCCGCCACTGGCATCGGCAACCGTCGCGCTCAATACGTCCGTTCTCTATATCGGCCAGGCGGTCGGCTCCGCCGTCGGCGGGCTGCTGTTCGCCCGCGAACTCCTGCATGCGCTCGGCTTCGTCGCGGTCGGTTTCGTCGTGCTGGCGCTGATCCTGGTGGTCCTGACCCGGCCCCGGCCTGCGGCTGCAACGGCCTGAATCCCGCGGCTTCGTGTACGCAATGTGCTTGGCAAACCGCGCGCGGGAGCGCTAGAACGCCGGTCATGGGGACCAAAGAGAGTTGACTGAAATGAGGATGATTCTGGCGGTTGCCGCGGTGCTCTATTCAGCCTCCGCGTTTGCGCAAGCCGACAAGCCACCGATGGTGGGGGACAAGCCCTTGGTGCAGGTCAAGCCCAAAGGGACCAAAGAGGCGGCGGCCAAGCCGGCCGCAGCGCCGAAGGGCAAGCCGCAGTCGATCGCGGCCCGGCTCCAGGCCTGCCTCGAACTCGACGACGGCACCAAGGACCGCCTCAACTGCTACGACGCGGTGATCGCGCCAGCGCCGAAGCCGAAGCCGGCGAAGGCCAAGGGCTACGCCGATTGCCGCTTCTTCAAGGAAGAGGACGAGCGGCTGGCCTGCTTCAACGGCTTTGCCGAGAGCATTCCGAAGCTGCCCAAGAGCTAATACTTACAAGAGCTAATCTTGAATGAGCTGATGCTCAGTCGCTGATCCGGCTCAGCACGGCCCGGAAGGCAACGCCCGGCGCCTGCAGCGCGTTGCCTTCGAATTCCGCGTTGTCGCCGTCCTCCCGGCCGGCGAGCGCCAGCGTGATCCGGTCGGTGCCGAACAGAGCCTTGAAGGAGGGGTCGTCGTTGTAGCGCTGGGTCGAGATCTTGACCTTGATGCTGTCGCCTTCGCCCGTATAGGTGCCGATGAAGGCGAAAGCGGAATTGCCGCCGCGCATCTTGCCATCCATCACGTAGACGACGCCGCAGCCCGTTCCATGAACGGTGTGGAAGTCGACCTTGTACAATCCCTGACGCACTGCCTGTCCCCGCGAAATTCCAATCACAAACTGGCCGGCAAAGTATGAGCCTTGCTGGCGGAAGCAATCCGGTGGCTTCCGGGGATTTCGACCATCAACATTACATTTTGATCAGAGCCTGAGGGAATTGCAGGCAATGCAGCCGGACACCGGCTGCACCAATATCCAAACCTATCGGCTCGATGCGGCGGAACTGGTGGCCGCCACGCGGGTCAGCGCCAGCGCCGGCGTCGCCGACATCTTCACCAGCACGTCCTTGAGTGGATCCCGCGTCCAGGCGCGGGTGACGTAGTCGCGATGGGTGATGCCGTCGCCGGTCTCCACGAACACCACGCTGCCGGGACGCAAGGGGCCGTCCATGTCCTCGGCGACACTGATGCCCTTCTGCCGGAGCATGCTCATCAGCTCGCGGTCGCGCCGCGCGGTGTGGCGGGTGTAGGCGCTGACGAAGAAGCCGGAACGGTGGCTCTCGATCCAGGACGCGAACTTGTCCATTTCGCCATAGACGGCGTCGAGCAGCACGACGCCGCGGACGCGGTCGCTGATGCCGCCGACCTCCAGGCTCCAGGCCGTCGGCAGGAAGCCGCCGCTATAGCCGACGATCACGATCGGCATGTTGGCGAAGGCGCGGGCGCTGTTGGGATCGCCGGTAACGCGGGCGAGGTGGTCGGCCGATTCCGCCATGAAGCGCTTGAAGCCGCCCGGTTGCCAGAACTTGCCGGCGCTGGAATCGGCGGCATCGACCGCCATCTGTGGGGCAAGCAGCACGGCATTGGCGCCGGAATCGGTGACCTGCTTCGGCACCAGCTGGCGATCACGCACGTCGCGTTCGAGCGTCGCGCCATTGCCATGGAAGAACACCACGATCACGCCCGGCTTGCGGACGTCGAAATGCTCGGGCACGTGCATCAGCACGCGGCTGTCATTGTAGGTCTCGTCCTGCCAGAACACGCGACCGGAATAGCTGCGATGGCCGCGGCGGTCGCCCTTGGCGATGTTGAGGAACGGCGCGTCGGAGGCGGGGTTGTTGCCGAAATAGGGAAAGGCCGACGATTTCATGCTGACGAGCGTCGTCAGGTCGTCGCGGGGCGAACGCTTGTAGGGGACCTGCGGCTCGAGCGAAGCGACCCTGTAGGGAGCCTGCTCCGGCGACGGTTGCTGCACGGCGCGCTTCGGCGAGAAGTCCGACATCTGCCGCTGCAGAAAACTCTCGCTCGCCGAGGGAAAGCGCTCCCCGAATTGCGGAGCCGGGAAGCGATCCTCGAACGTGTCGCCGCTCGCGACTTGCTGATTTGTCTTCGCAACGACCTGAACATTGGCCTGCGAGTTCGCGGCGAGCGCCGCCGGATTGGGCGCCTTGCCGCATTGAACCAGTGTCAGGGACAGCGGCACCAAGGCTGAGATCAGGCCGATCCGGAGCGCATGACCGCGCGCACCGGATGTCGTCCGGTCGGCACGCATGTCAGCTCTCAATTTCGGAACGGCCCCGACCATCCACCCATGACCCCAAAGTCACGTCCATCGGCATCTCAAGACAATTGCGCCGCTGGCGTTTAGGTGACGTTAAGTGTCCGGAGAAACTTCCCCACATCCGGAACGCTCAAAAGGACCATGCAATCGTGTCCTGATTGTGGGGAGGATGCCGGGGCGGGCGCCGCTTTATCGCTCGGGGGCGGGATAAGCGGTGCTTTATTACCCGCTTCCGTCGCCTCATTTAGCCCTTGTTAACCCTGCTTGAATTGACTGGGCCAACCTGCACGATGCGCCCATGAGGCATGACGCCTGAGGTTAAGGACCCCGATGACGGCATCAAATGCGGGAACCGCGCCCTGGACTGGCCGGCTGACCGGAAGCGGGACCGGGGTCTCAGTTCTGGTCGCAACCGCCATCGTCGTGGCCGACATGATCGGGGTCGGCGTCTTCACCAGCCTCGGCTTCCAGGTCAAGGACATCCCGTCCGGCTTTTCGATCCTGCTGCTGTGGACCGTCGGCGGCATCGTCGCGCTGTGCGGCGTGTTCGCCTATAGCGAGCTCGGGGCGATGTTTCCGCGCTCGAGCGGGGAGTACAATTTCCTCGGTCGCGCCTATCATCCCGCCTTCGGCTTTCTCGCCGGCTGGGTGTCGGCGACGGTGGGCTTTGCCGCGCCCGTTGCGCTCGCCGCGATGGCGTTCGGCGAATACGCCAAATCTGTCGTGCCCGATCTGCCCCCGATCCCGCTCGCCATCGCCGTGGTGTGGCTGGTCTCGCTCGTGCAACTGACCGGCGTCAGGCACTCCTCGACCTTCCAGCTGATCGCGACGATCATCAAGGTCGCGCTGATCGTCGCCTTCCTGGTCGCCGGCTTCGTCATCGCTGCCCCGCAACCGATCACGTTTACGCCGCAGCCGGGCGATCTCGCCCACATCGTCAGCGCGCCGTTTGCGATCGGGCTCGTCTTCGTGATGTATTCGTTCTCGGGCTGGAACGCCGCGACCTACATCATCGGCGAGATGAACATGCCGCAGCGGAATCTGCCGCGCGCGCTGCTGGCGGGGACGCTGATCGTGCTCGTGCTGTACGTCGCGCTGAACGCGGTGTTTCTCCATTCGACGCCGGTCGGTGCGCTTGCCGGTCAGCTCGATGTCGCCAGCGTCGCCGGCAGCGCCATCTTCGGCAGCCTCGGTGGTCGGATCGTCGGCGCGATGATTTGCGTTGGCCTGATCTCCTCGATCAGCGCCATGATGTGGATCGGCCCGCGCGTGATGATGACGATGGGGGAGGACATTCCCGCCTTGCGCGTGTTCTCGAAGCGATCGGCGAGCGGCGCGCCGGCCTATGCGATCCTGTTCCAGCTCGCCGTCGCCAATCTGCTGCTGTTCACGCGCAGCTTCGAGGCGGTGCTCGACTTCATCCAGTTCGCACTGTTGTTCTGCTCGTTCTTCACGGTCGCCGGCGTCATCAAGCTGCGCATCACCGATCCCGATCTGCCGCGGCCCTATCGCGCCTGGGGATACCCGTTCACGCCGCTGGTTTTCCTGCTCGTGACCGCGTTCATGATGTACTACCTGTTGACCGAGCGGCCGCTGCAGTCGCTCGCGGGGATGCTCGTCATGCTCTCGGGCCTGTTGATTTATGCTGTTTTCCGCAGGCGGCCGGTCGCCGCTGGCAATTCACACGATCGCGCATAGACATGTTTCGTCCCCTCAGAATTGCGGCCACAGCTCTTGCCCTGCTGGCTGCGGCCGTCTCGTCCGCGCACGCCGCCGAGGTGAGCTTCGACGACACCGCGCGCTTCCTCGCGGGCATGCAGCCTTCGGCGGACTCGCCGCTGGTGCCGCTCACGAAGGATCCGGGCTGGCAGCGCCATGCAAAGTTCTTCGACGGCGCCTTCGCCCAGCTCGAACAGCGCCAGCTCTCCAAGATCCGCGATTGGGCCGACGTCAATCTCGCCGCGCCCCGGCCGACCATGTTCTACATGTTCAGCGGCCCCGATTTCCTCTACGCCAACGCTTTCCATTCCAAGGCCAGCACTTACGTGCTCGGCGCGCTGGAGCCGGTCGGCGCCGTGCCCGATTTGACGCGGCTGCCGCGCGGCGCGGTCGGCGCGGCGCTCTACAATGTCGAGCGCTCGCTCGGCTCGATCCTGAGCTTTTCCTTCTTCATCACCAAGCAGATGAAGGTCGACCTGCACGCCAACCAGGTCAACGGGACCTTGCCGATCCTCTATGTCTTCCTCGCGCGCTCCGGCAAGACCATCCGCAACGTCGAGATGATCGCGCTCGACGACAAGGGGGGCTTGCATGTCGGCGACGACAATCCGGGGCGCAACGCGACGCGCGGCGTTCGCATCACCTTCGCCGGCAGCGATGGCGAGGCGCGCACGCTGCATTATTTCTCGACCGACCTCTCCAATGCCGGCGCGCGCAACACCGGATTCCTGAAATTCTGCGAGACGCTCGGGCCCGGCAACAGCCTGCTCAAGAGTGCGTCCTATCTCATGCACTCCGGAAACTTCACCGTCGTTCGCGACTGGCTGCTCGCCAACAGCGCCACCATCATCCAGGACGATTCCGGTATTCCGCTTGCGAACTACGGCGCGCGGCAATGGCGGTTCTTCCCGTTCGGCCGCTATCTCGGGCCGATCGACGAATTCCCCGGCCGCTACCAGGAGCGCTATTCCGAGTTGTTCACGCGGGCCCAGCCGATCGATTTCGGCGTCGGCTACCGCTGGCGGATGCACGAGTCCAATTTGTTGCTGGCGGTGAGGGTGCCGGGTACCGAAACGGCGCCGGGCGGGGAGGCCACCTCGTCGGCCGATCCGACGCCGAAGCCGCCGCGTCCGAAACGGCTGCGGCCGCCCGAGCCGATCCCGCCGCCGCCCGGGCGCTTCTACTGGTTCCGCTAAGCATGATTCGGAAAAGTGCGAAGCGGTTTTCCGAAATGATCATGCGCAAACAACAGGCTAAAGCGACAACGATTCATCCAATTCTCATTGCGCTTTAGCTACCAGTGCACGCTCTGGCTTGGCACGATGAACGCCGTCGTGCTCGGCGCGGTGGCTAAGCTCGTCGCCAGATACCAGCCGGAGCCAAGCACGAGCGCGAGCAAGGCGACGATCGCGAGCAGATCCAGGGTTCTGGGGTCGTGGTGCCGCCTGGAGCCGGGGGTGGGCCCAGGCCTGAAGTGAGAAAGCCTGAAGTGAGAAAGCCTGAAGTGAAGATGAGGGCTGATTTTCCAGCGCATTGTTGTTTCCTCCCGGGGGAGCATCGAAACAACGCGGGAAGAAAGCTTGCGGTTCCCCTCAGGCCACCGATGCGCAAAGCATCACAGCAATCTCAGGATGCATTGACGCCGCGCCAGCGGCCGTAGCGCCATGGCAGATACCAGTGCGCGCCTGGCGGTGCCGTGAGCGGTACATTGTCGATGCCCGACGTGCCGAACGGATTGCAGCGCAGCAGGCGCGCAAGCGTCATCCAGCCGCCGGCCCAGAGCCCGAACCGTTCGATCGCCTCGTCGCCATAGACGGAGCAAGTCGGCAGATGCCGGCAATTGTAACCGACCAAGGGCGACAGCGTGTGCCGGTAGAGCCAAATCAACGCACGGCCGAATCTGCGCGGGAGCCGAAACGCCCCTTCGACGGAACTGGAACAATGCCCGCAGGCTGAATGCTTCATGTGCGATGTGCTGCGAGGTTAGGCGAGGTGTTGCACGGTTCCGGCGCAGGGAACTGTAAGCTGTTGTTTGCGCGCCATATTTTGCGTGCTTTTTGGGAGCAGTGCAGCAAGTACCTGTGGACGATCTGTATTCCCACGGATACCATTTTTGTGACGTCCATGTGTAGAAACATACGCCTGTATGATGGACTCAGAGGGCGCTACCAAGGATTGTTAGGGACCTTAGGGGCTTGGGGAAGGAACCAGATTGAGACTTCTGAACTCCCTTAATCTTCGCGGCTGGTTGCTGGTGGGAACCGCCGTCTGTGGAGTCGTGCTGGCTGGCGCCGTCGCGACACTCGGGTCATCGGCCCGCGCGGGTGTTGCTCTCGAAGAGCGCAAGCTGCCGATGAAGTTCAACTGGATTGCCTGCGAGCCGAACTGCCGCGGCTGGGTCAGCGCGGTCGGCATCATCACCGCTGACACACCGAAGGATTTCGAGGAGTTTTCCCGCGGACGGCAGCTCGGCGGCGCCACCGTGGTGCTCGATTCCAGCGGCGGTTCCGTCAACGACGCGATCACCCTCGGCCGACGCTTCCGCAATCTCGGACTCCTGACCACGGTCGGCGTAAGTCTCCGCGGCGGGCAGTCCGCCCGCCCGGCGGTTGCGCCAGAGGCCTATTGCGAATCCATGTGTGTGTTCCTGCTGCTGGCCGGCAAGAAGCGCTACGTGCCCGAAGCTGCCCATGTCCGCGTCCACCAGATCTGGATGGGCGACCGCGCCGACGATGCCAAGGCAGCGAGCTACAGCGCGCAGGACCTGATGATCGTGGAACGCGACATCGGCCGGCTTGCCAAATACACCTTCGACATGGGCGGAGCCGGTGACCTGCTGTCGCTCGCGCTCAGCGTGCCGCCCTGGGAAGACCTGCATGAGCTGGACGCCGGCGAGCTGAAGCTCACCAATCTCGTGACGACCGACCTCGTCGCCGACGTGCTGCCGCATGTGGACATCTCTGCTCCGGCAATGGCGGAGCTTGCGCCGAAGACGCAGGCGAGGTTCGGCGCGGAACCGGAGCAGTCGCAGCCTGCCAAGTCGACCAAGACGGCCGAAGCCTTGGTGCCGACCGGTGGCGTGGCCGCGCCGGCTCCGGCGACGCAGAAGTAAGCTCTGAAATCTTGATAGTGATTCCGGGTTCGTCGCTTTGCGACGCCCTGTGTCGTTCCGGGGAGTTCAGCCCTGCGCCGCAGCCGGCTGCTTGGCCTTGGCTTCGATCTGGCCAATGGCGTCGACCACCGCATCGAAGGTCAGGAGCGTCGAGGCGTGCCGCGCCTTGTAGTCGCGGACCGGCTCGAGGAACTTGATCTCCTCCCATTTACCTTCAGGAGGCGCACCGTTCTCCTTCAGCATCTTGCGAACAGTTTCGCGTAACTCACGGAGTTCGCTCGCAGTCGAGCCGACGATGCGACTTGCCATGATGGATGAGGAGGCTTGTCCGAGCGCGCAGGCCTTCACGTCATGGGCGAAGTCGGTGACCCTGTCGCCCTCCATCTTGAGATCGATCTTCACGGTCGAGCCGCACAGTTTGGAGTGGGCGGTGGCGGAGGCATCGGGGTCCGGCAGCCGTCCGAGGCGCGGAATATTCCCGGCCAACTCGATGATCCGCTTGTTGTAGATGTCGTTCAGCATGTGATGGAGTCCAGCACTTCCGCATCGGATCGGCCTTGGCGGGCGCCGTCCACGGTCCTATATAGGGTCGGAACTGGCGGAAAAACAGTCCAGCGGCGGTGGCGATAGGCCATGCGGCCGACGGGAGAGATGAGGACCATTTCGCCGGGTTCAACTGTTCTCTTCAGGCGTCCGGCGGCATGCCGCCCCGTCTGCCGGTGACACTCCGGCCGCAAGGCCGTCGAACGGAGTAGACATGGACGCGACCATCAAATCCATCCGCCCCAACATGCCCTCCGACCGGCAGCCCGAGAGCCGACCGGCCGAGCTTGATCCCGCCGAATTCCTCGCGGCCGCCGTCCGCGCCGATCAGCCGCGCCCGGCGCGCACCGAGGCCGAACAGGCGGTGAAGACGCTGCTCGCCTATATCGGCGAGAACACCGAGCGCGAGGGCCTGCTCGACACGCCGCGCCGCGTGGTCGAGGCTTTCGACGAGCTCTATCAGGGCTATCACCAATGCCCGGCCGAGGTGCTCGACCGCACCTTTGGCGAGACCGCGGGGTATGACGATTTCGTCCTGGTGCGCGACATCGAGTTCACCTCGCAATGCGAGCATCACATGATGCCGTTCTACGGCAGGGCGCACATCGCCTATACGCCGGTGGAACGCGTCGTCGGCCTGTCCAAGCTCGCCCGCCTCACCGACATCTTCGCCCGCAGGCTCCAGACCCAGGAGCATCTGACGGCGCAGATCGCGGCTGCGATCGACGAGGTCCTCAAGCCGCGCGGCGTCGCGGTGCTGATCGAGGCCGAGCATACCTGCATGTCGGTGCGCGGCGTCGCCAAGCATGGCGCCTCCACCTTCACCAGCCGCTTCACCGGCATGTTCCGCGACAACCCGGCGGAGCAGGCCCGTTTCCTGTCCCTGGTGCGAGGCCTGCAGCGCTGACCTCGCAAGTTAACGGCGAGGGTCGCTATGTCCGCTCACTCCCATGAGATCGAGGAAGGGTTGTCCTTCCTCCCGCGCTTCGACGCGAGCGGCCTCGTGACTTGCGTCGCGACCGACGTCGCCACCGGTGATGTGCTCATGGTCGCGCACATGAACGAGGAGGCGCTGCGCAAGACGATCGCGACCGGCGAGGCCTGGTACTTCAGCCGCTCACGCAATGCCTTGTGGCGAAAAGGTGAGACCTCGGGTCAGACCCAGCGCGTGATCGAGATGCGGACCGATTGCGACCAGGACGCGGTCTGGATCCGTGTCGAGCAGATCGGCGCGGCCTGCCACACCGGGCGGCGATCCTGCTTCTATCGCAAGGTCGAGGCCGAAGGCGGCGGGGCGAAGCTGGTCTTCGCCGATGCGGAGCGGCTGTTCGACCCGAACGCGGTCTACAAGAAGTAGCTCGCTGTCATTCCGGGGCGCACCGCAGGTGCGAGCCCGGAATCCCTTCAGCTGCGCGTAATGCCTTGCGATGGATTCCGGGCTCGCGCTACGCGCCCCCCGGCATGACAGCGAGGGCCAGTTTAACCCCGCATTAACCATACCTGTCCCACGGTGAGACGACAGGCGCCGAATTGCCGGCGCCGCTCAACGCCGCGCGGGGCGGGCACTTCATCATGTCGGTCGACAATTTCAGTGCCACGCAGACGGCGGTTCTCGATCCGTCGCGGGCGCGCGTCGCCGGTGCGATCAAGCAGGCCTCGAATGTCTCCGGCGTCAGCTTCCAGTACATGCTGACCACCGCCAAGATGGAATCGGATTTCGATCCGACGGCGGGTGCAACGACGTCATCCGCCCACGGGCTCTACCAGTTCATCGACCAGACCTGGCTCGGCACGGTGAAGGAGGCGGGCCCCCAGCTCGGCTATGGCAATTATGCCAACGCGATCTCCAGGACCACGTCGGGCGGCTACGCCGTCGACGATCCCGCGATGAAGCGGTCGATCATGAAGCTGCGCGACGATCCCGAGGCCGCCTCCAGCATGGCGGCAGCGCTGACGCAGTCGAACAGTTTCAAGTTGACGGGCCTGCTCGGGCGCAGGCCGAGCGACAGCGAACTCTACATGGCGCATTTCATGGGCGTCGGCGGGGCCGCGAAACTGATTGCCAATGCCGAGGACAATCCGCAAGCGGTCGGTGCGCGGCTGTTTCCCAATGCGGCATCCGCCAACCGTTCGATTTTTTATGCCAGGGACGGCCGCGCCCGCAGCGTCTCCGAAGTCTATTCGGTGCTGGACTCGCGCTATGCCAGCGCGGCCAATTCGAAAACGACCCGCAGCGCGATGGCGATGTATGGCGGCGCGCCGTCGACCACGGAGGTTGCGAGCGCGAGCGGCGTGCAGCCGACCGCACCTGTCATCGACAATGCCGCCTATCTCCAGACCTTCCCGAACACACGCGCGGTGACGCCCGTCAGTGCGACATCGCCGACGACGGTCGCGGACAATGCCCCGACCACGCCGGTGTTTCGTTCGATCTATCAGCCCGGCGATGCCACGCAGCCGGTTTCGACCACGGTGCAGAAGCTGTGGGGCAACAACGCCTCGCTCACGTCAGTCGCATCCGCGACGCCGGATGTGCGGCCGCCGCAGCCGCTCGATCTGTTCAGCGATCGCAGCGGCACGTTCTCGAGCTAATCGAGGTCTCGTGTCCCGGACGCGCCGCAGCGTGAAACGCTGCTGCGCAGAGCCGGGACCCATGCCGGAGCAAATCTTCCTGTCGGAAATGGACCCCGGCTCAGCTCGCATCACTTCGTGCTGCGCTGCGTCCGGGGCACGCAAGCCGAGCGCCTTTGTTCCCTTAACAAAACGTCAATAAAACCAGCCAGTTATGGTGAACGCTTTGTTAAGCGTCGTGGTTTATTTTGTGTTGCAGGTGACGAGCCGTCACCAATTTCGTTTGTTGTGTAAGCCGGAAGCAGCATGATTGTTCGGCAGTTCATCAATTGGATCAGGACGGCGCCCGCCGGCGAGCGGGCCGAGGCCACACGGGCGTTGGCCCGGGCCTGGCTGATCTCAGACCTTTCGACAGACGACCGCATCGCCGCCGAAGGCGCGCTTCTGATGCAGCTCGACGATCCCTCGCCGCTGGTGCGGCAGGCGATGGCCGAGGCCTTTGCGCGCAGCACGGATGCGCCGGCCTCGATCGTGCGGGCGCTGTCGGCGGACCAGCCGACCGTCGCGCTGCCCGTGCTCGAACATTCCCCGCTGCTGATCGACGCCGATCTCGTCGACCTCGTCGCGACCGGCAATCACGAGGTGCAATGCGCGGTCGCACGCCGCATCGCGCTGCCGGTCTCGGTCTGCGCCGCCATCGCCGAAGTCGGCTGCGCGGCGGCCGCGTTGGAGCTGATCGAAAATCCCAACGCCGAGCTTGCGCCGTTCTCCTGGGATCGCATCGTCGAGCGCCACGGCCATCTCGCCGCGATCCGCGAGGCGATGCTGGTGCTGGACGATCTGCCGTCCGCAACCCGCGCCGCGCTGGTCGCGAAACTCTCCGAGACGCTGGCGCAGTTCGTCGTGGCGCGGAACTGGCTCAGCGCCGACCGCGCCGAACGCACCGCGCTCGAGGCGCGCGACCGCTCCACCATGAACATCGCATCGCGCTCGCGCGGCGAGGATATGCAGGGCCTGGTGCGACACCTGCGCATCACCGGCCAGCTCACTGCGGGTCTCATCTTGCGTGCGCTGTTGTCGAGCAATCTCGACCTCTTCGACGCGGCGCTGGCCGAGCTTGCCGACCTGCCGCTGGCGCGCGTCACCGCGCTGCTGCACGACCGCGGCGGCAACAGCCTGCACGCGCTGCTGCGCCGCGCCGGGCTTCCCGAGGCGACGTTCGCGGCGTTCCAGGTCGCGCTCGATGCTTGCCACGAGCAGGGCTTCGTCGACAGCGACGACGGCGCGGTGCGGCTGCGCCGGCGCATGGTCGAGCGCGTGCTCACCCATTGCGAGACCGACCGCGGCGTCACCGAGCCGCTGATGGTCTTGCTGCGCCGCTTCGCCACCGAATCCGCGCGGGAGGAGGCAAGGCTGTTCTGCGACGAGCTGGTCGCGGACGATGCGATCGATCCGCTGTATGGCGATCTGATCGCCGCGTAGCGAGCTGCCGTAGGGTGGGTTAGCCCTGCGGCTGCGCGAAGCGCAGCTCGCAGGCGTAACCCACCTCTTTGCTTTCCACGCAAATAGAGAAGTGGTGGGTTACGCTACGCTAACCCACCCTACGATTCTGATCGTGGTGATAGAGCCGAACCCTTACTCCGTCGGCGCGATGCTCGGTGCCAGGATCACCTCGAGATGCTCGGGGCGGTCGCGATTGACATGGGCGAGATAGTCGTCGGCTACCTTGCGCAGGCGGCGGCTGAGCTCGGCGGAGACGCTGATGCTGTCGAGCCTGGTGTTCTCGTGCACGATGGCGAGGATGGCGTTGATGTGGTGCGTGAACAGTTCGGCCGGCACCTTTTCCAGATCAGGCGCGTGCTCGATGACGCGGCACAGGCTCTCGGCGATTCCGGCCGCGGCCGGATAGCCGAAGGTCGCGGCGTCGCCCTTGATGTCGTGCGCAGCGCGGAACAGCTCGTCGCGCCGCTCCTTGGTGAAGCCGTCATTGCGGATGGCGACATAGGCGGCCGACAGACGATTGACCTCGGTCGTCATCCAGTCCTTGAACTCGCCGGACAGGCCCGCCAGCGCCTGCTCGGCGCGGCCGATCGGATCGTCCATGTCCTTGTCTTCGACCCGGCGCAGAACTTTCCGCAGCGGGTTGGGCTGCGTGATGAGTTGATGCGTGGCGAAGGCCGTGACCTCGATGTCCTTTGCGCTGTTCTTCGCCATGATGCCTGCCTCGTCTGAAGACGTTGCGCTAGATGGATGAGCGGGCCTTGTCGAGCAGCGAGGGCTGCTGCAGCACCTCGTGCTTTTCGCCGACGCGGCGCTCGGGGCCCATGTAGGCGGAATTGGTGTTGCGGCGCCGGTCCGGGCCGAAATAGGTCTTGGTCTTGATGAAGGGGCGGGGATTGGCGACCACGTTGAGGATGCGCTGATAGAGTCCCTTGGCCGAGATCGGCTTGGCCAGGAATTCGGTGACGCCGGCATCGCGCGCCACGGTGACGCGGCGCTTCTCGGAATGGCCGGTCAGCATGATGATCGGCGCGTAGGGGTTGCCCTTGGACTCCGGCTGCCGGATCATCTGCGCGAGCTCGAGCCCGTCGAAGATCGGCATGGCCCAGTCGGTGATGACGATGTCAGGCACGTAGTGGCTGTACATTTCCAGCGCGGTGGCGCCGTCCTCGGCCTCATAGACCTCGCGCGCGCCGAACGAATGCAGCAGCGTGCGCAGGATGCGGCGCATGTGCGGATTGTCGTCACAGACGAGGAAGCGCAGCTTGTTGAAGTCGATACGGAACATGACGCCCGGGCCAAAGCGGTCAACCTTCGTTAACCATATCGTGGCGAGGGTTAACGAAGGGTTGCGACCGGGCTCCCGCAGCGCGCGGGGGGCGGGGGCTCAGTAGCCGAACTGCTCGCGCAAAATGCGTTCTTCCAGGCTGTGGCCGGGGTCGAACAGCATGCGCATCGAGATGCTCTTGTCGGACAGGACCTCGACGCGCCGGACCCTGCGGACCTCTTCATGGTCGGCGACGGCCGCGACCGGACGCTTGTCGTCCTCCAGCACCTCGATCACGACATAGGCGGTGTTGGGCAGCAGCGCCCCGCGCCAGCGGCGCGGGCGGAAGGCGCTGATCGGGGTCAGTGCCAGAAGGGCGGCGTTGATCGGCAGGATCGGTCCCTGCGCCGACAGATTGTAGGCCGTCGAGCCGGCCGGCGTCGCCACGATGATGCCGTCGGCGATCAGCTCGGGCATGCGCTCGCGCTCGTCGATCAGGATCCGCAGGCGCGCCGCCTGCGAGGTCTGCCGGAACAGGTAGACCTCGTTGATGGCGTGGTGCAGGTGGACGCGGTCGTTGGCGTCGGTTGCGCGCATCAGGAGCGGATTGATCTCGGATTCATGCGCCGTCTCGAGCCGCGCCCGCAGATCGTGCGTCGCGTATTCGTTCATCAGGAAGCCGACGGTGCCGCGATGCATGCCGTAGATCGGCTTTCCCGTGCGCATGTTTTGGTGCAGCGTCTGCAGCATCAGCCCGTCGCCCCCCAGCGCAACCACGACGTCGGCCTCCCTGGGGTCGCAATTGCCATAGTCCCTGGTGAGCTGGCTGAAGGCGGCCTGCGCCTCGCTGCTCGGGCTGGCGACGAAGGCGATGCGGTCGTATCGCTGGGGCTTGGTCATGGCTTGTCGGGCAGGCCGCTTGCTGGAGGAAGTTCCGCCGGGCTCGTCTATACGACCTGGGGCTCCATTGTCGAGGATGACCGCCCCTCAAGGCAAACGGGCGATTGTCGATCCAGAGAACAAAACGGGTTGATTTGAGCCAGCCCGCGCGCCTTACTTGGACCGGTGATCCCGCAAAGCGTCGCAATTCCGCGCTAGTTCGAAGCGCGCCGGCTGTGACAGCCGGGCAGGGAGAACGATCATGTTCACGATCTTGCCGACGCTGCGACGAACCGGGCTCGCGCTGGCCGTGTCCGCGGCCGCGCTCGCGAGTGTCGCGCGCGCGGATGATCCGCCGCAGCCGCGCTCCGAGGCGGCATCGCCAGCGGCACAGAAGGGTGGGCGCGCCGCCAATCCGCAAAGCGCGACGCAGGCCTCGCCGTCCGCGGCCGAGCCGCATCGTCTCCCCCCGGATTCCACCACGAAGCAGACGCTGGATCTGCCCGGCCGCACCCTCAATTTCGCCGCGACCGCCGGCTCCATCCGGGTGTTCGACGGCAAGGGCGAGCCGCTGGCCGACATCGCCTATACGTCCTACCAGCTCGACGGCGCCGACCGTGCCACGCGCCCGGTCACGTTCCTGTTCAATGGCGGGCCCGGCGCGTCCTCGGCGTGGCTCCAGTTCGGCGCGGCCGGTCCATGGCGGCTGCCGCTCGACGGCGAAGGGCTGTCGCCGTCAGCCTCGCCCGAGGTGAAGCCGAACGCGGAGACCTGGCTCGATTTCACCGATCTCGTCTTCATCGATCCCGTCAGCACGGGCTACAGCCGCTTCATTGCGAGCGGCGAGGACGCACGAAAATCGTTCTACTCCGTCGACGGCGACGTCAACGCGATCGCGCTGGTGATCCGCCGCTGGCTCGAGAAGCACGACCGGCTGACCTCGCCGAAATACGTCGCGGGCGAGAGCTATGGCGGCATTCGCGGGCCGAAGGTGGTGCGCCAGTTGCAGCTCCAGCACGGCGTCGGCGTCAAGGGCCTGATCCTGGTGTCGCCGCTCTTGGATTTCCGCGAGTTCACCGGCACCAGCCTCCTGCAATATGTCGCGACCTTGCCGAGCTATGTGGCGGTGGCGCGCGAGGCCAAAGGGCCGGTCAAGCGCGCCGATCTCGCAGACGTCGAGGCCTACGCGCGCGGCGAATTCCTGGCCGACCTCGTCAAGGGCGAGGCGGACAAGGAGGCCACCAATCGTCTTGCCGACAAGGTCGCCGCGCTCACCGGCATCGACCAGGCGGTGAGCCGCCGGCTCGCCGGCCGTTTCGACGTCGGTGAATTCCGCCGCGAATTCGACCGCAAGAACGGCAAGGTGACGGGACGTTACGATGCCTCGGTGCGCGGCTTCGATCCCTATCCGGATTCGAGCAGCTCGCGGTTCGGCGACCCCTCGGGCGACGCGCTCCAGGCGCCGCTGACGAGCGCCGCGGTCGACGTGCTCACGCGCAAGCTCAACTGGCGGCCCGACGGCTCCTATGAAGTCCTGAACGGCACCGTGGAAGGTCACTGGGATTTCGGCCGTGGCATCAACCCGCCGCAATCGGTGTCCGAGCTGCGCCAGATCCTCGCCACTGATGCCAAGCTTAACGTGCTGGTCGCGCACGGCCTGTTCGACCTTGCCACGCCCTATTTCGGAACGAAGCGGGTGCTCGATCAGATGCCGGCCTTCGCAAGGCAGCGCGTGAAGTTCGTCGTCTACCCCGGCGGCCACATGTTCTATTCGCAAGGAGGCTCGCGGCAGGCGTTTCGCAGCGAGGTCGAGGCGCTGATCAGGGAGTAGAGCATGATCCGGAAAAGTGTATAGCGGTTTTCCGATAGGATCATGCTCCGATTAAAGAGGCCGCCGTTTGCGCGGCTTATATCGACGGGCGATCTCCTTCGCCACGACGCGCGCAGGCTTGACGTTGGCGCCGGCGATCCAGACCTCGCTGATCCTGCCGCGCTTGTCGCGGATACGGCGCACCGGCTCGCCATGGCTGGAATAGCCCGCAGCCCAGGCGAGCTTGCCGGTGTCGCGGCCGGTGACCTCGATCTCGGCGGCATCCATGAACGGATTGTTGAACTGCGGATTGGCGACGAGCACGCGATTGCCCATCGGCACGAGGTCGCTCGCACCCCAGATCGTCCACCAGCGGCCGGTCCAGTCGCGCAGGCGTCGGTCGGCCCTGCCGCGCGTCTTGAACACGCGCAAGATCTGCATCGCGCCGTCCATCCAGAACGGCGCCCCGCCGTCGATGGAGTTGCTGAGGATGCTGATCGTGAGCTCGCAAGCGGGAATGGCGCAGGTGCGGGAGATGTAGCCCTGAAAGCCGCCGCCATGGCCGAACCAGTCCCAGCCGTCGGTCTTGCCGGCATTGACGCCGAGCCCGTAATAGCCCTCGAAGCCCTGCGGGATACGCCAATGGTGTCGCGTCATCTCGCGGCGGCTTGCGACCGAGAGCACGCTCTTCTTCGCATTGGGCGCAAGCTGCGCGAAGAAGCGTGCGGTGTCGCCGGCCGTCGCAACGAAGCCTGCAGCGGACGCCATCGCGTGCGCGGGATTGTCGCCGGGGATCACGCATCGTTCGCCGAACGGCAGCTTTCGCGTATGGCCGCGCGCGAACGATGCGCCTTTGGGAAGGGGCGCGTCCGGCTCGCTCTCGCGCAGGCCCGCGGGCTCGATGATCTCGCGCTTGATCCAGGCGGAGTAGGGCTGCTTGGTCACCGCTTCGATGACGAGACCGAGCAGGCCAAAGCCGTGATTGGAATATTTGAAGCGGGTGCCGGGCTCGATCGCGGTCGGCAGCTTCAATTCCGCGCGCAACTCTTTCGCGTCGAGATAGGAACGGCGGTCGATGAACTGGCCGGAATCGGCGCCGTCGCGCGTCAGTCCGGCGCTGTGCGATAGCACCTGCGCGATCGTGGTCTCGGCGACGCGCGGATTGAGGCCACCGACATATTGGCCGACCGGATCGTCGAGCCGGAGCTTGCGCTGTTCGCGCAGCTTCATGATGCCGGCCGAGGTGAAGCTCTTGGAGTGGGAGGCGATGCGGAAGCGGTGGCGCGGGGTGAGCTTCTCGCCGGTGTCGAGATTGGCGAGGCCAAACGCATGCTCGGCGACGATCTCGCCGCGATGGGCGAATGCGACGATGACGCCTGGCTGCTGGATGGTCGTCAGTTGGAATTCGATCCAGGAGCCGATGTAGTCGATCGCGGATCGCAGCCACGGGTCCATTGCACACCAATTTGCTGGGAAAATCGATGCGAGAGGCTAGCCGAGAAAGCCGAACGGGCACAACCGAAAGGTTGTGCCCGTTCGCGAGGTCGAAGATGCGATTGTCTCAGTAGACGAGCGTCGCGCCGGTCGGCTTGTCGAGCGCCGTGGCAAGCGAGCGATACTCGGAGCTGTCGGTGCCGGCGAGCGAGGCGATCTTGTTCAGATGATACTGCGCCTGTTCGCGGTTGCCCTGCTCAAGCTGCCAGAGGCCGTAATACTGCCAGGTGCGGACGTGGTTCGGATCGTCCTTCAGCGCCAGCTCGTAATAGACCTTCGACGACTGGTAGTCGCCGAGCTTGCGATAGGAGTAGCCGATCAGATTGGCGACGTCGGCGACGTCGTCGCGCTTGAGCGACTTCAGCTGATCGATCGCGCCGGTGTAGTCGTGGTTGTCGTAGATCGCCGTGTAGGCGGTGCGATAGGCGGCGAGGAATTTGGGATCGCTGACGGAAGAGCTCTTCTTCTTGCCCTTCTTGGACGAGGAGTCCGACTTCGGCGGCGGCGAGGGCTCGTCACTGCCGGCGGCATAGGCGCTGGACAGCACCGGCGCGGCCGCCAGCGACATGGCGACCAATCCCGGCACGACAAGCATTGAGAGTTTGCGCATCTAAATTCTCCCGTATGGAACGTGGCGATCCTACACGATTGCCCGAAGACCGGAACACCCGTCTGGCGAAAACATTCCCGCTTCGCACGATCTATTCGCCCGGGCGCAGATGACAAACTTTTGTCATCGAGATGAACGGAAGCCTGCAGGGGGCTTCAGACAGGGTTCAGCGCGCTGCCCCTAGGCTCCCACCCACGATCGAAGGGGAGGCGAGAGGGCGCCGCCTCAAGATCCTTCCAAGAGGAGACCACCATGTTGAAGACCATTTCCGCAGCCTTGCTCGCCGCTTCCGTGATCGCAGCCCCGGCCTTCGCTGCCGAGGCCGGCAAGACCAACACGGCCCCGGTGATCAAGGCGGACCAGAGCCAGACCAAGGCCTCGACCACCGCCGCAAAACCGGACACCGGCATCAAGGCCGATGCCAAGACCGACGCGAAGGCCGGCGACGTGAAGCCCGCCGACGTCAAGGCGGACGCCAAGGTGGATACCAAGTCGAAGGCGCTGAATGCCAACGCAGCGGTCACGCCCGACGAGCACAAGACCGTGCGGACGCATCGCCATCACCACAAGCATCTGTCGGCGAAGAAGTCGCTGAAGGCGCAGCCGGACCTCACCAAGCCGGCAACCACCGAGAAGCGCAGCTAACGACTGATCCTGCGCGGCGGCATCCCAAGCATTGCCCCGCCGCCGCGTCAGGACTTCAGACCCGGCCCGTCGTCTCGGCGCCTTGCGCGAAAGCGCGAGACGCCGGCGGCGGGACGGTGCGTGCGTCGCAAAGCCCCGGGGACGCGAATTCCCTTTGCACGACCTTGCGGCTAGAACGTCCCCTTAGTCTGTTCGAGCGGGAGCGGGATCTGTGGGGCGATTGGCGAAACGTGCGGCGAGCTTGGCATCGGTCCTGCTATTGGCGTTGGCGCTCGCGGCGTGTTTCGGCAGCGACGGTGATCGTCCGACCATCATCGGGGGGACCCAGGCCGGAGGGCCGCAGCCGTTTCCCGACAATTTCCGCGGCGACATCCTGGCGCTGATGCGCACCTATCTGAACAACCCGGTCGGCGTGCGCGAGGCCAGCATGGCCGAGCCGGTCCAGCGCGAGGTCGGCGGCCGGCAGTTCTATGTGAGCTGTCTGCATTTCACCCCGCGCGAGACCGATGGCAGCTACAAGGCCATGCGGGAACGCGCTGTGATCTTCGTCAACGGACGGGCGGACCGCGTCGTCGACCGCACGAGCGAGCTCTGCGCCGGCGCGGTTTACGTACCCTTTCCGGAACTGGAAAAGATGACGCGGTAGCGCAAAGCCCGCCTTCATCGCCGGGTGTTAGAACGATGACTGCCGGAGCCGCCGGATCACATTTCGGCGAGCTTTGAACGGGGTGGTTCGACCTCGCGACAAATTGTTACGGTAGGCCCTGCGCAGACGACAAAAAATAGTCGGTGCAGGACGACGTGACGGAACAAAATCGCGTTGTTGCCCCACCGTCACAGTCACGAACGATCAACGTTCCGGCATCGCCGCGAAGCAACCCAATTCACGCCACGTTGTTTCCTGAGTGTCGCAAATGAAAGAACGGGGATGATCATGAAATCGATTTTGCTGGGTGCAGCTGCTCTGCTTGCGCTGGCCGCGCCGGCCGCCGCCGCGGACATGCAGCCGCGCACCTACGCCAAGGCCCCGGCCTACACGCCGCCGCAGCTGATTTATAACTGGACCGGTTTCTACATCGGCGGCCATGTCGGCGGCGCGTTCGCCGGCGACAGCAGCTTCCAGTCCAGCGACGCCCGCTTCCTCGGCGGCGTGCAGGGCGGCTTCGACTACCAGTTCGCGCCCAATTGGGTGGTGGGTATCGAGGCCCAGTATTCCTGGCTGCCGACCAACAACAACGGCGTCACGTTCCCGCTGGGCACGCAGGTGACCTCCAACACCGACCAGCTCGGGTCGGTGACCGGCCGCATCGGCTACACCTGGGGTCCGGCGCTGCTCTATGCCAAGGGCGGTTACGCCTGGCGCAATGGCGGCCTGGGCGTCAATGTCGCAGGCGTGCCGCAGGGCTTCACCACCACCGGCAACAGCAAGGACGGCTACACCGTCGGCGCCGGCCTCGAATACATGTTCGCGCCCAGCTGGTCGGCCAAGGCCGAGTACCAGTACTACAATTTCGGCAGCACCACCTTCACCTCCGGTCCGGCAGACATCGTCGGCGTTCGCGGCCGGGAGGACGAGCATACCGTCAAGGTCGGTGTGAACTACCGCTTCGGCTGGGGCGGTCCGGCAGCCTCGCGCTACTGACCCTCTACCGCGACCACGCTCTGACAAAGGCCGGCTTCCCGCCGGCCTTTCGTTTGTCAGCCTCTTGCCTGTCGGCCCCATGTTTGCTTTGCGTGAACCATCTGGCGCGTCATTTGCAGGAAAACATTCCGGCGGGCGCTTTCTCACGCGCGTCATGGGACTTGGGTAAAGCAAAAATAATTTTTGCCGCTTACGGAACTCGCGCTCCGGAAAGCGTTATATGAGAATTACCGGGCTGGTGGGACGACGGACATGCGTATCTTGGTGTCGGCGGTGGTGCTCTCGTGCTTTGTCGGCCTGCCGTGCTCTGCACAGACAATCCTCAAATCCGAGCCTCTGATGCTGGCACCTTACGAGGTGGCTTTCGTCAAGGACGCGTCCTGCCCGTCGGGCAAGGTGCTCAAGGTCACCGGCGCGATCCGCGGGCTACATCGCCGCAAGGCCTGCGTGGCGCTGGCCGGTGAGCAGGCCTCGCTGGCAACCGCAACGCCCTGACCGCTTTGCGGCTTCCGCCGCCGGACCTCACGAATTCAGCTCGAGCTCCATCGTCGACTGGCGGTCGGCCTCGGCCTTGTTTTGGGCGGGGTCCTCACCTTGGGCGACCCGGCAGGGCTTAATCTCGTAGTCGTTGTCGAGCACCCGGCGTGGCCCGGGACGCTCCTCGTCGGCGCTGATGTCCACGACCAGACCGCTCCGATAAGCGAGCTTCCAGACGTCGGATTCGCTCGGATAGGCCTTGCTGATCTGGGCGTCGTTGCAGAACAAGGCGTAGGGCATTCTTCCCGCTCCCGGAAAGCGCATTAACGACCTCACGGGCCGCGGGTTCCGGGGGGGCTGGCGATCACGGGCCCGTGATCCAGGCTAAAGCATGATCCGGAAAGCGAGCAGCGGTTTTCCGAAAAGATCATGATTAAACAACAACTTAAAGCGCGATGACGATTCATCCTCATCGCATCGCGCTTTAGCCGGGCCTTGAGTCCTTAACGACTCCTGAATCGCGAAAAAAAGAATCCTTGGGACTCGTTTGGCGGAATCAGCGGATGTTTTCCGCCATGACGAGCGACCTGAAGACCTCCTGCGGGCACATGCTCCTGCCGCTGACGCTGGCGTTATTCGGCGCCTGCGCGGCCAATCTTTGGCTGGTGTGGTCCTGGCTGTAGGCCCCTCCGATGGGGGGT
Source organism: Bradyrhizobium sp. CCBAU 11430 (assembly GCF_028128855.1). Taxonomy (NCBI): domain Bacteria; kingdom Pseudomonadati; phylum Pseudomonadota; class Alphaproteobacteria; order Hyphomicrobiales; family Nitrobacteraceae; genus Bradyrhizobium; species Bradyrhizobium sp. CCBAU 11430. The sequence goes on from NZ_LBJV01000073.1 coordinate 125,356, forward strand.
GGCGCGTTATTTTCTGACCGGTGGGGCCGGGGCGTCGTGGATGGCGGCGCGCAATCTGGTCAGGGTTTCGGCACAATATTCCTCGCGCTCGCGCTCGAACCGCTCCTGATGCTTGCGGAAATTGGCGATGCGGGCCTGCATCTCGGTGCGGAAATCACCGATCGCCCGCGGTGGCGGCGGAGGAGTGGGTGGGGGCGGTACCGGAGCTTGCGTCAGCTCGATCTCGACTGCAGCGACCTCCACGGCAACGATCTCGACCGCGGCTGTCGTGGCAACCGGGGTCCCTTCCGGCTGAAGGACATTATCCTTCATGCCGGTCACCGATTGGACGAAGGCCAGTGTCTGCGCGATCAGCGCGTCACGTTCCACGATCCATTTCATGATCCACCTCAGCCGGTCCCATTCCAGCAAAGCGGCTGCGGCGAATCAAGGCGGTAAACAAAGGATTGCATATTTTTCCCGGTCGCCCGAAAATAGGCAGATGGATTCCGGAAAAGAACGGTCGGACGAAGTGGAGGGCCTGAGGCTCATCCGCGCGTTCTTGTCGCTGCCGCCCGACAAGCGGGCGGAGGTGATCGCGTTCGTCGAGGAATTGGCGCGTGCGCATGGCCGGCCAGAGGAGGGCACGCAGGCGTCGCCGAGGTGAGCGCTATCGCTGGCGCGGATTGACGTTGGGCTCGAACGGTGCGCCAACCACCCGGACCGGTGTCTGAACCGGTGTCCGGGTGTCGTCGATCACGGCTGTCTCGGCGACCCGCTTTTCGGGGGCCGACCCAAGCATCGGCTCGAACAACATCAATGTCCCGGCCACGGCGACACAGCACAGCGTCACGGTCGCCAGCAGAAACATATTTCGGTTTTCTTCCCTGATCCGCATGGGCCAACAACGGCCGACGCCGAGGCTCGGTTCCCGTCTGGAATGTCGGGATCGCCCGCGCAACCGGTCGAAGCTTACGCGAAACTTACGGCGAGGGCTCAAAAGGGTTATTTTTCCGTAAGATGACGCCCTCAATTTGCATTAAATCTTAACGCCCGCCGGTTCCAATGCACGCCGGGATAGGCGCAGAAAATCATTGGGACGGCTGCGATGAGCTTTTTGAACAATCTGAAGATCGTCTGGAAGGTCGCGCTGATCGTGACCGTGATGGGCTGTGCGATGATCGCCGTCGCGGCCTTTGGCGTGCGCGAACTCTCCGCGACCGTCGACGGTTTCGGCGAGCTCTCCGCCGCGCAATCTTCCGCTCTCAACCTCACCCGCGCCCAGCGCCGCGCCGAGACCTACCACGCGGCGCTCTATGCGATCTTCACCGAGGCAACCGAAGCAGGCAACGCCAGACGCCTCAAGACCGCGACCCAGAACCGCGACGAAATTCGTCAATTCCTCGATGCGGCCGAGCAGGACGACCCATCGCGTGCCGGCGAGCTGAAGGGCATCGGCGACCAGCTGAAAGCTGCGTTCACCGGCTGCGATCCGGTGCTCCAGGCCGGCTCACAGGCCAGCAGCACGGAAGAGAACGCCAGGGCAGCCGAACGCGCGCACAAGGAGTGCGATCCCTTGCTCGATGCGGCCCTGGCACGCATCGCCAAGTTCACGACCGAGACGACCCAGGCCGTGGCCAAGCGCAAGGACACCATCAGCCGCGACGCTCACGCCGCGACCTGGACCGTGATCGGCGTCAGCGCCGGCGGTCTGATCCTGGGCATTGCGATCGCGCTGTTCATCGGCCTCAAGGCGATGTCGCAGCCGATCGCCCGGCTCAAGCTCGCCATGGAGGGGCTTGCCCGCAACGATCTCAAGACCGAGGTGCCCGAGAAGGACCGGCGCGACGAGATCGGCGACATGGCCAAGACGGTCGAAGTGTTCAAGACCAATGCATTGGAAGTCGAGCGCCTCAAGGCCGCGCAGCTCGAAGTCGAGAAGCAGGCTGCCGAGCAGCGCCGCCGCGACATGGTCAACCTCGCCGACGGCTTTGAACGCGCAGTCGGCGAGATCATCGAGACGGTCGGATCTGCCTCTACCGAGCTCGAAGCGTCGTCCTCGACGCTGGCGACCACCGCGCAGCGCGCGCAGGAGCTGACCTCGGTCGTCGCCGTCGCGTCCGGCGAAGCTACCGGCAACGTGCAGTCGGTAGCGACCGCCACGGAGGAGCTGTCCTCCTCGGTCAACGAGATCAGCCGGCAAGTGCAGGAATCCGCGCGGATGGCGGGCGAAGCCGTCACCCAGGCCCGCACCACGACGGAGCGGGTCAGCGAGCTCTCGGTTGCCGCGACGCGGATCGGCGACGTCGTGGAGCTGATCAACACGATTGCCGGCCAGACCAACCTTTTGGCGCTGAACGCCACGATCGAAGCGGCGCGTGCCGGCGAGGCCGGCCGCGGTTTCGCGGTCGTCGCGTCCGAAGTGAAGACGCTGGCCGAGCAGACCGCGAAAGCGACCGGCGAGATCAGTCTGCAGATCTCCGGCATCCAGACCGCGACCCAGGAATCCGTCAACGCGATCCGCGATATCTCCGTGACCATCGAGCGGCTGTCGGAGGTGTCTTCGACCATTGCCGCGGCCGTCGAGGAGCAGGGCGCCGCCACCCAGGAGATCTCGCGCAACGTCCAGCAGGCCGCTCACGGCACCCAGCAGGTCTCCTCGAACATCACCGACGTGCAGCGCGGCGCAGCCGAGACCGGCTCGGCCTCCTCGCAGGTGCTCTCGACCGCCAAGATGCTGGCGACCGATAGCAACCGGCTGAAGGACGAGGTCGGGAAATTCCTGCGGACGGTGCGCACGGCCTGAGTGTGCGCGGCGGCTTTCATGGCGCGCCCTCGATCACGCCAGCAGGAAACCGAGCACGAACACGAACAGCATGGCCGTCATGACGATGGCGGCCACCGCGCCAGCGACGATCTTGGCCTTCTCTCGGAGCGAGGTGGGACGCATTGCATGCGCATGCTACCTCATGTTGAATTCCGATCCAATCTGTCGTGACGGTGTGGCAGAAGCCGGATTGAGCGGCGGAGGCGCGCAGTTTTGAATGCGACGCTCCGCCTGTCGTATTGGCATGCGACTTGATTTGAGGCTTGCTGATGATCTCCAATCGTCCTCCCGTGCTCGCCCACGAACGCTTCGTCGCCGACCGCGACAATTTCTCAGGGCTAGATCTCGCCGCACGGTTCGAGCGGATCGAGCGGACGAACCTTTGGGGCGCGGCCCGTTCGGTGTCGGGCCTCGGTTCGGAGGATACGGCCACCACCGCGATCCGGGAGGCGCTTCCTTCGCTGCTGCAACGGCTCGGCGCGCGCTCGCTGCTCGATGCGCCCTGCGGCGATGCCGGCTGGATCGGCCGCGTCAAGCTCGACCTCGACTATATCGGCATCGACATCGTCCCGTCGCTGATCGAGACCAACAACGCGCGTGCGGCGCGCGGCGAATTGTCCGGCCGATTCCTGGTGGCCGATATCACGCGCGATGCACTGCCGCGTGCCGATCTGATCCTGTGCCGGGACTGCCTCGTGCATCTGAGTTTTCAGAACATCGCCCGCGTGATCGCCCGCTTTCGCGAGAGCGGCGCGCAATTCCTGCTCGTCACGACGTTTCCGGAGTGGGAGGACAACTGCGATTGCGAGGATGGCGACTGGCGCGCGCTCAACATGACGAAGGCGCCGTTCGACTGGCCGGTGCCGCGCGAATTGATCGACGAGCGCTGCGAGGAGGGCGATGGCGGCTGGCGCGACAAGAGCCTCGGGCTCTGGCGGCTGGATGAGTTGCCGGATCGCGTCCGCACGGCCACGGATGTGTGACAGCTGCGAGCAGAACGTCCATTGCGTCCGCGCTCGCCCCGGCGATAGACTTTGGGTTGTGTGGCGATCTCGCATCGCGGTGACCTGCCGGAGCCTACCATGAGAGCATGTGCTGTCCTGGCCGCGTTGTTGATCTGGTGCAGCGCGCCGGCGCTGGCACAGCAGGAGGGTGCAGCGCTCTATGCCGCGCATTGCGCGCAATGCCACGACGGCGATGTGCAGACCCGCGTGCCGGGCCGCGGCGCCATGCAGGCGATGTCGTTCGATCATGTGCTGGCGGCGTTGACCTCCGGCAGCATGGCTGCGATGGCAAAGGATCGCAGCGACGCGGAACGCCGCGCGATCGCGTCTTTCGTCACCGGCAAGATCGCGGCCGGCGGCGTTGCGGCCGACGCGGAAGGCCGTTGTACGCAGCAGGCCAGCGGTTTTCCGCAAGCCCTTGACGGTCCGCGCTGGAACGGATGGGGCGTCGACACCAACAACAGCCGATTCCAGCCCGCCGACATGGCGGGGCTGACGGCGGAACAGGTGCCGCGCCTGCGGTTGAAATGGGCCTATGCATTCCCCGGCGCCTCGGTGTCGTTTGCGCCGCCGACCATCGTGGGCGGAATGCTGTTCATCGGCGGCACCGATCGCAAGATGCACGCGCTCGACGCGCGCAGCGGCTGCACGCTGTGGACGCTGGCGATCGATGCGGCGGTGCGGGCCGCGATCAGCTTTGCACCACTTCCGGGCTCCGACCAGTTCGCGATCTTCTTCGGCGATTTGCGCGCCAACGCCTATGCCGTGAACGCGCTGACCGGCGCGCTGATCTGGAAGACGAAGGTCGAGGAGCATGCCGCCGCGCGCATCACCGGCGCGCCGACGCTGCATTCCGGCGTGCTCTACGTGCCGGTGTCCTCGCTCGAGGAAGCCGCCGGCTCGCAGGCGAGTTACGAATGCTGCACCTTCCGCGGCAGCGTGGTGGCGCTCGACGCCGCGACCGGCAAGCTGGTCTGGCAGGCCTATACGATTCCGGAAGTGCCGCATCCGACCGGCAAGAATGCCAGGGGCACGCAGCTGTTCGGTCCGTCGGGCGCTGCGATCTGGTCGGCGCCGACGATCGATGTGAAGCGCAATGCCGTCTATGTGGCGACCAGCAATTCCTACTCGAACCCGCCGGCGGCAACCGCCGATGCGATCCTCGCTTTTGAGCTTGGGACCGGGAAGCTGCTCTGGAAGCAGCAGGCCACGCCCAAGGACGCCTTCGTCGTGGCGTGCTTCACCGCGGACAAGTCCAATTGCCCGGAGGATCACGGACCCGATCACGATTTCGGCCAGTCGCCGATCCTCGTGGCCTTGCGCGATGGCAGGCGCGTGCTCGTCATCGCGCAGAAGTCCGGCGTCGTGCACGCGCTTGATCCTGACGACGGCGGCAAGATCCTGTGGCAGACCCGGATCGGGAAGGGCGGAGCGCTCGGCGGGAGCGAATGGGGCTCGGCCGCGGACGGTGAGCGGATCTATGTCGCCAACTCCGACGTGCGCTTCATGCGTGACGGCACGCGGCAACTCGATTCCACGCAAGGCGGCGGCCTGTTCGGCCTCGACCTCGTCAGCGGCAAGATTGCCATGGAAGTGCCGCCGGTCGCCTGCGGCGACCGCCCCAAATGCAGCCCCGCGCTCTCGGCAGCGGTGAGCCTGATTCCGGGCGTGGTGTTCTCCGGCGGCGTCAGCGGCTTCCTGCGCGCCTATGCCACCGACGGCAAGCTGCTCTGGGAGTTCGACACCGCGCAGGATTTCAAGGCCGTGAACGGCGTCCCCGCCCATGGCGGCGCAATCGACGGTCCCGGGCCGGTCATCGCCGGCGGCATGCTCTACACCAATTCCGGCTACGGCCAATGGAGCGGCGTCGCCGGCAACGTGCTGCTGGCGTTCGAGGTGGGGACGGAGTGAGGATCTTGCTGTGTCCCGGACGCGCCGCAACGCCTTCAGTGTTGCGGCGCTGAGCCGGGACCCAGAAAGCGGAACGAAGAAATGCGGCGCGATAGGCCCCGGCTCTGCGGCGCATCGCCGAAGAGGCGCTGCACTGCGTCCGGGGCACGGACCGCCTTTTCAATTCGCATCCGTCCAGCAGGGAGAGCAGATTCGATGATCGATGCCAGATGCCGCTGCGGTGCTCTTTCGCTGTCGCTGCCGGGACCATCGCAGCTCGTCGTCGCCTGTCATTGCCTCGACTGTCAGCGACGAACCGGCGCGCCGTTCGGCGTGGGTGCGTTCTATCCGGCGCACGCTGTCACGATCGCGGGACCGTCAAAGGAGTACGTTCGGACAGCCGCGAGCGGCGGCAAGGTCCGCAGCTATTTTTGTCCCGACTGCGGTTCGACCGTCTATTGGCAAGCCGAGAATCTGCCCGCGATGATCGGCGTTGCCGTCGGCGCGATCGCAAATCCGGATTTTCCGCCGCCGATCAGATCGGTGTTCGAGCAGTCGAAACACGGCTGGGTGGAGATGTCAGGTGCCGAGCATTTCCAGCAAGGCAGCGCGCCGAAGCATTCGAGCTGAGGGTTGCGCGTCAGACGCTGGTGCCGGCTGAGGGGATTGAACCCCCGACCTTCGGTTTACAAAACCGCTGCTCTACCGCTGAGCTAAGCCGGCGACGCGGGCAGGGCCGGCATGGGCCGGGGTGTCCACCCGTTGCGCGCCGCAATACCAGACTTGGTCGGAAAGTGCCAGAACCGGAAAGGCCGTCGCCGCGAACATGAATCAGGCGGCCCGGAGGCCGCCTGATCTCTCCGCATCGATTAGATCGCCTTACTGGCAGATGTGCCGGCGGCCGTCTGCGCCCTTGAACCAGGTGCCAGGCGTACAGACGAAGCCGTTACGCTGGGCGTAGGTGCGGGTGTCCCAGCCACGATTGTCCCAGCCGCGGTTGTCCCACGAATTGTCGTAGGCGTAGGAATTGTCCCAGGCGCGGAACGGCGCGCTGGCAATCGCGCCCGCGGTGCCGATCGCGGCGCCGGCTACGCCGGCTGCGACGTCGGTCGGCCAGAAGCCGGTGCGGCTCCTGTTCCAATCGTTATTCCAGTCGCCATTGGTCTGACGATAGGACACGCGGCGCTGACGGTATCCGCTATCGGTGTATGGATTTCCCGGGCCGAGATTCTGGCAATTGGCGTTGGGGAATTGCGCCGAGCAGCGGCCGGGATTGGTGACGACGGCCTGCGCCATGGCAGAGCCTGCCAGCATGGTCGCCGCAATCGTCGTCGCTCCAAGAAGCTTGATGTTCATGGTTGTTGGCTCCCATTTTGTTGACGGGGGCTAAACGCTTGCGGCGCCGGACGTTCCGATGAAACCGGTGGATTTTCTCGCAAGCGGTGGTCAAACCGATGTGAGCGCACGGCGCGGTTCCGTGCGGCGGAGTCACACGCCGTTAACGCTTCGCTCATTCGCCGTGCAGCATTTGAGCGGCCCGCAATCCTTACACATTAGGCTTACCGGAATTTGGTGAGCGGGCCTTAACCCTCTCTGCGCCGCGATCGGATAGGTTGCCGCCGCATAACCGGGGTCCCCCTCATGCGCATTGTGGCGCTCGCTGCCTTTCTGATCGGACTGCCCGCGACGGCGTTTGCCGGCAGCGGCTTCGATATCGTCGTGCCCGGCCGGCCCGGCGTGCCGATCATCATCAACAACATCGACGCGTCCTATGCCGTGGTCGAGGGTGTCTGGGGCCTGGGCAAGAACCAGCAGGTGCAGCCCACGATCTATGGCGGGCGCTATGTCGCCGAGCGGCAGCCTGCCGACGTCGGCCATTATTATCCGACGCTGGGCCTGCGGCCCGGTTACGGCCGGCTCGAGGTCGAGCCGCCCGCGAACCGAAAATTGCCGAAGCCCGCCGAGAGTTATCACCAGAGCTGGGGCGCGCAATCGGCGCCGCTGCCGCCGCAGATGGACGTGCCCGTCGATCCGCCGCCGGTGATCCTCGCGCCTGAAATCAACGATCGTCCGCGGCCACCGCGACCGCGGCCGCATGTCCAGGTCCCCGGCAAACCGCCGGGTTAAGAAACGTCAAAATCCAACAAACAGAAATCAACAGGAGAGAGTAATGCGTCAAATGATTTCGGGACTGGTTGCGGCGGCTGCCGTGATGTTCGTCGCCACGGCACCCGCCGCGGCGTGCGGCTTCAACCCGTGCCAGCCGGTCGCGCCGGTCTATTCCGGCTGCAACACCGGTTGCGGCGGCTACGGCTATGGCTATGGCTATGGCGCCTATGAGCGTCTCGCCGAGCCGGCCACGCAGTATTATCACGTCAACCAGGGCCCGACCTATACCGGCCCGGGCGCCTTCGCGCCGTATCCGACCTATCGTGAAGACGCGGTCGTCGCGCCCGCCAATTACGGCTACGGCTATCGCGCCGCCGTGGCTCCCTATCACCGCCCGTACTACCGTCCGTATCGCTACGGCTACGGCCCGCGCTACGGCTATCTGCCGCGCGTGCACTACGGCCATGGTCCGCGCTACGGCTACGCCCACCGTCACGCGCCGGCGCCGTACTATGGCGGTCACCGCGTGCTGCGCCGCTATTACTGATCCTTGATCGGTTGAGCTGACGAGACGCCCGTTCGCACGATGCGGACGGGCGTTTTGCTTTTCTGATTATGTGCGGTCGCGATCAATCAGGTCGATAGCCCGCCTACGCCTGACGGCTACGGCGTGGCAGCCTTCGCTCGCTTCGCTGAATGATGATCTGGATTGGCTTGCCAGGCCGTAGTTGGCTTTGCCTCAGTCCGTCTTCGCCCTACGGGCTTCGCCGGACACCACGCTTCACCCTTCGGCATCACGTGGCTGCGCCACGCGTAGCCCGAAGGGTGAAGCGTGGTGGGGGAGGCAGGACTCGAACCTGCGAAGCCATGAGGCGGCTGATTTACAGTCAGCTCCCTTTGCCACTCGGGACACTCCCCCGCTCGACGGCAGCACAATCGGGCCGGACCTTGCCGGCGACCGAAGACGGCCATGGAACGTGAAGGCCGCGACAGCCCGGATGGGGGCGCGACCGGGCGCGGTTATGGGCGATCCGGAGGGGCAAAGTCAACCGAGGCGAACAGCTAAAATCGCCTTCGAAGCCACCCAAATTGCCATATTCCGGCACCCGTGACACAAGCGAGCCCATGAAGGATCGAAAATTCACCCCCAGGGGCCCCCGCGGCGGGGCTAAGCCCTTCAACAGACCCGGGAAATCGGCCGGCCGGCCAGCCTGGCGCGACCGCGATTCGCACGCCGACGGGCCGGTCATCCTCTATGGCTGGCACACCGTCACCATGGCGCTGGCCAACCCGGAGCGACGGATCCGCAAGCTGACGCTGACCGAGAACGCTGCGAAGCGACTTGCGGACGAGAACATCGAAACCCGCGTCACGCCCGAGATCGTCCGGCCCCAGGAGATCGACCGTCTGCTCTCGCCCGATGCCGTGCATCAGGGCCTGCTTGCGGAAGCCGATCCTCTGCCTTCGCCTGATATCGAGACCTTGAAGCAGGAAGGCATGGTGCTGGTGCTCGACCAGATCACCGACCCGCACAATGTCGGCGCGATCCTGCGCTCTGCCGCAGCGTTCGCGGTGAAGGCGATCGTCACCACTGCCCGCCACAGCCCGGAAGCCACCGGCGTGCTCGCCAAGGCCGCCTCCGGCGCGCTGGAACTGGTGCCTGTTGTGACCGTGCAGAACCTCGCGCGCGCCCTGACCACGCTGAATGAAATCGGCTTCCAGACCGTCGGGCTGGACAGCGAAGGCAGCGCGGATCTCAGCGACGTCGCGCTGCGCGAGCCGCTCGCGCTGGTGTTAGGGGCCGAAGGCAAGGGCCTGCGGCAATTGACCCGCGAGACCTGCAGCGTCGTGGCGCGGCTCGACATGCCCGGCGAGATCAAGAGCCTCAACGTCTCCAACGCCGCCGTGCTCTCGCTCTATGTCGGCGCGAGCCGGCTCGGGCTGATGAAGTAGGCGGGGCCTCAAGCCGCTACCCCATCATCTCCCGCACCATCGGCACCACCTTGCGCCCATAAAGCTCGATGCTCTTCATCAGCTTCTGATGCGGCAAGGGACCCGCCGAATACTTCAGCTGAAACCGCGCAATGCCGAGCGTCTTCGCCGTCCTGGCGATCTTGCGCGCCACCGTTTCCGGCGAGCCGGCATAGAGCGAGCCGTGCTCGACCTCGCTCGCGAACTCGTCGCGGCCCATCGGCGGCCAGCCGCGTTCCTTGCCGATGCGGTCGCGCATGGCCTTGTAGTCGGGCCATAGCTCCTCGCGCGCCTCTTCATCCGTCTCGGCGACATAGCCGGGCGAGTGCACGCCGATCGGCTGCGCGGGGCGGCCGAACTCCTTGGCGGCGCGGTGATGGAGATCGACGAACGGCGCAAAGCGCGCGGGATCGCCGCCGATGATCGCGAGCATCAAAGGCAGGTCGTAATGCGCAGCGCGCACCACCGATTGCGGGCTGCCGCCGACGCCGATCCAGGTTTTAAGCCGGCCGTTCTCGACCGGGGGATAGACCAGCTGATCCCGCAGCGGCGGACGCAGCTTGCCCTCCCAGCTCACCGGCTTCTGCGCCAGCAGGGCAGCAAACAGGTCCAGCTTCTCCTCGAACAGCTCTTCGTATTTGCGCAGGTCGAAACCGAACAACGGAAAGGATTCAGTGAACGAGCCGCGGCCGAGGATCACCTCGGCGCGTCCGTTGGAGAGCGCGTCCAGCGTGGCAAAGCGCTGGAAGACGCGGATGGGATCGTCCGAAGACAGCACCGTTACGGCCGAGCCGAGATGGATGCGCTTGGTCCGCGATGCGATCGCGGCGAGCACGGTCTCCGGCGAGGAGATCGCAAAATCGGCGCGGTGGTGTTCGCCGAGGCCGATGAAGTCGAGGCCGAGTTCGTCGGCCAGCACCGCTTCGTCGACGACGTTGCGGATCACCTGCGCGTGCGGAAGCATGGCGCCTGCGGCATCCCTGGTGACGTCGCCAAAAGTATCCAGTCCGAATTGAAGCGATGCGGTCATCGGTGAGGTCTCTGCGGGCGCAGCTTGCGCTTGTCGCTGTGGGAGGGAATCGTCTGCGATGGAGCTAGGCCGCGGCGGCCGGTGCAACAATGCTGCTTTGAGAAACCCACCGTTTCCTCTTTGGATCGTGCCAGGCCCGCGCCCGTACGCTCAGTCGGACCTGGTGAACATCTCGACCAGGGTCTCGCGCAGCCAGCGCTGCGCCGGCACGGTGTCGTTGCGCTGGTGCCAGAACAGGCTGACGATGCGCGGCGGCGCCTTGAGCGGCAGCGGCATGGCGTGCAGGAACGGCGCGTGCCGGGATTGCGAGCGCAGATCGCTCGGCAGCACCGCGATCAGGTCGGACTGGCGCACCACCTCGTAAGCGGCGCTGTAGTGATTGACGGTCGCGACCAGATTGCGCGACAGCCCGCGCGAAGCGAGGAAGAGGTCGTAGGACGGCAGGGTCTTGCCGGCGAGGCTGACGTCGACATGGCCTGCGCCGAGGAAGCTGCGCGTGCTGAGCCGCTTCTGGGCGGCGAGCGGATGGCCGCGCCGCATGAAGCAGGCATAGTCGACCGTCCACAGCGAGCGCGAGCGGATGGCGGCCGGCTGCTGCGCCTCGTTGACATAGACGCTGAGCACGCAATCGACGCGATTGTCTTCGAGCTGATCGGCGATCTCCAGAATGGTGTTGGGGACGGTGTGCACGCGCGCCTTGGGCGCGACCTTGCCGAAATGGCCGAGCAGATTCGGCATCACCAGCGAGGCGACGTAATCCGACATCGACAGGCTGAACTCGGTCTGCGCGCGGCGCGGATCGAACACCTGCTCGTCGAGCGCGCCGCGGACGGTTTCGAGCGCCTCGCCGATCGGCTCCCACAACACCACCGCGCGCTGGGTCGGACGGATGCCGGTGCCGGACCTGACGAACAGGGGATCGCCGAGCGCGTCGCGCAGCCGCGCCAGCGCGTTGCTGACCGCCGGCTGCGTCATCAGCAGTGCGTTGGCGGCGCGCGTCACGCTGCCCTCGGTCATCAGGGCTTCGAAGACTTTCAGCAGGTTGAGGTCGAGCGATCGAAACGACAGAACATTCACCGTAGTGATGTATGGGATCACGATTATAAATTATGACGATAATATCTCTTTGTCTATGGTTCCCCCAGGGACTTGCGGATGCCGGGCCGCCGGACAGAGGGGGACTTACATGTCGATGATCTCGGCGCGCATCGAGCGCCTGCCATTCGCACGCTTCCACACGCATCTGCTGTTGATGGGCGGGCTCGGCTACATGTTCGACGCGATGGACGCCGCCGTGCTGGCGTTCATCCTGCCGGTGCTGCGCACCGCCTGGAATCTGACGAGCGTGCAGATCGGCGTGCTCGGCAGCAGCACCTATATCGGCTTCCTGTTCGGCGCGTTGCTGGCGGGCACGCTCGGCGACCTGATCGGACGCCGCGCGGTGATGATGTCGGCGCTGGCGCTCTATTGTGCCGCATCGATCGTCAGCGCCGCCGTGGACAGCTGGCCATCCTTCTTCGCCGCCCGCGTCGTCGCGGGCATGGGCACCGGCGCCGAGAGCGCGATCATCGCGCCTTATCTCGCCGAGTTCGTGGCGCGGCGCTTCCGCGGCAGCTTCACCGGCGCGCTGGCCGGGTTCTTCTCCTTCGGCTTCGTCGCGGCGGCCTTGCTCGGCTACTTCATCGTTCCCGCCTATGAGAACGGCTGGCGCATCGTGCTGGTGATCACCGCGGTGCCGGTCGTCATGCTGCTCTGGTGGCGCCGGGCGCTGCCGGAATCGCCGCGCTGGCTGGAAAGCCGGGGCAGGGCGAAGGAAGCCGAAGCGGTGCTGGACAGGATCGAAGCCGGCTTCGCGCGCCAGGGGCATGTGCTGCCGCAGCCGGTCGTCGACGCGGTCAGCCCGCCCGTCGCCGGGGGAACGTTGCTTGCCAATTTCGCGGCGCTTCTGGCGCCCCGGCAGGCGCGCATCACCGTCATGACCTGGATCATGTGGCTTGCGATCACCTTCAGCTATTATTCCTTCTTCGTCTGGATTCCCGGCCTCCTGGTCCAGAACGGCATGAGCATCACCAAGAGCTTCGCCTATTCGCTCGCGATCTATTGCGCGCAGATCCCCGGCTATTTCAGCGCCGCGTATTTCAACGAGCGCATCGGCCGGCAGGCGACCATTGCGTCATACATGGTGCTCGGCGGTATCAGCGCGCTCGGACTCGCTTTCGCGCAGAGCGACCAGCACATCATGGTCGCGGGGATCCTGCTGTCGTTCTTCATGAACGGCACCTATGCCGGCGTCTATGCCTATACGGCGGAGGTGTTCCCGACGCCGGTGCGGACCACCGGCGCCGGCCTTGCCTCGGCGATCGGCCGCATCGGCGCGATCGTCTCGCCGATCCTGGTCGGCTACCTCTATCCCAATTTCGGCTTTGCCGGCGTGTTCGGGATCACCACCAGCGTTCTGCTGATCGGTGCGCTCACCGTCGTGGTGATGGGCGTGCCGACGCGCGGCCGTTCGCTGGAAGACATTGCGGCGGGCGAAGTCGCATGAGGGAGACGACGCGCCCGCCCGATCCGCTGCTCAACGCCGTGGCGGCGGCGCAGGGCAGGGCGGATCAGCCGGAGGCGCTGTTCTCGGAGATGGACCAAGCCTTGAAATCGGCGATCGGGCACAAGCTGTTCACGATCCTGACCTATGACGACGATACGGGTGAAGCGGCGCGGATCTATTCCAATCTCCCCGAGCCTTACCCGACGGGCGGCCGCAAGCGGCTGGCGCCGGGCCCCTGGACCGAGGCCGTGCTCGACCGCGGCGAGGCCTATATCGGCCGCACTCTCGATGATCTGCGCAATGTGTTCGCCGATCACGAGCTGATCGCTTCACTCGGCTGCGAGAGCGTGCTCAACATGCCCGTGCGCTGGCGCGGACGCACGCTCGGCTCGCTCAACCTGCTCCATGAAGCGGGCTGGTACGGCGCGGACGATGCCGCCGCGTGTCTTCCATTTGCCCAGCTCGCATTGCCCGCGCTGCTCACACAGTCCTGACCAGACAGGAAACGACCATGCCCAGCACCCTCTTCAAGAATGCCGCTCTGCTCGATCCGCTTCAGCCGGATTTGCTGGAAGGCCATGACGTGCTGGTCGAGGACAATGTGATCAAGGAGGTCTCGGACCGGCCGCTCCAGGCTTCAGTCGACCGCACCATCGACCTCAACGGCAAGACGCTGATGCCCGGCCTGATCGACCTGCATGTCCATGCGGTGGCGGTCGAGCTCAATCTGTCGCAGCAGGTGCACATGCCGAACGTGCTGGTGACGCTGCGCTCGACGTTGCTGCTGCGCGGCATGCTGCGCCGCGGTTTCACCACCGTTCGCGACGCCGGCGGCGCCGGCCATGCGCTGAAGCAGGCGATCGAGACCGGTCTCACCGACGGCCCGCGGCTGTTCGTCTCCGGCCGCGCGCTGAGCCAGACCGGCGGGCATGGCGACATGCGCGCGCGCTCGGATTATCTCGCCAGCGACGCGCCGTGCCCCTGCTGCGTGCGTGTCGGCGCGCTGGCGCGCGTCGCCGACGGCGTCGACGGCGTGCGCAGGGCGGCGCGCGAGGAGCTGCAGATGGGCGCCGATCAGATCAAGATCATGGCGTCCGGCGGCGTCGCGTCACCGACCGACCCTGTCGGCGCCTTCGGCTACTCCGAGGACGAGATCCGCGCCATCGTCGAGGAGGCGCGCGGGCGCCAGACCTATGTGCTCGCCCACGCCTATACCGCCGCCGCGATCGAGCGCGCGGTTCGCTGCGGCGTGCGCACCATCGAGCACGGCAATCTGGTCGATGCCCAGACCGCGCGCCTGATGGCCGAGAAGGGCGCCTATGTGGTGCCGACGCTCGTCACCTACGAGGCGCTGGCCAATGAAGGCGCGCAATATGGCCTGCCGCCCGAGAGCGTCGCCAAGATCGCCGACGTTCGTGACGCCGGCCTGCGCTCGCTCGCGATTTATCGCGACGCCGGCGTGAAGATGGGGTTCGGCAGCGACCTGCTCGGGCCGTCGCAGCGCCTGCAGAGCGACGAATTCCGGATCCGCGCCGAGATTCTCGGTCCGCGCGCGGTGATCGCCAGCGCCACGGTAATCGGCGCCGAGGTGCTCGGCATGGAGGGCAAGCTCGGCCGCATCGTGCCCGAGTCGATCGCGGACCTGCTGGTGGTCGACGGCAATCCGCTGCGCGACGTCGCCTGCCTGCTCGGCCAGGGCGAGCATATTCCACTGGTGATGAAGGCGGGCAAGGTCCAGTTCGACAGGCTGAACACGTAGCTGCCGCTGCGTCACGGACGCCCTCGCGCCGCTCGTGCGTCCTATGTCGAGATGCGCACGACCATCTTGCCGAGCGCCCCGCGCGTCTGCATGGTCCTGAACGCTTCCCGGAAATCGCCCAGCGCGAAGACGCGACCGACCACAGGCTTCAGCTGGCCGTCGGCAAGCCAGCCCGTCAACTGCGACATCAGGCGCTTCTGCACCTCGGGCTCGCGCAACGGGATCTGCGCGAGATCGACACCGAGCAGGGCACCGCCCTTCAGCAGTGGCAGGTTGAACGGCAATGCCGGGATCGCACCGGCGGCAAAACCGACCACGAGATGACGGCCACGCCAGGCGATGGAGCGAAAGGCCTGCACCGAGACGTCGCCTCCGACCGGGTCGAAGATCACGTCGGCGCCGTGTCCTCCCGTCAATTCCTTCAGCGTGTCGCGCCAGCCCGCCTGCGTGTAGTCGATCACAGCGTCGGCGCCGTGCGCCAGCGCGAACCCGCGCTTGTCCGGTGTCGATGCTGCTGCGATCACACGGGCGCCAAGCAGCTTGCCGATCTGGACTGCCGCAATTCCGGTGCCGCCAGCTGCGCCCAGCACCAGAAGCTGTTCCCCTGCGACCAGCATGGCGCGTGAGCTGAGCGCATAGAGGGCGGTCAGATAATTGGCGCGAAACGAGGCGGCGACTTCGGCCGCGACGCCGTCGGGCAGGGGATGGAGCGCTTCGGGTCTGA
Source organism: Bradyrhizobium sp. CCBAU 11430 (assembly GCF_028128855.1). Lineage (NCBI taxonomy): Bacteria > Pseudomonadati > Pseudomonadota > Alphaproteobacteria > Hyphomicrobiales > Nitrobacteraceae > Bradyrhizobium > Bradyrhizobium sp. CCBAU 11430. The sequence continues at coordinate 141,194 of NZ_LBJV01000073.1, forward strand.
CGACGATCTCCTCGGCAAGCGCGCCCGCGCGCGTCATCCCCATCACGCGCATGCCGGGCTGATAGCCGCCGGGTGCGCCGGGCGCGTCCGTCACCACGCCCGCGAACTCCGTCCCGGGAATGAAGGGCAGGGGATCTTTGGTCTGATAGCGTCCCTCGATCTTCAAGCCGTCGACGAAGCCGATCCCGGCAGCTTCCACGCGGATGCGCAATTGTCCCGGTTCCATGGACGGGAGCGGGACGTCCTTCAGTTCGATCTGATCGATCGGTGCGTATTGCTCGACGACGACGGCTTTCATGTCGGACCTCTGTTGTTCCGGTTATCCTGACAGGTCCCGACACGAGCCTCTTGCGTCTACCGCCACATCCCGCGCATACGCGCGCCGATGTCGACCTTCGGCCCCTGCGCCGCGGTGCGGGCGGCGCCGCTTGCTGCCTTTGGCCAGGCGGTGCGCTCGAACAGGTAGACCAGCTGCTCCGGAATGAAGCGGGTGCGCGAGGCGTAGACGTGGCGGTCGCCCTTGGCTTGCTGGCCGTGGGTGAAGAAGCGCTGGGGCACCACGAGGTGCAGATCGTCCTTGGCGCGGGTCATCGCGACATAGAGCAGGCGTCGCTCCTCTTCGAGCTCGGCGCTGGTGCCGGCGCCGAGGTCGGACGGCATGCAGCCGTCGACGACGTTGAGCACGAACACCGACTTCCACTCCTGGCCCTTGGCGGAGTGGATGGTGGACAGGATCAGATAGTCCTCGTCGCGCAACGGCGGGCCGGATTTGTCGCTGGTCGCGTCCGGCGGGTCGAGCGTGAGCTCGGTCAAAAATTTCTCGCGAGAGGCATAGCCGCTGGCGATCTGCTCGAGCTGCATCAGATCGGCGCGGCGCGTCTCGGAATCTTCGTGGAGGCGATCGAGATGCGGCTCGTACCAGAGTCGCACGCGTTCGAGATCGACCGGCCATTCCGAATAGCGCAAATTCTGGGTGGTGCGGACGAAGTCGGTCCAGTCGGCGCCGGTGCGCGCGGGCACCGGGAGCTGGCCGAGTGCGGCGAGCGGATCGGTGCTTTCCGCCATGTGGTCGAGCACGCGCTGCGCGGTCGCGGGTCCGATGCCGGGCAAGAGGTGCAGGATGCGGAAGCCGGCGACACGGTCGCGCGGGTTCTCTGCAAAGCGCAGCAGCGCCAGCACGTCCTTGACATGCGCGGCGTCGAGGAATTTCAGCCCGCCGAACTTGACGAACGGAATATTGCGGCGGGTCAGCTCGATCTCGAGCGGGCCGGAATGCGAGGACGTCCGGAACAGCACCGCCTGGTGCTTGAGCAGTGCGCCTTGCTCGCGGTTCGCCAGCACCTCTTCGACGATGTAGCGCGCCTGGTCGGCCTCATCGTGCACGGTGACGAGCTGCGGCTTGTGCGAGGCGGCGCGGTCGGTCCAGAGATTCTTGGTGAAGCGCTCGCGCGCGAGCCCGATGACGCCGTTGGCCGCAGCCAGCACGGTCTGCGTCGAGCGATAGTTGCGGTCGAGCGTGATCATTTCGGCGCGGGGCGAGAAGCTCTGCGGGAAATCCAGGATGTTGCGCACGGTGGCGGCGCGGAACGAATAGATCGACTGGGCGTCGTCGCCGACCACGGTGAGCCCGCGTCCGTCGGGCTTGAGCGCCAGGAGGATTGAGGATTGCAGGCGGTTGGTGTCCTGGTATTCGTCGACCAGCACGTGATCGAAGCGGCCGCCGATCTCCTCGGCGATCAGCGCATCGCTCATCATCTGCGACCAGTACAGCAACAAATCGTCGTAATCGAGCACGTGCTGGGCCTGCTTGGCCTCGACATAGGCCGCGAACAGGCCCTTCAGCTCGGCGGCCCAGCCGGCGCACCAGGGATAGTGCACCCCCAGCACCTTCTCGATCTCCATCTCGGCGTTGACGCAGCGCGAGTAGATCGACAGGCACGTGCCCTTGGCGGGGAAGCGGCTCTCGGTCTTCGACAGGCCGCGCTCGTGCCGGACCAGGTTCATCAGGTCGGCGGAATCCTCGCGGTCGTGGATGGTGAAGGCGGGATCGACGCCGATCCGTTCGGCATATTCGCGGAGCAGACGCGCGCCGATGCCATGGAAGGTGCCGGCCCAGCTGAGCGCATCGCGCATGATGGCGGCGTTGTTCTCGCCCAGCACCTTGCGGGCGATGCGCTCGACCCGGCCGGCCATCTCGCCCGCCGCGCGGCGGGAGAAGGTCATCAACAGGATGCGGCGTGGATCGGCGCCGGCGACGATCAGATGCGCGACGCGATGGGCCAGCGTGTTGGTCTTGCCGGAGCCGGCGCCGGCAATCACCAGCAGGGGAGCGCCCACGGTCGCGCCATCGGCCACGCCATGCTCGACGGCGCGGCGCTGCTCCGCATTGAGCGTGTCCAGATATGTCGCCACGAATCGCCCCGGTGAAAGGGCGAGAGTCGGCGATCCCGTCGCGAATCGCAATGCGGCTGGACGGGACCGGGTTTAGGATTTAGGGGAAAGACGCCCACAGGTTCCAGTCCGAAAAGCGCACCCGGCATGACCGAGCTCAAATCCGACCAGTTCGAGATGCGGCGGCTGGAATCGCTCAGCAACACCATTTTCGGTGTCGCCATGACGCTGTTGGCCTACGACCTGCCCAAAGCTGCGGTCTTCACCAGCGTGCCCGACTGGAGCGATCTCGCCCACGTCTATTCCGGCAAGCTCGCCGGCCTTGCCCTCAGCTTCATCATCGCCGGCGTGTTCTGGATCAGCCATCACCGGCGGCTGGCGCGCCAACCCGTCGGCAGCCGCGGCGCCGTGATCCTCAACCTGTTCTTCCTGCTCTCGATCGTTCTGCTGCCTGTCACCAACGGCCTCTACACCAATTACAGCATGAGCAGTGCGGTTGCGGTGCTCTACGGGCTGCACCTGACCGCGATCGCCGGCCTCAATGCCTGGCTGTGGTGGACGATCCTCGGCGGCTGGCGCCAGGAGATCATGGCCTCGCTGTTTCCGCTCCTGGTGTTCATCCCGGGCACGATCGTGGCGGCGTTCGCCCCGCATATCGCGCCTTTCGTCTGGTTCATCGCCTTCGGCGGGCTCGCGATCCAGCGCTTCTACGGTGCGCGGACCGGGCCGGGCGCGTGAGGCCGTGCCTCACCCGGACGTCGCCCCGAACCCATCGGCCGGCACGTAAAGCTTGACCGGGCGGATTTCGTAAACCGCAGTCGGGTTGACCGCACGCAGTTTCCGCGCCGCCGCGATCGCCTCCTCCTCGCTGGCGCATTCCATCAGGTGGAAGCCCAGAAGCTGCTCCTTGGTCTCCGCAAACGGGCCGTCCAGCACCATGCCCGCGCCGGGGCCGCGCAAGGTGCGGGCCTTTCGGGTCTCATCCAGACGGGCGGCCGGCCCGAACTGCCCGCTGGCCCGCAAGGGGGCCTGAACCTCGATGACCTTGGCCACGACCGCGGCGTCCTGCTCAGGCGTCCAGGACAGGATCTCGTCTTCCACGTGGTAGGCCAGGATGGCGTAAAGCATCGTCACCTCGTTGTTTTTCTGCACCGATCCCAGAGGACGTAGCACCGCAGGCGATGCCGACAATCCCCAAAATAAATTCAAGCATAAATTCAAGCATAAGATATTGCGTGGCCGGGCCGCGACGAAACCGTCCTGAAACCCGATTGCGGCATTGCCGTGTGAACGCCGCCGGAAGTGGTCGCGACTGATGACCACAACAACAAGATTTCTGCTGGAGGCGGCAATGTCGGGTCACATCAAGATCATCTGCGACGCACGTCGCGCCGGACAATCTCAGACGGCCGATCTGCACGACCAAAGCGGCCATCACCGCTATTACGGCAGTTCGGCCGAGAATGGCGGCGAGCGCATCGTCGAAAGCCGGCGCGGCAAGCGGCCGCGCGCGCTCGGTGTTTGCGGCTTCTGAAGCCTCGCGCCCGATGTCCCATATGGACGTCCTGCAAATATCGATCGCGGCGATGCCGTTCCTGCTCGCACTGACGAGCCGGACGGGCAAGGTCATCGTGCCGTGCCTGCTGACGAGCATCTTCACGGTGCTGCTCGGCGGGGAGCCCCACCGCGCCGTCGTGGCCTGGTGCGTCGGCATGCTGATCGCCGCCGTCGCCTTGCGCGAGAGGCTTCGCACGGGCTGAGCCGGCGGCCCGTTACGGGGCGTTCAAGACCTGCTTGACCAGGGCCTCGCGCAGCGCCGCCAATTCGCCGCTCGCCTCCATCTGGGCGATCGCCTTGCCTACCTTCGGCACGAGATCGCGATGGCGTTCGTGCAGGTAATGGTAGATGTGGATGCGCTCGAGCGGCGGCGAGAGCGGGTGGATCCTGGCCTGCAGATTGAGTTTGCGCACCGCGGCGAGCCCGCTGAAGAGGTCGGTGACCATCACGTCGAAACGATCGGCATCGAGCATCCTGACCATGTTGTCGAGGCCAGTGGTCGCCGTGACGCGGGCCATGCCGCGCGTGCCGGCCTCCGAGGAGCCGACGCCGCGGACGATGCCGATGCTGTAGTCCCTGATCGAGTCCCAGCCGGCGACGTCGAACCGGAATTTCGTCGCAAACACCGCCGGCTCGATATAGTTGATCGCCGGCGTGACCTGGACCAGCGTCGGGTAGTCGCGCGAGAGCGATCCGATGCGCTGGATCTCGCCGTCGACCGCGCCGGCGCTCGACAGCGCGAGCGCGCGCTTGCCGGGGACGTCCTCGAACTCCAGCCTGATGTTCAGCCTGGCGTAAACGGCCCGCAACATCTCGCCGCCGACATATTGATCGGGGATGTCTGCGATGCGCGCCAGCCGGATGACCTCCTGCGCCGGCGATGGACCGCTTGCAAGCAGTGACAGGCAGGCGACGATAATCCGCCACATGACGCGCCTCCTCGTTGCCCGAAGCTACCGCTGGATTCCGATGTCCGCCGATCTACCGGAGACGGCGCCTGCGCGTGGCCATAGAGGTCACTGCCCCGCCCGAGGTGCAGGCGACGTCCGGACTTTCACCGATGTCATTCTACCACGCGAAGTGGTAGTTTGCGCGACAATCCTGCTAGCGGACGCAAGATATGACCCCGCCGACCTCAAGCCGCCCAGGGGTTGACAGGAAATCGGCCGACGGGATCGCCGCGCGCATCGCGGGAAGGGGAAGTCTCGACGATCGAAATGCTCGAGGCTGCGACCGCTCGGCCGCAGCGTGCCGCCGTTTCCGGGGATGTGGTGCATGGCCAAGGCTGGTGACGAGGACTCCAATCGCGGCCGCGCCGTTGCACCGGCGGCTGCGAAGCAGGATTTGATCGGCACCGCGCTCGCGCCTTCGATGTTCGCCGCGCTGCTGTCCCGGCTCTTCAACTGGTCGCGCAGCGGCGTCGGGCCGCGCCTGCTCGCCGCCGTGCTGCTGTTCTCTTCGGTCGTGACGCTGACGTTAACTGCGCTCCAGCTCTATCTCGATTATGATCGCGAGGTCGGCCTCATCGAGACCAGGCTCGACGAGATCGGCCGCAGCACCACCGGCAGTCTCGGCGAGAGCCTGTGGAATCTCGACCAGAACCAGCTCAAGCTCCAGCTCGACGGTATCCTGCGGCTGCCCGACATCCGCGCCGCCGAGGTGCGCGAGGTTGACGACCGTCCCAATCCGATCCGTCTCGCCATCGGCGAGCCGAGCACCCGCTCGGTCGTGACGCGCGACTATCCGCTGAACACCAATGTGCAGGGGACCGCACGCGAGATCGGCGTGCTCCATGTCGAGGCGACGCTGACCGACGTCTACCAGCATCTGCTGAACCGCGCGCTGGTGATCCTGGCAAGCCAGGCGGCCAAGACGTTCCTCGTCTCGCTGTTCATCATCTACATGTTCCATCTGCTGGTGACGCGGCATCTGGTCGCCATCGCAGACTTCGTCAGCAAATACAGCCTTGCGCGGCCGCCGCCGCCTTTGCGCCTGGAGCGCCGGCCGCCCTACGATGCCGACGAGCTGGACAAGGTCATCGACGCCTTCAACGCGATGTGCGCGAACCTCCAGCGGGCCTATGGCGAGCTGCGCGAGGCCAATGCAAATCTCGAGCGCGACCTCAAGGTCCGCCGGCGCGCCGAAGAGGACGCGCGTGCGAGTGAAGAGCGTTTCCGCGACTATGCCGAGACCGCGTCCGACTGGTTCTGGGAGACCGGACCGGACCATCGGTTCACCTACATTTCCGACCGGGCCGGTGCCTTCAGCATGGACAACAAGGCGCTGATCGGCAAGCGCCGCACCGATGCCGCGTCCGGCTGCGACGCCGAGCCCGAGAAATGGCGCGCGCACATGGCGATGCTGGACCGCCATGAGCCGTTCCGGAAGTTCGAATATCGCGGCCGCGACACCACGGGGCGGATGCATCATTTCAGCGTCAACGGCCAGCCGGTCTTCGCTGCCGACGGAAGCTTCATGGGTTATCGCGGCTCCGCGACCGATCTCACCGAGCAGCACGAGACCGAGGAGCGGCTGCGCCAATCCCAGAAGATGGATGCGATCGGCCAGCTCACCGGCGGCGTCGCGCACGACTTCAACAATGTGCTCACGGTCATCACCGGCACCATCGAGATCATCCAGGAGGGGCTTGCGGACAAGCCCGAATTCGCCGCGATCGCGCAGCTGATCGACGATGCGGCCGCGCGCGGCGCGGAGATCACCTCGCAGCTCCTGACCTTCGCGCGCCGCCAGCCGCTGGAGCCGCGCGAGATCGACGTCAACGCCCTCGTGATCGAGACCGCTAAACTGCTGAGGCCGATCCTCGGCGCCCATATCGAGATCGTGACCCGGCTCGCCGACGATGCGTGGTCCGCGATGGCCGATCCATCGCAGCTCTCCTCCGCGATCGTCAACCTCGCCGTCAACGCGCGCGACGCGATGCCGGGCGGGGGCAAGCTCACGATCGAGACCGCGAACCGCGAGCTCGACGACACCGACGCTGCGGGCGACGGCGATGCCATGCGCGGCGCCTTCGTGATGGTCGCGGTCGCCGACACCGGCCACGGCATCCCCGCCGACATCCGCGAGCACGTGTTCGAGCCGTTCTTCACCACCAAGGGCGTCGGCCGCGGCACCGGCCTCGGGCTCAGCATGGTCTACGGCTTTGCCAAGCAGACCGGCGGCACCGTCGCGGTCGAGAGCGAGGAGGGGCGCGGCACGGTGATGCGGCTGTTCCTGCCGCGGTCGAAGGGCGAGGCGCCGGCCAGGACCGCGCCGGTCCAGGCGCTCGACACGGCACGCGGGCACGAAACGATCCTCGTGGTCGAGGACGATCCGCTGGTGCAGGGCTATGTCATCGCCCGGCTCGGCAGCCTCGGCTATCGCACGCTGGTGGCAGGCGACGGCGCCTCCGCACTGGCGCTGGTCGACCAGGGCGCCAAATTCGATCTGCTGTTCACGGACATCATCATGCCCGGCGGCATGAACGGGCGGGAATTGGCCGACGCGATCCGGCTCCGGCGGCCGGGAGCAAGGGTGCTCTATACCTCCGGCTACACCGACGATGCCATCGTCCACGGAGGACATCTCGATCCCGGTGTGGCGCTGCTCAGGAAGCCCTATCGGAAGTCGGAGCTGTCGCAGAAGATACGCGAGGTGCTTGCGGGCGAGCCGCCGGACTGAGCGGCGCCGGCGGACGAAAAAGGCGCGGCGGGGAAGCCCCGTCGCGCCCGATTTCTTGCTCGCTGGTCCAAGGCTGAGAGCGCCCCGATGCCAAGCCTTGTTCAAAGCTTAGCGGGCGATCCCAGCGAGGTGACAGCGCTTGGTAAGAGACACTGGATCACCTCCTTTCGTTGGTTTCGGAAGATTTCAATATAGGCGGCATTGCCGCCGCTGTTAAGAGGCGGCGGGTCGGAAGGAACCGGGCGCGATTCGCAAGGCTCAGGACGGCCGGAAAGCGACCTCCTGAACAGTTGAGACCGCCGCCCGGCCGTGTTAGGGAGCCCGTAACGCGGGTGTAGCTCAATGGTAGAGCAGCAGCCTTCCAAGCTGAATACGAGGGTTCGATTCCCTTCACCCGCTCCAACGCCCAAGCCCTCCGCTTGAAATGAGGGCTCATTGTGGATCGCAGAAAAGTTGAAGCCTGCTTGCTGACGTCGATCGCCAGATGGCCGGAGCTTTGCGATAGGACCTGACGGTTGCCTGCTTGTTCGTACCTTTGGACAGCGACCTGAGCCAGCCGGCTCATTCGCTCGGGCGAGCCGACGGTCAGGAAGGCAAATCCACCTGAAAGCTCAGTAGCACGCAGGCATCAAGCCAAGTCGTGGATATTGCCGATCGATTGCAGCCAGCTCGATCCGCATTTGCGCGATGATCCAATCCCGGATCTCGGCGGCAATGGGCCGCATGGGCCGGTTGCGTGGCGGCAGGAACTCGCAGAGACGGCGCGTGGTGGTGAGTGTATCGGAGGCCGGCACCAGCGCGCCTGTCAGGAGCCAATGCGAGGCGACCGTCAGCCAGCCGAGCGCGATGCCTTGGCCGAGCAGGGCGGCCTGCATCACGACGGCATAATCGGTGAAGCTGAGCCCCTTGGCCGCACCGCGACGACCGGTGAGCAGTGATGCGTAATCCGCGGCCCAGTCGCCCGGCGTCTCGGCGAGGCGGATGATGGTGTTGCCCTCGGTGGGATCGGTCGCGCCGAGATAGGTCGGGCTGCACATCGGCAGCATCGCTTCCTTCATCACCAGCGTGCCGCCGGACGACGGCTCGTCGCGATCGCGGAAGCGCATGCCGAGATCGACGTTCTCCACCGGCCCGCGTAATGCGCCGGAGATCAGCTGGAAGCGCAGATCGACCTGGGGAAACTGCTTCTGGAGTTTGTCGATGCGCGGCATCAGCCAGTGCGTGGTAAAGGCAGAGGAGACCGACAGCGTCACGGTCTCGGTGCCCTTGCGGCGCCGCTCGATCTCGACGAGGCCGCTCTCGATGCTGCGAAAGCCTTCGAGCACGCGGCGATAGAGCTGCTCGCCTTCCTCGGTGAGCACCGCGCGGCCCGCCTTGCGGTCGAACAGGCGAACGCCGAGATGCTCCTCGAATTGTCCGAGCATCCGGCTTACCGCCGGCTGCGTGACGTTGAGTTCGGCGGCAGCCGCCGTGAAGCTGCCATTGCGCGCTGCTGCGTCAAAGACGAACAGGGCGTTACTTGAGGGCAGCATCCTGCGCAGCTCGGGCATAACGTCATGTTATGGGCGCAGTGAGAATTTGGCAATTGCCGAGTTTTGCCAAGTCTGGTGTCATTCGTATCACAGCCTAAAGGCAGGGTGTTCGGGAGACAGTTTTGGTGCGGCGCACGCTGTACCCGCGATTGCTCCGGGATGCTGTCTATAAAGCAGGCTTATGGCGCGCAGTGAGGCACGTCATGACAGGGAACGAGGCGAGGGCGATCGTTGGACAGACGAGCGGAAAGCGTCGAGATCCGGTCCGCGAGCAAGGCGTACGGCGCCGTTCGCGCTCTCGACGACGTCTCCCTCAATGTCGGCGCCGGCGAGTTCGTCTCGCTGCTCGGTCCCTCCGGTTCCGGCAAAACCACGCTGCTTGGCATCTTGGGCGGCTTCATCCTGCCTACGACTGGCACGATCCTGTTCGGCGGTCGCGACGTCACTTACATGCCGCCGCACAAGCGCGACATCGGCGTCGTCTTCCAGAACTATGCGCTGTTTCCGCATATGAGCGTCGGCGAGAATGTCGCCTTTCCCTTGCGTGCACGTCGCTTGCCGAAGGCAAGCTGGCCCGACAAGGTGCGCGCGGCGCTCGCGATGGTCGGCCTCGCCGGCTACGAGGAGCGCGGCATCGCGCAGCTCTCCGGCGGCCAACGCCAGCGCGTCGCGCTCGCCCGCGCCATGATCTTCGAGCCGCGGCTGATCCTGATGGACGAGCCGCTCTCCGCGCTCGACAAGCAGCTGCGCGAATCCATGCAGATCGAACTGCGCGCGCTGCACCGGCGAATCGGCGCCACCATCATCTACGTCACCCACGACCAGCGCGAGGCGCTGACCATGAGCGACCGTGTCGCGGTAATGAAGGACGGCAGGCTGGTCCAGATCGACGAGCCCGCGCGGCTGCACGACCATCCCGCCGATTCCTTCGTCGCGAGCTTCATCGGTGAAGCTACGATGCTGTCGGTGCGCCGTGTCGATGCCACCAGCGTCGCGCTCGGCAACGCGCTGCTGCGTAGCGCCCGCGCCATCCCCGACGGCGATGCGCTGATGCTGGCCGTGCACAGCGAAAAGCTGCTAATCGACGATGGCGCACAGGATGCCGCCTGCAACCGGCTCACCGGCACGGTCACCGATATCGTCTATCAGGGCGAGAGCCTGCGCATCTTCCTGGCGCTCGCTGACGGCATCGCGCTCAGCTTGCGCCAGCCGAGCTATCATCAGGCCTACAGCCGCATCCCGCCGCTCGGCGGCAGCCTCACCGTCACCCTTCATCCCCAGGACACCATCGTCGTGCCGAAGATGAAGGACTGAACTCAAGCCTTGTCCAACCGAAAGAAGAAACCGATATGTCGACCCAAGCGGCGTTCAGCAATTTCAAGGTCCTCACCTTCGACGTCGTCGGCACCTTGATCGATTTCGAGGCCGGCGTGCTCGCAGCGGTGCGCAAGATCTCGGGCAAGACGCCGGCCGAGCTTAGCGACGAGCAGATATTCGAGCCCTACAAGCGCGGCCGCGACAAGCACTACGAGCGCTCCAGCGAGGCGATGTTCCACGTCTACCGCCATCTGGCCAAGGAGGTCGGACTGCCGTCCGACGACGCGTCGTGCGACACCTTCCAGCTCTCGGTGCTACGCTGGGGGCCGTTCGCGGATTCGGCCGAGGCGCTTAAGCGCCTGCGCACGAAATTCCGCCTGGTCGCAATGACCAATGCCGACCGTGTCGCGCTGTCCGCCTACGCGCACGCGCTCGGCGATCCCTTCGACGACACCGTCTGTGCCGACGACACCGGCGTGGCAAAGCCCAATCCGGAATTCTTCGCCTACAACAGGGGGCGTCAGTCGGCGTTCGGCTACAAGCAGTCCGACATTCTGCATGTCGCCCAGAGCCAGTACCACGACATCGGGATCGCGCGGAAACTCGGCTACAAGGTGTGCTGGATCGAGCGCCGCCAGGGCGTCGCTGGTTTCGGCGGCACGCCGGCGGTGGAGACGCTGACCAAGCCGGACTTCCATTTCCCGACCTTGAAGGCACTGGCCGACGCCGCCATCGGGCCGGCGGCGTAAATCCGTGAGCGCCGGCATGACACGCGACTGGAGCGCATTGCCATCTGTCAACTCGCTGTGGGAAGCCACCGCGGAGCCGGTACGCGACTTTCCCGTGCTGTCGGACGAACACAAGGCGGATGTAGTGATCATCGGCGCGGGCTACACCGGCCTGTCCGCCGCGCACCACATCGCCAAGGACAGCGCATCGCCAATCGTGCTCGAAGCCAACCGCCCCGGTTGGGGCGCCAGCGGACGCAACGGAGGCGTGATCACCGCAAAGTTTCGTCTGTCGTTCCGCGAGATCGATGCCGCGCATGGCCGCGCCATGGCGAAGCGCATGTACGAGATCGCGCATGAATCGACCGACATGGTCGAGGAGCTGGTGTCCGAATTCGGCATCACCAGTGCGAACCTGACGCGCACCGGACAGGTCAAGGCCGCGCATAACCAGACGACGCTGAAGGCCGCGATCGACGAGGCCAATTGGATGACGCGTGAGATGGGTTCTGCCGAGGTCCGCATCCTCAACAAGCGCGAAGTGCGCGAAGAGACCGGCTCCGACATCTTTGTCGGCGGCGTGCTCAATCCCGGCTCTGGCGGCATCCATCCGCTGAATTATCTGCGGGGCCTCGCCGACGGCGTGGCGCGCCGTGGTGTTCCGATCTTCCAGGAATCCCCGGTCGTCAAGCTGCGGCGCGAGAAGAACGGTATTGTCGCCGAGACGCCGCAAGGCGCCGTGCGTGCCAAACAGGCGATCATCGCCACCAACAGCTATTCCGATCTGACTGGCGCCACCGCACATATGCAGCGCACGTTGATCCCGTTCCGCAGCGCCATGGTTGCGACCGAACAGCTGCCGCGCAATCTCGCTGGAAAGCTGATGCCGACGGGGCGGACCTACACCGAGACCAAGCGCATGATGCGCTGGTTCCGCATGGTCGATAACCGCGTGATCTTCGGCGGCCGCGGCGCCTTCGGCAAGCAGGACTCGCAAGCCGCCTTCGACGCGCTGCGCAAGGCGATGGTCGGAATCTTTCCGGATTTGGCCGAGGTCCCGCTCGCATACAAATGGTCTGGCCTCGTCGCGATGACGCTGGACTCGGTGCCCCATATCGGCCGGATCGACGACCGCACGCTGGTCTCGCTGGGCTACAATGGCGCGGGCGTTGCGATGTCGAGCCTGATGGGCCGCTATCTCGCAGCCCTCGTGCGCGGCGAGAGCCCCGATGTCGGGCTGCTCGATGTCAGGGGCATGAGGCCCATTCCGTTCTATCCGCTGCGCGAGCCCGCGGTGCGCATGGTCGCCGGCTGGTATCAGTTTCTCGATGCGATCGGTCAGTGAGATTCTTTTGGAGGAGGCGAGGATGACGATGAAGCAGAAGTTTGGACTGGGCTGCGCGCTGCTCGGCGCAATCGGATTTGCCGGTGCGGCCGATGCCGCCGACCAAATCACCTTCGTCTCGCAAGGCGGCGCCTACCAGCAGGCGCAGACGGTGGCGATCCTGGATCCCACCGCCAAGAAGCTCGGCATCACCATCAACCAGGACTCGATTCCCGACGCCTGGCCCGCGATCAAAACCCAGGTCGGCAGCGGCAGGCCGATCTGGGATGTCGTCGACACGCCCACCGGAAACTGCCTGCGTGGCGGCGAGCAGGGGCTGATCGAGAAGCTCGACTTCTCGAAGATTCCCAACGGCGCGGCGATGCCGGAAGCCTATCGCAGTCCCTATTCGATCTCCTACGAGTTCTATTCCAGCGTGCTGTCCTACAGCCAGAAGACGTTCCCGAAGGACGCGCCGAACAGCTGGGCAGATTTCTGGGACGTGAAGAAATTCCCCGGCCGCCGCGCCCTGCGCAACCACCCGTTCGCCACGCTTGAGGCCGCATTGATGGCTGACGGTGTCGCCCCGGACAAGCTCTATCCGCTCGACGTCGATCGCGCCTTCAAGAAGCTCGAGGAGATCAAGCCGCACATCACGGTGTGGTGGACTTCGGGTGCGCAGTCGGCGCAACTGCTCAACGACGGCGAGGTCGACATGGAGATGGCCTGGAACGGCCGAGTCAGCGCGGTCGCCAAGGAAGGCGCCAAGGTTGCCTTCACCTACAATCAGGGCGTCCTTCAGAGCACCTCGCTCTGCATTCTCAAGGGCGCGCCGAATCTCGACACCGCGTTGAAATTCCTCAACGAGGCCGTCGATCCCGTGCACCAGGCCAATCTGCCGCTCCACATCGACTACGGCCCCGGCAATCCGAAGGCGTTTGAAACTAACGTGATCAAGTCCGAACGTGCCGCGCAATTGCCGAGCGAGCCGGCGAACGCGGCCAAGCAGGCGCTGATGTCCTACGCCTGGTGGTCTTCGCCGGCCGGCGAAGCCGCCGAGAAGCGCTGGGCATCGTTCATGCAGAAGTGAGACGAGGCTGCGTTGACGATGACAGTGTCCGATCCTTCGCAAAAGCATCAGCGCCGTGAGCACGGGCTGATGCTGGCGCTGGTGTCGCCGGCGCTGCTCGTGATTTTGCTCTTGATCGTGCTGCCGGTCGGCTGGCTGGCCTGGCAGTCGATCTACCATGACGGCTTCACGCTGGAGAACTACCGGCGAGTCTTCACCGAAGACATCTACTGGCGAAGTTTCGCGCTGACCTTCGAGATCAGCCTCGCGGTCACATTGATCGCTCTGCTGCTCGGCTATCCCTTGGCCTATCTCGCCAATTCGGTGCCGAAGGCCTGGAGCATCCTGATCCTGTCGCTGGTCGTGCTGCCGTTCTGGACCAGCGTGCTGGTCCGCGCCTATGCCTGGCTGGCGCTGCTCCAGCGTACCGGTGTGATCAACCAATTCCTGCGCTATTTCGATGTGATCTCCGAGCCACTCGCGCTGGTCCACAACAGTTTTGGTACGGTGGTGGCGACCGTGCACATCCTGCTGCCGTTCATGGTGCTGCCGCTCTATGCCACGATGCAGAAGATCCCCGGCGATCTCATGCAAGCCGGCGCCAGTCTCGGCGCGAGCCCGTCGCTGACATTCTTTCGCGTGTTCCTGCCGCTGTCGCTGCCTGGCGTGCTCGCCGGCTGCACCATGGTGTTCGTGCTCTGCCTCGGCTTCTATATCACGCCGGAACTGCTAGGCGGCGGCCGCACCGTGATGGTATCGATGCTCGTGAGTCGCAACGTCGAGCTCTACAACCAGTTCGGTGCGGCCAGCGCCGTCGCCGTCGTGCTGCTCATGAGTGTGCTCGCGATCTTCTTCGTCGTCAGCCGCTTCATCTCGCTCGACCGCGTGCTGGGGCAGAAATGATGCGCATCTCGCCCGCACGGATTGCCCTCTACGCGATCAGCGCGCTGGTGCTGGTCTATCTGATCCTGCCCGTTCTCATCATCGCGCCGATCTCGTTCTCCAGCGCGCGCTTCCTGACCTTCCCGCCGCCGTCGTTCTCGACGCGCTGGTATCAGCAATATTTCACAAACCCGGCCTGGATGCAGGCAACGCGCGTGACGCTGACGGTTGCGCTCTTCACCGTCGTGATCGCAACGCCGTGTGGGGTGGCTGCCGCCTATGCCATCGGCCAGTCCAAGCTGCGCATCATGCGCGTCGTTCATATGGCGCTGCTGCTGCCGCTGGTGGTGCCGATTATCATCACCGCGGTCGGCATCTTCTTCGTCTACGCCAAGGTCGGCCTGGTCGCGACCATGCCCGGCCTCGTGCTCGCCAATGTCATGCTGGGCTTGCCTTATGTCGTCATATCGGTGCTGGCGGGCCTGCAGAGCTTCGATCCGGCGCAGGAAATGGTTGCGCGAAGCCTCGGCATGAACCGGCTGCGCAGCTTCTTCGCGGTGACCCTGCCGCAGATCAAGTCGAGCGTGGTCGCCGGCGGCATTTTTGCCTTCATCTCGGCAATGGACGAGACCATCGTCGCGCTGTTCATCTCCGGCGGCCAGTACCAGCCGCTGACCAAGCGCATGTTCACCGCGCTTCGAGACGAGATCGACCCGACGATTGGAGCGATATCGACGCTGATGACTGCGGCCTCGTTCCTCCTCGTATTGCTCGCAACCACGCGACAGAAGAGGAAGGTGGGATAAATCCTGCGCTGACGGCCCGGCCGCACCGGGCCTGATCCAGGTCAATGTCGCGCGCTCCGGATGGTCTATTCGTTGGTCGCAACTTCGGGACAACCATGACATGACCAACAAGCCGATCGATTGGACGCCGGACCTCTCCCTGCCGACCTCCAAATCCACCGTCCAGCACTTCATCGCCAAGGCCGGCGGCGATCGCCTGGAGATCGACACTACGCCCTGGGGCGAGGCCGACCTCACGGTGAACGGTCAGTCGATTGCTCACCTCGAAACGGCCGCGAGCGCTGGCGACGCATTTCGAACCCTCGAGACGATCGCGGAAGATTTTGAAGCCGGCAAGGAGGCCGACAAGAATGTGCGCCTCGATCAGGTGATCGAGGATGACGAGGTCCGCGAAAAGCTGGGTCTGGCGCGCATCCAAGGCCATCGTAGCCCGTGAGATCGCTGATATCGCTACGGCGATGAGTGCCATCCGCGCGCGTCGGAACGAGGCGGCGCGGATCCCCTAGGAACCATCACATCCCGCACGAGTTGGCCGGTCGGGCTGGAGGAAAGTCACACGAGGCCAAACCGTGCAAGACGACATGCGCGTGCGCACCACCGCGCAGATCGCGGGTCATCCCATTCATCCGATGCTGGTGCCGATCCCGATCGCGTGCTTCGTTGGGGCGCTGTTGACCGACATCGCCTATGTCGCCAGCGCCGAGATCATGTGGGCGAATTTTTCCGCTTGGCTTCTGCTCGTTGGCGTCGTCTTCGGCGTGCTGGCGGCGATCGCGGGCCTCACTGATTTCCTCGGCAACCGCCTGGTGCGTGTGCAGACGCCGGCCTGGCCGCATCTGATCGGCAATGCCGTGGCGCTGATCCTGGCCATCGTCAACGCGCTGATCCACACCCGCGATGCCTGGACCTCGGTGTGGCCGACGGGGCTCGTTCTGTCCGTGATCACCGTGCTGATCCCCGTCACCGGCTGGCTCGGCTGGGCCATGGTCTATCGCCACGGCGTGGGAGTTGCGCGATGATATCGAAGCTCGCCCGCGCTCTGGTGTGCGCGTCGCTGCCGTTGCTGGCTGCTTGCGATGACGGCAGCGGCGACCCCAAGGCGCAGATCGGCGCCAACCCTGAGCTTCCCGACATCCAGCAATATCTGCTGCCGCCCGTCCACATCGCGCGCATCGTCGGCTGGAAGAAGGGCGAGACGCCGACTGTGGCGCAAGGCCTGCAGGTCAAGGCTTTCGCGACCGGTCTGCAGCATCCGCGTTTCCTCTACGTGCTGCCCAATGGTGACGTGCTGGTGGCGGAATCCAAGGCGCCGAAGGGGGGCGCGATCAAGCGGCCCAAGGAGATCGTCATGGGCTATATCGAGTCCTGGGCGACCTCGGGCGGCAACGACACCGGGCCGGGTAATCGCATCACGCTGCTGCGTGACAGCAATGGCGACGGCGTGCCGGATACGCAAAGCGTCTTCCTCGACCATCTCAACTCGCCCTTCGGCATCGCGCTGGTGGGCAACGATCTCTACGTCGCCAACGCCGATGCGATCGTCAGATATCCCTACACCGAAGGCGACACCAGGATCACCGCGCCGGGCACGGTGCTGACGCCGCTGCCGGGCGGGCCGATCAACCATCACTGGACCAAGAGTCTCGTCGCCAGCCCCGACGGCTCGAAACTCTATGCCGGCGTCGGCTCCAACAGCAACATCACCGAGAACGGCATGGAGGCCGAGCACAATCGCGCGGCGATCCTCGAGGTCGACCGTGCCAGCGGGCGCTGGCGCGTGTTCGCGAGCGGCCTGCGCAATCCGAACGGGCTCAGCTTCGAGCCGCAGACCGGCGCGCTGTGGACGGTGGTGAACGAGCGCGACGAGCTCGGTCCCGATCTCGTCCCTGACTACATGACCTCGGTGAAGGACGGCGGCTTCTACGGCTGGCCCTACAGCTATTACGGCCAGCATGTCGATCCCCGCGTCAAGCCGCAGCGGCCGGATCTCGTCGCCAAGGCGATCGCGCCGGACTATGCCCTGAGCTCGCATGTCGCCCCGCTCGGGCTCGCCTTCAACACCGGCTCCAGCCTGCCGGCCGCCTATCGCGGTGGCGCCTTCGTCGGCGAGCATGGCAGCTGGAACAGGCAGGTGCTCAACGGCTACAAGGTCGTGTTCGTGCCGTTCAAGGACGGTAAGCCGAGCGGACCGGCGCAGGACGTCGTGACGGGCTTCCTCAACAGCGACAACCAGGCGCGCGGCCGGCCGGTGGGCGTCGCCATCGACAAGACCGGGGCGTTGCTGCTCGCCGACGACAGCGGCAACACGGTGTGGCGCGTCACCGCCGCGCATCCGCAGCTGACGCAACGATAGTCCCGCCGGCGCGTTATCGGACAGACGGTGAAAGCCAAATTCTGAAACTCAAGCCAGGAGTTGGACAATGGGCCTTGCTCAATATGCCATCGTGCCGGTGCGGAACGAATGGGGCGTGTTGCACGACGGTGACGTCAAGAACACCTACGCCACCAAGGAGGCTGCATTCGAATCGGCGGTCGCCGCCGCATCCCTCGCGCTTCGTGAGGGACATGAAGTCCAGGTCAGCGTGCCCGGCCGCGAAGCCGGAGACAACGCGCTCGGCGTCTAGAGCCGAACCACGAAGCAGCATTTGAGAAGGAGGCCGCGATGACCAAGCCGCGTGAGCCGAATGGCGTCGAGCCAACCCGTTCCGAGGACGACATCCAGCGCGAACAGCTGGGTCCCCGCGGCGTGCCCGGTGCGCCTGATCCGGCCAAGATGACGCCGCAGCGCGATAAGAAGACGCCGAAGCACGTCGATCCCGGCCACACCGCGTGAGGCGGCTCGGCCGCCTAACATGATCAGACGATCAGCCGCCCGCGCCGCGCGGCAATCCCGATCGTGACCTCGGCACCGGCGTTGAAGTCGAGGCGGTCGGCTTCAATGCCGTCGCTGAAGATGACGCCGTTCTCCGCCATCAGCGAGCGGATGCGCAATTGGTCCGCCGACGCGAGCCGGCCGCAGACGAGATGGGTCTGCGAATGGCGGCTGGGGAAGGGCTCGCGCACCGCAAAACGCAGCTCGGCTGCGTCCCAGGGCAGGGCGTCGTAACTGCTCAGCGGCGGAGGCTGCCCAAAGCTGCCGGCAATGGCCAGCGAGCCGGTCACAATGCTCTTGAACCAGGCGGTCGATCCGAGCCCGGTCGAGACGATCAGTCCGCTCGAAGATTGCCGTTCCGTCGCCCCGCCGGCCGCAATCTCGTAGATCGCGGAGACATGCGTGCGGGCGCCGATGAAGAGGTCGTTGACGGCGTGGAGCACCTGGCCGTCGTTGAGCCGTGCTTCCGCCATCGTCACGGCCTGGCTGCTGCGCTTCTCAGTGGCGACCTCCGGCAAGAGCTTGGCGAGGTCGTGCGGCGCAAAGGGCAGGAGGATGCCGTCGTGGCGCGCGGGATCCGGATTGAGCCCGATCAGCGGATGGTCGTTCAGATATTTCATCGTGTTGGCGACGACGCCGTCCTGGCCGAGCGCGACCACGATGTCATCAGGCCCGAAGAGGAAGTTCGGCAGGAAGCCGCGGTCGATGACCTGATAGCGCCCCCATTGCTCCAGCACTTGCAGCGTCGTGTGACGCTGCGCACGATAGACCTCGTGCTCGCGCTCATAGTCGGAGAAGTCGGCGCCGAGATGTTCGACGTAGAAGCGGGCCTGCGCCGCCGTCAGGTGGCGCGCGATCAGGTCCTCCAGCCTGGTCTTGCGCGTCACCAGCACCACCTTGCGGTCATTGGCGGCGGGCATTGGCGGCCTCCGTCGGCTTCGGCTTCTCCATCAACTGGCTGAGCAGGTCCGGCGAGACGTTGAGCTGGCCGATCTTCTCGGCCTTCTCGGCAATGCCGGAGAAGGCTTGCGCGATCAGCTGACCCGGCTGCATGCCGGCGGCGGCAAGCGCCTGGATCACGCGGGTGTCGACGCCCTCGAAGATCTTCATCAGCGCGCCGACGCGGTAGGCCTCGGCGTCGGCCAGGGTCCTGGTATTGTCGGCATTGAGGCCGACGAAATCCTTGCGCTTGCCTTCCAGCACGATGTCCGCGGCCATGCCGGCCTCGCGCAGCTCATTGCGCTTTGCGGCAACGCTCGCCTCGGCATCCATCTGGGTCTCGCGAATTGACCGCTTCTTCTGCTCGACCGCGATCTCGGTGTCGAGTTCGCTCTCGCGAATGGCACGCTCCTGCTCGACGGCGAAGTTGCGCCGGGCGAAGATGGCTTCGTCCGCGTTCTTCAGGATCGCTTCGCGCGCTTGCGCCTCCAGCGCCTTTGCGGTGTCCGGCGTCGGCTTGATGCCGCGGATCGACACGCCGAGGATTTCGAGGCCGAGAGCGGCGATGTCCGCGCGCGCCCTCAAGCCGCCCGCGATGATGTCGGCGATGCGGTCGGACGCCTGCAACGCGTCCCTCAGCGTCAGTTCCTTCACCGCTTGCTGGGCGAGGACCTCGACCGTGCCGAGGATGCGTTCCGGCAGCTTTTCCGGATCGTCGCTCGCATAGGTCTTGCCGTCAGCCTTCAGGGTGAAGTCGAGCATTGATGCCGCCTTCTTCGGGTCGCTGACGCGATAAGTCACCTGACCCTGCACGGTCAGCGTCTGAAAGTCGCGCGCGGTCTGCTCGAAGATGAACGAGGCGTCGCGGCTGCCGATCGGCACCGCGACCAGCATGGTCACCGGCGCGTAATACAGCGCGGAAAGACCAGCACCCTCGGCGACGATCGCGCCGGCGCGATACTTCATCAGATAGGTGGTGGGCTGGGCCTTGATGAACCTGACGCCGAACATGTCCGTCTCCGATGGTCGTTATAAGTGTGCCTGAGCAACTAAGTAAGTTGGACTGTACAACTAACTATGCTACTGTCAAGTCCGAACAGGGGGAGGCTGCCGATGGCGGGCGAAGGTCGGGCTGAAGGGTCTGGTAAATCGGGGCAATTGGACTTCCCACGACCCCTGACCACGGTCGATGTCGTGATCTTTACGATCCTCGACGACAGCCTTCAGGTGCTGCTGATGCAGCGCCCGGCCGGCGAGGGCGAGCCGTTTCCGCTCAGCTTGGCGCTGCCGGGCGGCTTCGTGGACGTCACGAAGGACCGCGACCTCGCGGCTTGCGCCGCCCGCAAGCTGAGGGAGAAGACCGGGGTCACCAGCCCTTATCTGGAGCAACTCGGAAGCTGGGGAAGCGCGACGCGCGATCCGCGCGGCTGGTCGGCGACACACGCCTATTTCGCGCTGATCCCGGCGGACGCAAGCGTGCTGGCGAACGATGCGCGGTGGTTTCCGATTCGAGGCGGAAGGCTCAAGGACAAGCTCGCCTTCGATCACGGCGACATCCTGGCGACCGCGATCCAGCGCCTGCGCAACAAGGTGGAGTACACCTCGCTGCCGGCCTATCTGATGCCGGCGGAATTCACGCTGCCGGATCTGCAGCGCGTCTACGAGATCGTGCTCGACCGTCCGCTCGAGAAAAGCGCGTTCCGGACCCGGATCCTGGCGGCCGACATGATCGAGCCGGTCGCGAAGATGCGGCGCGGCCCGAACCGCCCGGCGCAACTCTACCGCCTGAAGAAGGGCAGCGAGCCCGTGTATTTCGTGCGGACGTTCAATCCGCCGGAATGAGCGTGGTCCTGCGCCGCTCTGCGGCTGGCGCCGCGGTGCCATTCGGAACCGGCATGCCCGTGGCCTCGGTCTGCAGGTAAGACATTGGTCGCCGGCGCGATCTGCGCCTGGCAGGCAGGCGAACGTTTGGAATGCGGTTCTTGAAATCTGACAGCAGGCTGATCGGCGTCCTGCTGGTGCTCGCCATCACGCAGCTGGTCGGATGGGGCACGATCGGGCTTCCCGCCATCGTCGGGCGCGATCTCGCCGCCGATCTCGGCATGAGCCTGCCGGCGGTGTTCGCCGGAACATCCGTTCTCTACGTCTCGATGGGGCTGTGTGCGCCGTGGCTTGCCAGATCGTTTGCGCGGCATGGCGCGCGGACGGTCATGATGGTCGGCACGGTCGTCACCGCGCCGGGCTTCGTGCTGCTGTCGCTGGCGCGCGAGCCGATGCTCTATTTCGCCGCCTGGATCGTCCTCGGTATCGCCGGCAGCGCCACGCTGTCGACCGGCGCCTATATCATGCTGAACGAGGTCGCGGGGCGGCAGGCCAAGAACGCGATCGGGGCCTTGATGCTGGTGACGGGCCTGTCCAGCAGCATCTTCTGGCCGACGACCTCGTTCCTCAGCGGGCACCTCGGCTGGCGGGGGACGTGCCTGGTTTACGCGGCCATGCTCACCCTCGTGTCGCTTCCGCTCTATGCATTCGTGGCGCCGCGCCGGAGACTTGCGAAGGACGATGGCGGCACGCTGGCCAGGTCTGCCGATGTGCCCGCGATTCCGAGGAGCACGTTCGGCCTCGTCGTCGCCGCGATCACGCTCAACGCCTTCGTCAATTTCGGCATCAGCGCCATCATGATCGAGCTGTTGCGGGCGGAGGGGCTCACGCCCGCGCAGGCCCTCGCGTTCGGCTCGATGCTGGGCGTGATCCAGGTCAGCGCCCGCGGGCTCGATCTCCTCGGCGGCGGGCGGTGGGACGGGATCACGACCGGGCTCGTCGCGGGCACGGCACTGCCCGTCGCGATGCTGCTGCTGATGCTGAGCGAGGGCGCGACCTGGGCGGTGGCGGTCTTCATCCTGCTCTATGGCGCCGGCAGCGGCGCCATGGCGGTGGCGCGGGCGACCATCCCCCTCGTGTTCTACGACCAGGCCGAGTTCGCCAAGGCGATGTCGATGATCGCGCTGCCGCTCAATCTGGCGTCCGCGATCTCGCCGCCGCTTCTGGTCGGCCTGCTCACCCAATTCGGCAGCCGCGGCGCGCTTGGTCTCACGCTGGTGTTCTCCTGCGCGACGGTGCTGATCCTGGTCCTGCTCGGACGGCGGCGGCCGCGGGTTGCGGCGGCAGCCGTGACCTGAGCCGATCAGGCAATATTCGCGGCGTGGAAAGTTGCGGACAGGAATTCGCTTGCTGCCGGAGCCGCGGATAGCCGTATGCCGCCAGTGCAGTGCTCAAGGCGCCAAAATAGTGTATCCGCTGGGGAGCGCGGTCGCTCAAAGCCGCCGCGCCAAGATCCAGTTCCCCGGAGGAAATCGATATGTCGGCCTTGCCGCTCTCAGGCATCAAGATCCTTGACCTCACGCGCGTGCTTGCCGGGCCCTTGTCGGCCCAGATGCTGGGCGATTTGGGCGCGGAGGTGATCAAGATCGAGCGGCCGGGCACCGGCGACGACGCGCGCGCGTTCGGGCCGCCTTACCTGACCGATCCGGAAGGAAAGGCCAACAACAACAATTCCTTCTATCTCTGCGCCAACCGCAACAAGAAGTCGGTCACCGTCAACATCGCCAAGCCCGAGGGGCAGGCGATCATCCGCGAGCTCGCCAAGGACGTCGACGTCTTCATGGAGAATTACAAGGTCGGCGATCTCAAGCGCTACGGCCTCGACTACGAGACCATCAAGGCGATCAACCCCGGCATCATCTATTGTTCGGTGACCGGCTTCGGTCAGACTGGACCGTATGCGCCGCGCGCCGGCTATGACGCGATCCTGCAGGCGATGGGCGGCCTGATGAGCGTCACCGGTCATATCGACGGCGAGCCCGGCGAGGGCCCGATGAAGGTCGGCCCGTCGATCGTCGACTACATGACCGGCATGAACACCTCGATCGGGATTCTCTCGGCGCTTTATCATCGCGACGTCAACGGCGGCGAGGGGCAGCATATCGACGTCTGCCTGTTCGACACCGTCATCGCCTCGCTGTCGCACTGGCTGCAGATCTACCTCGTCAACGGCAAGACGCCGCCGCGCCGCGGCACCTGGGGCAATGGCGGCATGCCGGCCGGCGTGTTCCGCTGCACCGACGGCGAGCTGATGCTGGTGGTCGGCAATGACGGTCAGTTCCAGCGCACCTGCGCCGTGCTCGGCGCGCCGGAGCTGGCGACTGATCCGCGCTTCATCAAGAACAACGACCGCGTCGTGCACGGCAAGGAGATCATGGCGATCTTCGCCGGCCTGTTCCTGAAGCAGCCGGTGGCCTACTGGCTGGACAAGTTGGAAGAGGCTGGCGTGCCCTCGGGCCCGATCAACAATTTCGAGCAGGTGTTTTCCGATCCGCACGTCCAGTCGCGCGGCATGCGGGTGAAGACCGAGCACAAGTTCGAGCCCGAGCTCTCGCTGATCCGCAACGCGCTGACCCTGTCGGGCACCCCCATCACCGAATATCGCGCGCCGCCGCTGTTAGGGGAGCACACGCAGGAGGTGCTCGGCGGCAAGCTCGGCTATGACGCCGGCAAGATCGAGACGCTGAAGCAGCAGGGGATCATCTAGGCTTGTCTTCGCCTCTCCCCGCGTGCGGGGAGAGGCCGGATTCGAGCGGAGATCGAATCCGGGTGAGGGGGACTCTCCACGAGTCCAACTCGCACCGTCCTTGCGGAGAGTCCCCCTCACCCCAACCCTCTCCCCGCAAGCGGGGCGAGGGGGCGCAGCTACTCTGCGGCAACGCGTTCAGCTAGACTCATTGAGTTGCGAAGCGGAGGAATTCCATGACATCAGGCAAAACCATCATCACCTGCGCCATCACGGGCAACCTCACAAAGCCCGAGCAGTCGCCGTATTTACCCATCACCCCCGAGCAGATCGCGACCTCGGCGCTGGAAGCCGCCGAGGCCGGTGCCGCCATCGTCCACATCCATGTGCGCGATCCCGCGACGGGGCGGCCCTCGATGGAGATCGATCTCTACCGCGACGTGATGGCGCGCATCCGCTCCCGCAACACCTCGCTCGTCATCAACCTGACGACCGGCCCCGGCGGCCGCTTCGTGCCCTCGGTCGAAGACCCCCGCGTCGCCGGCCCCGGCACCACGCTGCTTGTCCCTGAGAAGCGCGTCGAGCATATCGAGCTGCTCAAGCCCGACATCTGCACGCTCGACCTCAACACCATGAATTCCGGGGGCGAGGTCGTGATCAACACGCCGCGCAATGTCCGCATCATGGCCGAACGGATGAAGGCCGCCGGCGTGTTGCCGGAGATCGAGCTGTTCGATAGCGGCGACTGCCATCTGGCGCGCGACCTGTTCGCCGACGGCACGCTGAAGGGACCCGGCCTGTTCTCGCTCGTGCTCGGGGTGAAATACGGCTTCTCGGCGACGCCCGAGACCATGTTCTACGCCCGCAGCCTGCTGCCGCCGGGCGCGATCTGGTCCGGCTTCGGCATCGGCCGCGCCGAATTCCCGATGGTGGCGCAGGCCTATCTGCTCGGCGGCCATGTTCGGGTCGGCATGGAGGACAATCTCTATATGTCCAAGGGCGTGCTGGCGAAGACCAATGCCGAGCTGGTCGCCCATGCCGCGGGTATCTTGAAAAGCCTGGGGGCGAGCGTTGCGAGCGCGGAGGACGCGCGCGCGATGCTGGGGCTTGCCTGAGGCTTGCCCGCCATCCCCAGATAATCCCGGTCCGTAGTCGCACAGGCTTCCGCTTTGCGCCCGACTCTGATTCGATCTCTCCAGTAATGTCGGGAGGGAAATGGATGTCCTACACGATCGGGTTCCAGGCCAAGGACCAGAAGGCAATTCTGGCGACCGAGGCGGCCACCGCCAATCAGGCCGTCGCCATCATTGCCGCACTGCGGCAGAGTGCCGAGGAGATCAAGTTCATCCGCTCGCCGCAGGAAGGCGAGATGGGCATCGAGATGCTGCTGCTGCTCGCCAAGGAAGAGGCCGAGGAGATGCCGCAGCGGGCCTGAACCCGCGGCCCCAACCACACTTCGATTAGAAGCGAAGCATGCCGGCTGCAGGATAATGTAGTCAGCCGTCAGTCCCGCTCGAACCGAAGGTGGCCGGCCATGAAACGCGAAGCGCTCCGCGTCGAACCGATCTCGACCTTTCTTGACCGCCGCAACGCACCGGTCTCGCCGGTGACGCGCGCCGGCAACATGATTTTCGTTGCCGGCCTGCCGCCGTTCGACCCGGAGACGGGCGAGATCGCGCAAATGCCGATCGAGCGGCAGAGCGAGATCGTCATGGAGCAGATGAAGCTGTGCCTCCAGACGGCCGGCGCCTCGCTCGACAACGTCATGAAGTGCAACGTCTACTGCACCTCGACGAAACATTTCGCCGCGTTCAACGCCATCTATGCGCGCTATTTCCCGATCGATCCGCCGGCGCGGATCTTCGTCTGCACGCCGGAATGGTTCGGTCCCTTCGACGTCGAGATCGACTGCATCGCGATGGCGTGATGGCTACCGCGCCGCCACCCTCGACGGCGCCTTTGCCTCGCTCCGTCCCGCCGTCAGCGCCATCGTCGCCACGCTGACCACGCGCGCGATCACGTCCTCGACGTCGTCGAGGTCGCATTTGCCTTCCGACAGTTTCGTCAGCCGCTCGCTTTCGCGGATGGTGTGGTGCGCCATCGCGAGCGCGAAGTTGAGGCCCCAGTAGATATCGACGTCGCTGCGGTCGGGCAGGGCGCGGCGCATGGCGCCGGCGAATTTGCGCAAATGGTCGATCTCGCGGTTCTTGATGCGGCGGATCGGCGGCACGGATTCGATCGAGGCGCGGATCATGAAGCGCGCCGCGGTGGAGCGCTGGTTCTCAGGGCCGAGGCAGCCGCGCAAGGTCGGCCCGACCAGCGCATGCAAGATCACCTCGATCGGCGCGCGGCCGCCGCCTTCTTCCTCTGCCGCCTTCAATTCGCGCAGGCGCTCGCGGTTGGTGGCGATCGAGCGGGTGACGAACAATTCCGCGATCAACTCGTCCTTCGAGCCGAAATGATAGTTCACCGCGGCGAGGTTGACGCCCGCCTCCGCGACGATGTCGCGCAGCGTCACGTCGCCAAAGCCGCGATCGGCATAGAGCCGTTCGGCGGCGGCGAGAATGGCAGATCTCGTATGATCGCTGGCCATGACCTTCATCCCGTCATTCCGGGGCTCGCGAAGCGAGAACCCGGAATCTCGCCCCACATTTCGAGATTCCGGGTTCAGCCCTGCGGGCCGCCCCGGAATGACGTCGTGAGCGAGGGAGTTGCAATTCAAACAGTTGTATGAAACTATCGTTTGAAGGCCGGAGATGTCAATCGCAATCGGGACTCGTTCGCAACTCGCGAAGCCGGTTCCGAAGCGCCCGCAAGCCGCGCGCTTGCGGGCCGCGCAGCGGGAGGACGGTCCGGCGCAAAACAGGCTCGCGAAGCAAACAGGTTCGCAAAGAGAGACGAGGAGCGTCCCATGGATTTCGATCTGTCGCCCAAGCAGAAGGAATGGCTCGACCGCGTGCGGTCTTTCATGGCCAAGCACGTGCGCCCGGCGGTGCCGATTTATGATCAGCAGGATCACGCCGGCGAGCGCTGGAAGGTAATCCCCATCCTCGAGGACCTCAAGAAGAAGGCGAAGGCCGAAGGCCTCTGGAACATGTTCATGCCGCCGAGCGAGCATGAGGACGACGAATTCCGCGGCGCGGGATTGACCAATCTCGAATACGCGCTGCTGTCGGAGGAGATGGGCCGCATCAGCTGGGCCTCGGAAGTGTTCAACTGTTCCGCGCCCGACACCGGCAACATGGAAGTGTTCATCCGCTACGGCTCGAAGGAGCAGAAGCGCAAATGGCTGCGTCCGCTGATGGACGGCGAGATCCGCTCCGCCTTCCTGATGACGGAACCTGCGGTGGCCTCGTCGGACGCCACCAACATCGAGACCCGCATCGAGCGCGACGGTGACCACTACGTCATCAATGGCCGCAAATGGTGGTCGTCCGGCGTCGGCGATCCCCGCTGCAAGATCGCGATCCTGATGGGCAAGACCGATTTCAAGGCGGCCAAGCATCAGCAGCAGTCGCAGATCCTGGTTCCGCTCGATACCCCCGGCATCAAGGTCGAGAAGATGCTGCCGGTGTTCGGCTTCGACGACGCCCCGCATGGCCACGCCCAGGTGCTGCTCGACAACGTCCGGGTGCCGAAGGAGAACATCCTGCTCGGCGAAGGCCGCGGCTTCGAGATCGCGCAGGGCCGGCTCGGTCCGGGCCGTATCCATCACTGCATGCGCACCATCGGCAAGGCCGAGGAGGCGCTGGAGAAGATGGTGAAGCGCCTGTCCTCGCGCAGCGCCTTCGGCAAGAAGATCGTCGAGCACTCTGTGTGGGAGCAGCGCATCGGCGATGCCCGCACCAATATCGAGATGACGCGCCTGCTCTGCCTCAAGGCTGCCGACATGATGGACAAGGTCGGCAACAAGACCGCGCAGGCCGAGATCGCCATGATCAAGGTCGCAGCGCCCAACATGGCGCTGAAGATCATCGACGAGGCGATTCAGGCTTTCGGCGGCGCCGGTGTCTCGGACGAGGCGGGCCTCGCCAAGGACTACGCCCACATCCGCACGCTCCGTCTCGCCGACGGTCCGGACGAGGTGCACAATCGCGCCATTGCCAGACTTGAGGTTCGGAAGTATGCAAATTCTCCCAATCATTGAGAGCGTTTTCCAGCGAAGTGGACACCGGTTCGCGCTAAGAAAACGCGTCAAAACAAGAAACTAGGGATACCGTTCCGATTTTTCGGAACGGAATCTCTGGAGGGAGAGCCGGGAGGCGCTCCCGATCTGAAGAAACGACAGGGCATGATGCGGTGACCGCTTGACGCAAGTGCGTCAGCGGTTACCGATTAGGATCATGCTCCGACCTGAAATGGTCAGGACTGAAGAGGGAGCGTCATCGTGGCTGACGGCGTCAGGAAAGACGAAGAGTTCTCGGGCACCAAGCCGGTCGAGGAGCGTCATCGCTTCGACGAACTGCGCCTGGAAGCCTGGATGCGCGACAACGTCGAAGGCTATGAGGGACCGCTGGTCGTGCTCCAGTTCAAGGGCGGCCAGTCCAATCCGACCTACCGGCTGAACACGCCGAAGCGTTCCTACGTGATGCGCCGAAAACCGTTCGGCAAATTGCTGCCCTCGGCGCATGCGGTCGATCGCGAATATCGCGTGATCGCAGCGCTCGGCAAGCAGGGTTTCCCGGTCGCGCACGCCTATGCGCTGTGCCAGGACGACAGCGTCATCGGTGCGGCCTTCTACATCATGTCGATGGAGGAGGGCCGGGTGTTCTGGGATCCGACGCTGCCGAGCCAGGATGGCGACGCGCGGCGCAAGATCTTCACCAGCAAGATCGAGACGCTGGCGAAGCTCCATATGTACGATCCTGTTGCGATCGGGCTCGGCGAGTTCGGCAAGCCCGGCAATTATTTCGCGCGGCAGATCGACCGCTGGACCAAGCAGTACCGGGCGTCCGAGACGCAGCACATTCCCGAGTTCGAGAAGGTCGCCGAATGGCTGCCCAAGACCGTGCCGGAGCAGGCGCGCGTCTCGATCGTCCACGGCGACTATCGTCTCGACAACATGATTTTCCACGCGACGGAACCGCGCGTGCAGGCCGTGCTGGACTGGGAGCTGTCGACGCTCGGCGATCCCATGGCCGACTTCACCTACCTGTTGATGCAGTGGATCATGCCGGGCCTGCAGGGCGCGGACCTCAAGGCGCTCAACATCCCGAGCGTGGAAGAAGCCGCGCAGATCTATTGCAACGTCACCAAGATGACGGTGCCTGATCTCAACTGGTACTTCGCCTACAATTTGTTCCGCCTCGCCGGCATCACCCAAGGCATCGCCGGCCGCGTCCGCGACGGCACCGCCGCCAACGCCAAGGCGCTGGAGTCCGCCAAGCGCACCGTACCGCTGTCGCAGGCCTCATGGGAGTACGCGCAAAAGGCGGGCGCGGTGTAGAAATGACGAAGGCGCGGCCGATGTGGCCGCGCCTTTTTTCTTTGGGCCGCGTCGGTGTTTCCACACAGCCGCTGCCATTCCCCGCGAAGGCGGCAAATCCAGTCTTCGTAGGGTGGGCAAAAGCGCGTAGCGCTGTGCCCACCATCTTTCAGCGTTCGCGGGCAGAGTGGTGGGCACGCTTCCGCTTTGCCCACCCTACGGCACCTACGATGCCGCCTTCGCACAATGCGCGATCAGTCTCTCCACAAACCCCGCGCATTTCTCCAGCTCGGCCATCTCCACGAATTCGTCCGGCGTGTGCGCCTGTGCGATCGAGCCGGGGCCGATCACCACCGAGGGGATGTCGGCCATGCTGGCAAACAAACTCGCTTCGGTGCCGAACGCGACCTTGGCGTGGTCGTTGCGCCCGGCAAGACTCTTGGCGAGCGTGACGATCGCGGCATCGGCGGCGGTGTCGAGGGCGGGGTAGTCCAAAATCTCCTCGAAATCGATGCCGCACTCCGGATGCTGCTTCTTCATCGCCGGTTCGAGTTCGGCCCTGGCCCAGGCGACGATCGCATCCGTCACCTCCCTGGACTCGGTGATGCCGATGCCGCGGCATTCGAAGTCCACCGTGCAGGTGTCGGGCACGATGTTCAGCGCGGCGCCGCCGTGCACGATGCTGGTGAGCAGCGTCGAGTGCGGAACGTCGTAGAGGCTGTCGCTCGCTCGCACGGCTGCGAGCGCCACGGCGCGGCGGCGGATCTCGACGATTAGCTCGGCGGCATATTCGATCGCGTTGACGCCGTCGGGCGCGATCGAGGAGTGGCGTGCAAGCCCGCGAAACGTGGCGCGCACGCCGTGCTTGCCCTTGTGGCCGATGATGACTTTCATCTCGGTCGGCTCTCCGATGAAGGCGCCGAGCGGTATGATCCGTTTCTTCGCGACCTCGCCGAGCATCGGCCGCACGCCGACGCAGCCGATCTCCTCGTCATAGGAGATCGCGAGATGAATCGGCGTTGCGAGCCTTGCTTCCAGCATCTCCGGCACCATGGCCAGGCACACCGCGACAAAGCCCTTCATGTCGGTGGTGCCGCGGCCGTAGAGCTTGCCGTCGCGCTCGAGCAGCCTAAACGGATCGTGGCTCCAGTCCTGCCCCACGACGGGCACGACGTCGGTATGGCCTGACAGCACGAAACCGGGGCGATCTTCAGGGCCGATCGTGACCCAAAGCGAGGCCTTCTGCCCTGTTACGTCGACGATGCGCTCGCCCTTGACGCCGAACGCGGCGAGGTAGCTCTCGATATGGGCAATCAGGGGCAGGTTGGTGCGGTCGCTGACGGTGTCGAAGCCGACGAGGTCGGCGAGGAGTTTGCGAATACGGTCGGGTCTTGGGCTTGGCATTGTCTCGTTCTGTCAGGGAGTATGGAGGCTGAAGTGCTTGCAGGAACCATACCAACGTGAGGCCTCGTCGGGCAAATCAACATCGCAACCGTCATTCCGGGGTGATGCGCAGCATCGAGCCCGGAATCCATCGGTCCGCATCACGCGCCGCGAAATGG
This sequence comes from Bradyrhizobium sp. CCBAU 11430, assembly GCF_028128855.1. Taxonomy (NCBI): domain Bacteria; kingdom Pseudomonadati; phylum Pseudomonadota; class Alphaproteobacteria; order Hyphomicrobiales; family Nitrobacteraceae; genus Bradyrhizobium; species Bradyrhizobium sp. CCBAU 11430. The sequence continues at coordinate 171,846 of NZ_LBJV01000073.1, forward strand.
ATGCCGGGTTCGCGCCTTCGTCGCGCCCCGGAATGACGAGGGGAGCCACAATCCCTTGCGTTGCCTGACGGGCAAAACACCCAAGGCATCGGTCAACGCATGGCGGCGAAAATATTCCACTTTACCGAAATTCGGAAACGGCGTATGTGTCGCCGCAACCCGGCCCAAGGAAGAGGGGCGTATCGCGATCGTCACGAACGCGGGCCGGGCGGCGGTGGACGCAGGTGACATCGGCGCGAAGGGTTTTGCAGGGCGGGTAACCGTGAGCGAAGACCTCGCGCACACGACCGGTGTGATCGGCGTACGGCAAAATCGTGTGGTCCTGACGCCCGGGGTCTGTGCGTCAAGTCTTGTGGTGATGGGTATCGTCCAACCGGACGCGCCCGTCAGCCATCCGCAAGGCGACGGGGGCAATAGTGCAACGCTCCCCGGGGAGAGCACGACATAAGCCGTAAAACCACTGCGCAGGGAAGGCCGGGATGTCCTGGCTACACCTGTATGCCGCTGTGCAGACTTCTTATTACAACTTCGCACAGTGGACCTCGGGTGCCAGCGGGCTCCCGGTCTTCCCTGCGCCCTCTTTCAATTATGAGGGTGAAGAGATGAAGCAAAGCTCGGGCGAGATGAGCCGCGAGGATGACGGACTATGTCTATCGTTGAACCAAGCTCTCGTGCCCCGGACGCTGCGCAGCGCCTCTTCGGCGGTGCGCTGCAGAGCCGGGGCCCACGTATCAGCACGTGCTGCGGCTTCCTGGGTCCCGGCTCTGCGCAGCAGCGTAAGAACGCTGCAGCGCGTCCGGGACACGAGAGTGGGGGGCGTTGCTACTTCACTCGCCGTCATTGCGAGCGCAGCGAAGCAATCCAGAGTCCTTCCGCAGCGACAGTTTGGATTGCTTCGCTACGCTCGCAATGACGATGTTGATGCAGTTGCGCGCCAAACGCTGCTCTCGTGCCCCGGACGCTGCGCAGCGCCTCTTCGGCGGTGCGCTGCAGAGCCGGGGCCCATGCATCAGCGAGCCGTGCGGTCTCGGCTGGGTCCCGGCTCTGCGCAGCAACGCTTCGCGTTGCAGCGCGTCCGGGACACGCGAGAGTTAAACCGGCTTGCCCGTATACGGCATCGACGCGGTGAGGCCGCCGTCGACCGGGAACGCCTGGCCGTTCACATACGAGGCTTCGTCGCTGGCCAGGAACAGGCCCATCGCCGCGAGCTCGTGCGGTTGGCCGGGGCGCTTGAGCGGATTGAGCTGGCCGATCTTGTCCTGGGTGCCGCGCTCCTTGGCGCGGTCGAAGATCGGTTTTGTCATGCCGGTCTCGATCAGGCCCGGGCACACCGCGTTGATGCGCACGCCGGTTCCGGTGAGCGAATACGCCGTGGTCTGCACCAGGCTGATCACGCCGGCCTTGCTCGCGGCATAGGGATGCCCGCTGGCGCCGGCCTTGAGGCCTGCGACGGACGCGGTCAGCACGATCGCGCCGGACTGCTGCTTCACCATATGCGGCATCGCATGCTTCACCGCGAGGAACGGCCCGATCAGATTGACGCGCAACACCTCCTGCCAATGCTCGACGGTTTGCTCGCCGAGCGGGACGAGGCCGCCGCTGACGCCGGCATTGGCCCAGATCACGTCGAGCCGGCCATGGGTCTTCACCGCGTTGTCGATCACGGCGATGACGTCCGTCTCGGAGCCCGCGTCGGCGATCATGGCTTCCGCGATGCCGCCGGCCTTCTTCACCTCGTCGACGGTCTCCTTCACCGCCTCGGTGCGATCGACCGCGATCAGCTTGGCGCCTTCCCGGGTGAACAGCAGCGCGGCGGCGCGACCGATGCCGCTGCCGGCGCCGGTGATGATGACGGATTTGCCTTGCAGGCGGCCCATGCGTTTCTCCCTGTGGTGCCTCGTGCGACGCTTGCCGCGCGACGGAATTTCAAACAAGATTTCAAACGGTAAAGTGTCTTGAGACACGTTCACACCTGACGTACAGCGACATCAAACGGGATGGAAGGGTTTCGATGGCAGGCGCAGACAAGCCCAATGTGGTCATGACACGGTGGTGGTGGGTCCGTCACGCGCCGGTGCGCAACGACGGCGGCAACATCTACGGACAAAGCGACATCGCCTGCGACACCAGCGATACCTATGTGTTCAACGCTGTTGCCAAGGTGCTGCCACGCACGGCGGTCTGGTATTCGAGCAATCTGGTGCGCACGCACCAGACCGCGGAAGCGATCTGGGCGGCCGGCTTCCCAAGGCCTGCGTCGATGAAATGGGAAGCGGACCTTGCCGAGCAAAATCTCGGCCGATGGCAGGGCATGAACCGCGCCCAGTTCATCGCCAGCCGCCCCGTGGGCACGAGCTGGTTTGCCGACATCAACGAGCCCGCGCCCGGCGGCGAGAGCTTCATGGATCTCTACAACCGCACGCGCCGCACCATAGAGCGGATCAACGCCGAGGCGGCAGGCCAGGACATCATCGCGGTCGCGCATGGCGGCACCATCAAGGCGGCGCTGGGGCTCGCGCTCGACGGCCAGCCGGAGCGGGGATTGTCGTTCGACATCGACAATTGCTCGGTGACGCGATTGGATTATTTCGCAACTCCCGAGCGCAAGGTCTGGCGGCTGCCGATGGTGAACCAGCAGCCGTGGATCGCGGATGCCGCGCATGCGGCGATGCATCAGCCCGCGGGACCGGAAGTCAAGAAGCTCGCCTGAGTAAGGCGTCATTCCGGGATGGTCCGAAGGACCAGGCCCGGAATCTCGACGTGAATACCAAGATCAATCTGGGAGAGAAACATGACCTTGTTCGACATGAAGGGGAAAGTCGCCGTCATTACCGGCTCGACGCGCGGCATCGGGCTTGCGATCGCCGAGCGCATGGCCGAGCACGGCGCCAAGGTCGTGATCTCATCGCGCAAGGCCGATGTCTGCGAGCAGGTGGCCAAGGGCATCAACGACAGGTTCGGCAAGGGCACCGCGGTCGCGGTTGCCGCCAACATCTCATCGAAAGAGAATCTGCAAAACCTCGTCGATGAGAGCAACCGCGCCTTCGGCAAAATCGACGTGCTGGTCTGCAACGCCGCCTCGAACCCGTATTATGGTCCGCTCGCCGGCATCTCCGACGATCAGTTCAGGAAGATCCTCGACAACAACATCGTCGCCAACAACTGGCTGATCTCGATGGTGGTGCCGCAGATGATCGAGCGCAAGGACGGCTCCATCATCATCGTCTCCTCGATCGGCGGGTTGAAAGGCTCGACCATCCTCGGTGCCTACGCCATCTCGAAGGCCGCCGACATGCAGCTCGCGCGCAACCTCGCCTGCGAATACGGCAAGGACAACATCCGCGTGAACTGCATCGCGCCCGGCCTGATCAAGACCGATTTTGCCAAGGCGCTGTGGGACAATCCGGAGAACCTGAAGGCCTCGACCGCGCGCTCGCCGCTCCTGCGCATCGGCATCCCCGACGAGATCGCGGGCGCCGCGGTGTTCCTGGGGTCCAGGGCCGGCGACTTCATGACCGGCCAGACCATGGTGATCGACGGCGGCGCGACGATCAGCTGAGGTCGACGACGCGCTGAGTTTCTCGTGTCCCGGACGCGGCGCAGCACGAAGTGCTGCTCCGCAGAGCCGGGCCCAGAAAGCCAAGAACGAGATCGCGGAGACGTGGGCCCCGGCTCAGCAACGCACCGCTACGCGCTGCGTTGCGTCCGGGGCACGAGAGCGGCGATTACTCCACCGCCGCGTAAACCAGATCCCGCACCAGCGTGCGCGTAAAATCGCGCTGGCCCGGGCCCTGGCTCATGAACACCGCGAACAGATCCTCCTTCGGATCGATCCAGAAGAACGTGCCGGCAATGCCGCTCCAGAAATACTGGCCGACGCTGCCGGGGAAGGGGGCGATACCGGCCTCGCGGCGCACCGCGAAGCCGAGACCAAAACCGTGGCCGGGCGAGAGCAGGGTGCCGTTGGTCTGAACCTGCGGCCCGAGGTGATCGGACGCCATCAGCTCCAGCGTCTTGCGGCCGATGATCCTGTGGCCGTCGAGCGTGCCGCCGTTGCGCAGCATCAGGCAGAAGCGGGCATAGTCCATCGTGGTCGAGACCAGGCCGCCGCCGCCGGACTCCATCACCGGTGCTTCGTGCATGTTGAACAGCGCGACCTTGTCGCCAGTCCAGGGATCGGCCGCGAAAGGCTCGGCGAGCCTGCCCGCATTGGCCTCGGAGGTCGAGAAGCCGGTCTCGGCCATCTGCAGCGGGGCGAGCACGCGTTCGGTGAGGAACGTGCCGAGCGACTTGCCGCTGACGACCTCGATGATGCGGCCGAGGATGTCGGTGGAGCGGCTGTAGTTGAATTCCGCGCCGGGCTGGCAGACCAGCGGGAAGCTCGCCACCAGGGCGGCGTGCTCGGCGTTGGTGATCTTGCGGCTGCGGACGCGGGACTCCTGGTAGAGCTTGTGCACGGGGCCGTCGCCCTGGTGCTCGTAGGTAAGGCCCGAGGTGTGGCGAAGCAGGTCCTGCACGGTCATCGGCCGCGCCGGCGGCACCAGCTCCAGCTTGCCGTCCTTGACGATGCCGACCTGCTGGCTGGCAAATTCCGGGATGAATTTTGCGACGGCGTCGCTGAGCAGGAGGTGGCCGTCCTCGACCAGCGCCATGATGGCGACCGAGACGATCGGCTTGGTCATCGAGAAGATCCGGAAGATCGAATCCCGCGCCATTGGCGCGGCGTCCGCCGGGCTCTGCCTGCCGAGCGCCTCGAACCAGCCGACCTGGCCGCGCCTCGCCACCAGCACGGTGAGGCCGGGAACGGTTCCCTTGTCAATCTCGCGCCTGAAGGCGTCCGACATGGCCTGGAGCCGCAGCCGCGACAGCCCGAGCGTCTCCGGGCGGACCTCGGGCAAGGGCGGGGTCAGCGGCGTCGAGGTGGCTTTCGTGGCGGCTTGGGCGTTCATGGAGGCTCCCGGGCTCTTGTTTTTGGTCGATCGGAAAAGTGTGGCTCAGAAGCCCCGTGAAGAACAGATGCATTCGGCGCGGTGACATCTGCAGCGGACGCTCGGCATCGGGTCTTATGCACGGCAATACAATTCGGGGTAGACAGCAGCGGGCGGAACACCCTATTTTTGGGCCGGGCTGAGATTGGGTTACGGGGACAGGGGGCGTTGTTGAGATTGCTGCTGGGACTGGCGCGGATTGTCGCGCTGGGCGGAATGCTTGCGCTTGCGGGCTGCGTAACCGCCGCCAATAATTCGCTGTCGCAGAGCGACATAGCCGGCATGAAGCTGACCGGCGTTGCGGTCAGTTTTGCACCCGACGCACGCATACAGTGGGAGGACGGTCTCCGCGCCTATGCGGACTCGAAGGCGGTCAGCCTGGAGCAGGCGGCAACAATGGCCGACGTTCCGGAGGTAAAGGCTTTCGTTCAAGGCCTGCTGACGCCGCGGATCAAGGCCGGCGTCGAGCAGGTCTTGGCCGCTCGGCTGGCGGGCACGCGGCCGGTGCGGCTCGACATCCGGGTGAAGAGCTTGCTGTTCCCGTCAGCCATCCAGCGTGTCGTGATCGGCGGCCATCGCGGCATGATCGCGGACGCCAATCTCGTCGATGCCCGAACCGGTGCGCTGATCGTCGCCTATCCCGAGCTGAACGCAGCGCTCTATACCGGGCAGGGGATCGTTGGGGCGGCGGTGCAGGCTGCTATCGACAATAACGCGACGCAAACCCCGGTGGACAAGGTGAGCGTGCGCTACGGGGAGATCTACCGCAACTGGCTGCTGAAAGTTGGGGGGCCTAGCGCGAAGTACGCGCATGGCACTCGCTTCGCTCTTGCAATCCGGCCGCTCTCTGTGCTTGAAAGCGGCCCTGATCCTGGGGCGACGCAGGGTCCGTAGGAGTGTAGCTCAATTGGTAGAGCACCGGTCTCCAAAACCGGGGGTCGCAGGTTCGAGCCCTGCCACTCCTGCCAGTCAAATCAATCACTTAAGTCAGGTGCTGGCAGGATAGGGACGAGGGCGTCCCGCGGGCGAATCGCCGCGCGCCTGCCCATCCGCTCGATTTCCCAAGCCCAAGCCCGACGAGGCCCTCGACTAGCGCGCCGGGGCCCGTTCCGCGTCGGTAGGAACCTGGCTGAGGTCGACGTGCCGGATGGGAACGCGGCGCAGCAGCGAGACGATGGTGCCGCCGAGCTCGAAATAGGTGCGCAGCCGCAGCGCACGGGAGGAGCCCTTCAGCTCCGCGTTCAGGCTCACGGGCACCTGCACATAGGTGAGGCCGAGCTGGAGCAGGGAGATCAACGCGCAGATCTGATAGCCGTAGCCGTCGGCCTTGACCGCGATCTGGCGCAGCCATTTCACGGGGTAGACGATCATGCTGTGGTAGTCGGACAGCCAGAAGCCGAACAGGCAGTTCAGGATGAACCGCAGCGAATGCGACTGCAGCGAGCGGTTGACCGAGCGGTCCGACTGGTTGTCGCGATAGGTGATGACGAGGTCGGCGGCGCCCGCCGCCTTGAACATCCGGGCAATACCCTCGTTCTGGAAGGCGTGATCGCCGGGAATGAGCGTGATGGCATCGAATTTCGCGCGCGACAGCGCGTATTCGAAGCCGGCACCGACACCTCGCGGCTCGGCGTTATGTTGCACGACGATGCGCGGCTCGCCGGCCGCGAACTCGTCCATGATCGCGCCGGTGGCGTCGGTGCTGCCGTCGTCGATCAGGAAGATCTCGAAATCGTCGAGCAGCTCGCGGGCGAGCGGCAGCACGCCGTCAATGGTGTCGGCGATCTTGTCCTGCTCGTTCAGTGCAGGGATGACGATCGTAAGTCTCTTTGCCGCCCTGGAAGGTGTCATCTTATGCCGCCTGTTGCCGGCCACTCTTTACTGGTGGAACCCCAGCGCAACTCTAGGTCATCTGCGCCGACCGAACAATAAGGGGCCCGCAGATATGCCCTGCACAACCGGCACGAAACCGGCGATGTGTGTGTTCCCGGCAACTATTCGGAAAAATCATAGAGACTGGTATCGCCGATACCGAAGGCGCGGCGCAGCTGTCCGACGCGGCCTGCCATATTTCGGCCCGCCGCCGTCGCCGCGAAGTGTGAATCCACCGGTTCGACAAGGCCGCCGTCGACCAGGTTCCTAATTCGTCCCTGGAACAGATCTGGAACCTGCCGTTCGACGATTTCGGAAAGCGGAGCCTTCCGCTCGGGCCGGTCGACGATGCCGAGCAGAATCTCCAGGGAAACCGATTTGTACACTGCGCCAAAAGCGAACACGTAACCCATGACGCAAAAACCGAAAATCGACGCGGCGTCCCAATACTGGAATTCCGGGACGACGAGGATTCCGAGCATCACGCCGAGACCGTGGGTGAGGATCGCGGCGATCGCGAGCAGGGTCACGGCTCCAACAGGCCACCCGCGAGCGCGGGCCATGAGCTGCAAGGCAGGCGACAGCAGGACGAAGCTGACGGCGGCGAGGAATCCGACAACGAAGGACATCGCGGCCTCTTACCCAAGGCCCGTCGACAGACGAACGAGTTTGACGAGACGCGCGACCGCCACCCCCTTGGCCGTCGGAGCCAGCCTGCCGTCTGCAATGGTCAACATCCCCGCGCCGACCAGGAGCTTCAGGCGGTTGTGCGTGAAGGTGCCGAGATCTCCGCCCTGCATGTAGGCTACGGCCCATTGCTCCCAGGTGAGGGGACGCCCGGCCTTAACGAGTGCCGTGAGCAGCGTCAGCGTAAAGCCCCAGGCGAGCAGGCTGAACAGGATGTAGAAAAACATCATCGCAGTCGCGAGCAGGAACAAGCCGCCAAGCACGTCGTCATAATGGCGTTGACCGGGAAGCGCGAGACAGGCGATCGCGTAAAGGGCCAAGATGCTGATGCAGCCGAGCCGGAAGCGGCGGCCGGATCCGCCGGTGGCGGCGATGCGCGCGTAGCACAGCAACAGCAGCGGCAGCGCGACACTGAGACCAATCGCAGCGGCTTGCGCCGGGCCCGGGAGCATGTTCATTGCGGAAAATCGTCCCGGACGCCTCTGAGGCCCAGCCAGAGCAAAAGTCTATAAAAGGTCGCATTTTTCCGGTCAAGGGAGCCCATCATCCCGCCTTGCGGACGTCACGTGGGCGTGCGAATCCTGCCGGCGATGCCGTTCCTCCGTCCGAGATGTCCCCATTGCTGCGTGCGATAGTCGTCCTCCTCGTCGTGCTATTGGCTGCGCATGCGCCGATGCTCGTGAACGATGGTCTCTTCATGGACGACTGGCTGGTGCTCAAGCCGCGTCCCGACTATTTCATCAACATCGATTTCCTGCTGAACGGCGCCGGTCATCCGATCTTTTACAGCTACGACACGTTCGCGAACTGGACGGGCGCCCCGGTTGTCGTGATGGTCTCGCTGGCGTTCGCCGGGATCGTCTTTGGCGCAACATCGCTCGCGCTCACCGCAACGCGTCTCGGTCTGCTCGACCGCGCCGAGGCGGTCGGTTTCGCGCTGATCGTCTGGACCTATCCCGGCTATCAGCTTTGGGCGGGCAAGGCGAACGCGGTCTACGTCTTCAGCTTCGGATTGCTGTTCGTCGGCGCATGGCTGTTGACGCTGGCCTTCAGCGCCCGCGGCCTGCGGCGCACGCTGCTTCGCGTGGCCTGTGCGCTCGTGTTCCTCCTGAGCTTCGCGCTCAACTCGACGATCGTGCTCTATGCCTTCGTGATGCTGGGTCTCTTCGTTGCGATTTGGCGGGGCGGGAAGGCGACGGACGGTTTCGTTCGCCGCACATGGCTCGCAGCCTGGCGCTGCGCCCTGGGTTATCCGGAATTGATCCTGCTTCCTCTGATCTACTGGGGCACGCTCAATATCTGGTTCAAGCGGATCGGCGTGTACGCGCAGCACTATGATGCCCATTTCCCGACGCTCGGCGAGTTGGCGAAGGGATGGTTGGCATTCTTCATCACCGGCTACAGGGACGTCCTGGCCCACGCGTTGCGCGCGGCGATTGCCGTCCCGGGGCTGTTCATTTTGGCGGCGGTGCTCGTCGGCTTCGTCTTGCTGCTGCTGCGCGCCGACCCGAAGCCGACCACGTCCGGAACCGCGATCGCCTTGCCGCTCGTGCTCGCCCTGGTCTTGTTCCTCGCATTGTCGTCGCCCTATCTGATCGCCGGCCTGCGGCCGTCGTCGACGCATTTCTACGAGAGCCGTCATCTGCTGATGTTGGGTGTGCCGTCGGCGCTGGCGTTTCTCGCAATCAAGCGGCTGGCCGAACGTTGGACCAGTCCCAGCATCGCCTTTGCAGCCATATTCGGATCGGGCCTGATCATGTCGATCGGCATGCTGTGGAGCGACTACGTCTTCATGCAGGCGAGAACGCTGAAGCAGGAGGCCCTGACGCGCAACCTTGCCGGCCGCGCCCAGCCCGCGGCGACGGTCTATGCGCTCGATGACGGCTTTTTCGACTACCCCTCACGGCACGTGCCGTTCGGCCTCGCCGAGGTCACCGGCATGCTGCGACTTGCCTGGGGCAATCAGCCGTTCTTCGGATTTGCGCTGCGCGCCGAGCGGCCCGACATCCTGCGGGGAATGGACGAGGCGCGGACCGCTCCGGGAAGTGCATTCCATCATTTCGATCCGACGGGGCCGCAGGCGACGATTTCGTTCCAGCCGGGCCCGGGAGCCGCACCGAACCAGACCTTGGTGCGGAAGTACTATGCGTGCCGGTTCCTGGCGCGCTGCGATGTTGCAGAGTTCCTGGCTCAACTTGCGCAGGTCACGATCAAGCTTGGGCCCATCGCGGGCATTCTGCCGCTCGAGGGCGCAAGCAAGGATGCCGCGCCTAGCCGCTAGCCCGCTGTTTCCAGACGGTCTCCGCAAGCGCGATGTCGGTCACTGAATCCGCGCCGGAGGCCAAGGGTACGCCTCGCGCGGCGACGTCGGAAACGAAGGCGTCGGCCTGGCGCCGGAATGCCCAGCTCTTTTCGCCCGTCAGCCGCGTGCTCTGACCATCGTGATCGACGATGACCTCCGCCTCTTGCTCGGCGAAAGGTGGCGGCAATTCCAGGGTCACCGCACCGCGCTCGAAATCGATCGTCAGCCCTTCGCGCCAGCTGCCTTCGGAGCCGTTCACGAGATCCAGTGCGCAGGCGATGCCGTCGAAGTCGAGCGTGATGCGCCCGGCACCCGAAGCCTCGATCGCGCTTTCGGCGACCGTCGGCGACGAACCGAGCAGGTAGCGCGCCAGGTTGATGATATGGCTGAAGACGTTCAGAAAATTATCGTAGCCGGGACGCGCCGCGCGCGGCATCCAGTCGGGGCCATCCTGCCAGAGTTCAATCCCGTCCGGTCGCGCTTCGCCGGTCATCACGAAATTGTCGTGCGACCGGCCGGTGTCGCCGCCGAAGCACCAGCCCTCGGCCCGGACAATGCGTCCGAGCGACTGGTCTTCGCGCAGGCGCGTCAGCACCTGCAGCGCCCGCGCCACGCCGGCATCGTGACGCTTCATGTAGCCGATGCTGTAGACGAGGTTTTGCTGCCGTGCGGCTTCGACCAGCGAACTGGCCTGGGCCGTCGTGTAGGCCATCGGCTTTTCCGACAGCACGTGCCGCCCGCTGTTCAACGCGTCCAGGACGATCGGGCCGGTGGCACGACGCTTCGTCACGACGACGACGGCGGACACCGCGCTGTCCGCGAGGAGCTCCCGGTGCGTGCTGTAAACCCGGGGGATGCCGAACTTCTGCGCCGCGGCGGCGGCGAGGTCCGGCCGGAGATCGGCGATCGCGACGACGCGGCAGGCGGAATTGGCAGCAAAATTGGCGAGGTGGCACATCTGGCCGACCATGCCCGTTCCGATGATGCCAATGCCTGGCTTCACTGGCTACGATCCCTCAGCGCTTCCGGATCACGAGGAAATGCGCCGGCTGTCCCCAAATGTTGATGAAGGCCGGATCCGACTGGGTGAGGGCGGCGACCGCAGACGCATCCCGTCGCCCGATTGCGCCAAAGATGCGATGGAAGCTGTCGAGCGTCGCAATGATGGCGTCGATGTCGGCGGCATCGTCGGCCAGAATGTCGGTGGTCCGGATCGTCTCGCGCAGCGACGCGAGGCCGGCGACCACGCGAGGCAGGCTCTCGCCGAAGGGATCGTCGATCATGCCATCGACGTCGAGCACCAGCGCCTCGATCGAGGCCGAGATCGCCTGCACGGCATCGGCCTTGCCGACCAGATAGAGCTTTCGTCCGCCGAGGAAGCTCAGCCGGCTGCGGTCGAGATGGCGTCTGGCGCGATGCAGCTTCTCGTCGCCGGCAAGGACTTTCTTGTGCCAGTAGATGTCGAGGCTGTCGCGGTAGGCGGGCCACGCCGAATGGACGTCGAACCCCTGTTGATGCGCCGCCGCGCACAAGGTGGCCGCGTCGAGGAAGTAGCGATGCCGGACGAAAGGATTTTCCAGCACGTCCATCAGCCAGGATTCGAAGCTGCGGGTGTGCGGAATGCTGTCCCACTTCGCCTCGAACAGCATCTTTGCCGTGTCGAGCGGAGCGCGACCGCCCAATGCCTTGCCGGCCGCATGGATCGCCTTGAGCGCGAGCTCGAAGAAGCCGCCGTAGCGCTCGTAATAGGACACGACGGCATAACCGTCCGGATTGAGCAGCCGATGGAAGATGCCGAGCCATTTTTCGCTCGGTTGCACCGTGTAGATGAAGCCCTCGGCATCGATGATGTCGAAGCGGCGCTCGCTGCGGAAGCCCTCGACGTCGGCGAGTGCGAGCTCGCGGAGACGTTGGGTCAGGCCGAAATGTGCAAAGTAGGCCTGGATTTTCGGGTGTGCATGCCGGTTCGGCTCGGCGAGCGTCATGTTCGCGCCCCAACCGGCAAACACCAGGGCGTTCTCGCCGGAATCGGGACCGAATTCGAGCACATCGGCATCGCGGAACAGCCGCGGCGGCAGCACCAGCTTGTCCGAGAACAGCTCGCGCCGCTGGCTGGCGTAGGCCTCGAGCTCGGTGGACGATTTGAAATTCCCGAACGTCGGCAGAACATCCTGACGTTCGTAATAGTTGAAGAGCTTGTCCTCAGCCATGCCGCGACCTTAGCGCCGCCTCGAGACGATCGAGCTCGCTCCAGATGTCGTTCGGCGCGAAGATCGCAACGATCTCGAGCGGACGCTTCACGCTCTCGCGCAGCCGGCTGCTGACCTTGGCCTCGTTCTCCTCGTTCACGGCGAGAAGACAGACGAGCGGACCCGACTTGGCGGTGAGATCCTCGGGCGAACGGATCGGAATGCCGGTGCCGGGCAGGAACAGCCCCTGGCGCTCCTTCTGGTCGTCGACCGAGAGGTCGACGAGATTCGCAAGCTCGTGGGCGTTGGTGAAGGTGCAGGCGCGGCAGCCGGCGCCGTAGATGGCGATCTCGGCGCCGTTGGCGCGGGCTTTTTCGAGAATCGGGCGGAGACGCGCGCCATACTCTCTCGCACGCTGACCGAATTTCTCGCCGACGCCGGACGGCGCGGGCGGCGCCGTCACGGCGCCCTTGGCACGGCGGGCTGCGATCGCGAGGCTTCCGCCGCTGAAATTGTATTTCTTCACGGACACCGCCTCGAAGCCGTGGCGCGCCAGCAGCGCGAGCAGGGTCGGTTCGGTGAAATAGCTGACGTGCTCCTCCCAGAGGACGGAGAGGTCTCCCTCCGCTGACCCCGGGGCGAAATCAGGCACGTCGATGAACAGCAAACCGTCGTCGCTGAGGGCGATCTTGACGCAGTCGAAGAAGTTCTCGAAATCGACGATGTGCTCCAGCACCTGGCGCGATATGACGAGGTCGAACTTGCCGGACTGAGCGACAGCATCGTGGGCCATCGCCGGGCTGAGCATGTCGGCATAGACCTTGATGCCGCGCTCGCGGGCGATCTTGCCCGACACCGGATTGGGCTCGACGCCGACCATGACCTTGGTGCCGCGCTCGCGCAGCTTGTCCATGAACAGCCCGTCGTTGCATCCGATCTCGAACACGGACTGGTGCTTGGAGAATTTCGCGATGGTGTCGAGCTCGTCCGCCTGATGCGGCTCCGGCTTCCAGCTGCTGAAATTGTAGTTGAACTGCCGGTACAGAATATCTGGATCGATCGGCTTGACGATCTGGGGCAGGCCGCAATCGCCGCAGGCCAGCACCTCGAACGGAAAGCGTTCATCCTGCTCGTTTCGGCTGCGCCGAAGCCGATGCGCAATCGGCATCAGTCCGAGGTCGATGACCGGACGCAGGTTGGTCGAATGGCAAAGGCGGCAATGGTCGGTCACGGCTTTAACTCTTTGCAGGAGCAGGTCTGGAATCGGCATTCCGAGCCATTACGGCCCGCGGCTGGCAGCCATTGTACGGCTATATAGGGCCACAGCGTGCACCTCAATTGATAAGTTGAGATCCCCCACGCTGTCCGCCGGCATCTTATCCGATCGTCGGACTCGCGAAAAACAGAGCCGATTCGGCAGGATTTTGCGGTGACCATTCAGGATGGGGTCCGGCTTCGCGCGAAGACTCTTTGCCGCGCCGCGGTGGAGGCGGAAGCGCGCGGCCGCTCACTTTTCGGTAGAGTCTTGCCGGGACCGCCACGCCGCAAGCGTTGCGATACCATCCCAATAGTCTTTGCCTGGACCGGTCACGCGGCTGCGGTTCCGTAGCGCGGTGATCGCTGCAACCTGTTCGTCGCTGATCGGCGCTCCCAGGCCCTTCCATGTCAGCAAGATGTAATCAGCTCCGACGTGGAGGACGTCCAGATTGCGCGGCATGCTGTCTGAATCAAAAAGCGGGCTTTGCCCATGCGCCCAGAAATCCAGCCGGTCGCTCTCTATGTAAAAGGCATTCACATTGTGGCGGCGTAGCGCGGCAATGCTGATTGGGGCGGGCCCAAGCAGGACGTCTCCATAATCGGGCAGAAACACCGGATGCAAGGTATCCACGACCCGGCCAGATGGCAGGAGAGGGGACTCGGCGCAGGTCGGCAGAAAACGCAAAGCGGAATTGACGGGGAGGATGTGCCAATCAGCAGGGACGTGACTTGAAACCTCCCGACAGCGGCGTGGATCGAGGTCGTCAAAGGACGGGGAGGTGCCAACCAGGCCGATGCGACCGGTGACAAACGCCAAGGCGCCCTGCATGCGCACGCGCGTTATCTCGCCCTGCGACCTCGCAACCACAGTCGCGACAAGGGCCGCCAAAGCGATCGTCACCATCGCAGAAGGCAGAGAGACGAGGCGAAGTTGCAACTGACGCCGCCGAAAGAGATCGGCGAGCGGCACGATGATTGAAATGGCAATGAGCGGAGTTGCGACCGATCGGAAGGCCAGCATGCGCTCCAGACTTCCATGTGAGGTGAGTGTGATCAGGCTGATGACAGCGAGCAGGCAGAGAGCGAGACCTACGACGAATGGGCCATTTCCTTGCGGGCGCCGTACTCTGAGCAAGGCTGCGCACGCGACAATGAAAGCCGGGTATGTCCAGAAGTTCGTGCCAAAGAATAGGCTCCAGAGCACCTCCCGCAGGCGGCCGAAAGCAGCCACGATGTCGCGCATCGAGAATCCTGCATATTTGATGCCCTGCGCGTTGTTTACGTAGACCATGAGCTCGAGGCTCGAGATTTGACGAAAGCGCTCCACGTTGATGAGCGGCATGAACACGCCGATCGGATTGACCTCGGCGATGCCGAGATAGATCTGGTTGACCAGAAGGCTGAGAGCCGCTGTGCCAAGACCGATTGCGGCCACTCCGAGTGGCCGCACGATGCCGCGCGGGCCATGAGCGAACCAGCCGGCGCCCGCTCCCGCCATCAAGAAGGCCGTGGCGATGATCGCCGCCTGGGGGACCATGATGGCGATGGACATCACGGTTGGCACCAAGGCGCGGAAGATCACGCGGGCCTTGGTGGTGGCATAGAGCGGCCCTGCCCAACAGACGAACAGGAGGAAGGCGCCGGTCTCATAGTGAAAGCGCCCCGTCTCCAATCCGATGAAGCTCGACCACATTGCGATCAGGGCCGCGCATCCCGGCAGTATCCAGCCCGTTGTCAGCCGCACCGCCATGCGATGGACCAGAGCCGCGATGGACAGCAAGTAGACGACCGAGAGGATTTGATGAGCCGTCGGACCACCGAAGCTCACGAGCAACATGTCGGCCCCGTGGCCGCGGCCGAGCAAGAACCAGAACAGCTTTGGCTGTTCGGGGTCGAGCCAGAGGGTGTGGCGGTTCTGCAGGTCAGCGAGGAGCGGAAGATAAAGTTGCGGGATATCACCGCGCGTCGCGTCGAGCACGACGCCCTTCACCAGCAGAAGCACGACGGCCGACAAACCGATTAGTCCAACCAGCAGCCACTTCGCAGCCGTAGATGGTATCCAACGGCCACGGGATGGACGCGCAAGGTGCCAGGCGATAATGCCCGTCAAGAATGGGATGGTGATCCACGGGAAGAGCAATCCCGCCGCACCGAGGCAAACGCCAATCAAGACGCACAGAGCAGCGCCGCCGAAGAACTGCAGCACGAGCAAATCCGCGGCGTCGAGGTCGTTGCCTTCGTCGAGGCGGTTGACGAGCAGGGCCCCCATTCCGACAAACGCGATAGCCACGTAGGGAGCGAGGACAGCGAGACACAAGCTGTTCCAGGCGACCAAGGGGCCGCCGCTGAAGAACTGGACCTCGGGAGGAACCTTGATCAGTAGGCCTAAGGCCGCGATGAGGAATGGAGCCGTCATCAAGCCGGCGCGCGCGCTTGTTCGCCAGCCTCCCCAAGACCAGCGTTTACCGGAATGCATGTAGATGTCTCCGCGGAGGATCGCTTTCCGCCGTCAAATCAGCAACCCTCAGCGGCATTTGGACAACTGATCGAGAATCGCGAGGTCTCTTGGCTTGCCGTCTGGTGGCAACTGGTGCCTCACCACCTCAAAGGGCTCGACACCGTAAGCCATTCGATAAATATCCTTCGATCTCGTCCTCAGCGTCGAGATTGCCGCTGCCGTTTCCGGAGTCAATGGCTGATCACCAGCCCGCCACGTCAATAGCCAGTAATGCGGAGTCTCGGCGCGAACCGCAAAACGTCTCGCCAGTTCTTCTTTCTGGAAGAGGTCTGAGAACCCATTCAGCCAAAAATCGCAATTCTCCCTCTGGACGTAGAAAAGATTCACCCCCAACGCGCGAAGCGTGGCTTGCGCCGTATCGGCAGTCCCCAGCGCGACCTTCTTGAAATCGCGCGCGACATCGCTCTGATAGGTATGAATGACCTTGCCTCGCGTGAGGAGCGGCGAGAAATAGCATGGCACCAACGCGCGATAGCCGTTGAGAGGCAGAATGCGCTCAGACCCCGTCGATTGCTGCAGTTCGTCACAGCGCTGCCAGTCCAGGCTGACACGGGGCAACTGGCGAAGGGGGCGCCCGGTCACAAAAGCGACGGTCCCGTCGTCCCTGAAGCTCTGCCAGGGATAGGAAAGGGTTGTCCAGGCGCAGGTGATCAGGAGCGCCAGAAGGGCCACATGAGGCGCGTAGCGCCCGGGGGACCAGGTTGAGGCCAACCGCCGCACGACAACCAGCGCCCAACAGGTGATGGCCACGGTCGCCAGCGGGAATAGCGCGGTGACATGAACGGATAGCCTGATCAGGCTCGGAATATTCAGCGTCATATCCAGAAGTCGGACGCTGGCTACGTAGGCGATGATGATCAAGAGCCCCGCAGCATTGAACGACATTCGCGACTTCGAGGCGCCGGAGCGATCCGGAAACAGCTTCGAGTCGATGTAAGCCACGGTGCAAGTTGCCGCCGCGAGAGCAATGGCAACGAGGAGAACGGACCTGACCTGCTTGAAGAAGGCGAACAACCCCGCCTTGCTGAGGAAGTCGCTGACCTCCAGCGACTGCGCCAGCACGAAATAGTCGAGAATATCGAGGCTTCCGAATTGTGAGAAACGCTCGACCGATGCGGCGCCCCGGAACAGCGAATACGGGTTGGTGGCCGGGATTCCGAGGTAGAGATAATTGACGGAGAAGGCCAACATGCACCCGGCGATCGCTCCGCCCCCGAGCAGCACGCCGGTCATGACGCCGGACAGGTCGCGCTGAAGCGCCTTGGTGAGCACTCCCAACGCCGAGATCAAAAAGACGAACGCGGCGTAGAGCGGATAGGAAGCCGCGACGGCAAAGGCGCAAATGCCGGCGGCGAGCCTGTCTCGACTTTGGGAAGAGCGGATGACGACCAGCAGGAAATAGACGAAGAATGCCGCTGTCTGAAGGTGGTACTTTCCAAACTCCATGATGTGGAGGCCGGGTGTAACGGTCGGCACCGTCCTCGGCCAAGCAAGCCCGAGAATTGCCAGGCCGAGTGCGATCGGGATCGCAGCCTCTTCGCACCGGCGTCCGAAAGCCTGGAATGGAAGAACGAGGCGGGCGAGTTCGAAAATGACAGCGCCGATCCCGACGAAATAGAGAAACGAAATGATCTGGGCGACGTGGGGCGGCAGGAACGTCGCCAGCAACAGGTGCAGCCCGTTTCCGTGACCGATCTCGAAGTCGGAGAAGATGGGATTGTCGGCCGCAAGCCAGATGCTGTGATTTCTCGCGACCTCCGCCAGATACGGGGCGTAGAGCTGTTGAACGTCGGTCGAAATGACATCGGGTATGATGGCGCGGTCGAGGAACACCGTCGCCAGAAGCCAAAGACCCAGCAGCGATGTTGCGATCAGCGGCAAAGTCACCGCGAGCTTCCGCGGCTTCCGAAAGCTGCGGCTGTCCCACAGCAGAACCGCGATCGCCAATCCGAGAACGATTTGTGGGTACAGGATGGAAAGAGCGCCTAGCCCAAATCCCGTCAAGACGAGCGTGGCCGCGCCGACGAAGAACTCGTCGACGCGCTGAGTGGGTTCGTGCCTGATGAGCGAGAACGTCAGGCGGCCGGTCGCCATGATGAACCAGCCGAGATACGGCGTCAGGACGATCCAGGCGAGGACGTAAAATCGCGTTGTCCAGCCACCGTCAAATAGCAGCGTTCGATAAGTGCCGTCGCGGTTCAGGCACCACATGGAAAGAGCGGCCGGCGCGAAAATGAGCGCGCGCCACGACCATGTCTCGACGATGGTGCGAAAACGCACCTCGGCAGATGTCATCGCATGGTCTTGTCCGGCGTTGCCCATGCTAGACCGGCGCTGCATCGGTTCGTTCGGCGATGGCCCGCGCCTCCTCAGGGCTGAAGCCGGTGCGCTCGGGCGCGATCAGCCATACCAGCCCGCCGAACAGCCCGACGATCAGGCCGCCAAGACCCAGCAGGACCGATATCGCGAGCGCCTTGTCGGATGCGATCCCGGCGAGGCCAAGCGCAGCGACCATCGCGCCTTCGCGCACGCCCCAGCCTCCGATCGAGATGGGGACCGCGGAAGACAGGATGACGAGCGGGACCAGCACGAAGGCGTCAAGTGCGGTGAGGGGCGCCTCCAGTCCGATCGCGAGGACATAGCAGGTCGCAACGGTGATCAGGTGGACGATAATGGCTGATACGATCAACATTGCCCGCCCTCCGGCCCCCAGCAACGGAGCCCTGACCAGCATCGCGAATTGCACGATCCTGGCCGGCACGGCCGCGATCAGGCGCGGCGGCCACCGGTCCAGCGTCGCCAGGGCGATTGCGCCGAGGCATGCAGCCGCCAGAACGGTCACGATCGCGAAAAGGAGTGAGTTGTCGTGGACACGAGGCAGCAGGAACGGCATTCCCGCCAGGACGATGAGACCGAGCGCCAGCAGCGCCAGGAAGCGATCGGCCACGATGCTGCCGATCGTCTGCGACCATTGCACGCCATTCCGCCGCAGCATCCAGATCCGGACCGCGTCACCGCCCGCGGGTAGCACCTGATTGAAAAAGGTGCTGATGATCAGAATGCGCCAGCCGGCCAGCCATCTCAGGGGCACGCTCATGGCGCGGAGGATCAGGATCCAGCGGTGGCAGAGAATGAAGGTCTGGGCGAACAGCAGCAACACAGCAAGCGCCAGCATGTTCAAGTTGACGGCGAGAAGATCGGCTTTCAGGGACGACAAGTCCTGGCTGCGCAAGAGCAATACCAGGATCCCGATCGACACCGCGAACTTGACCAGGGTAACCAGTGCTTTTGCAGGCGGCTTCATCGTCTGGTTTCGTCCTCGATCATTCACGGCGGGATCGTCGAGCAGCGATAGGGGTCGAAATTTACCGTCTCGCCAGATGCTCCACGGCGAGCGCACCAATCCGCGTGACGTAGTCGTGGACCTCGGCAGCGTCGCCGCCATCCGGGGCCCAGTCGGGAAATGCCGTGCGTGAGGGATCGAACGGGCCGGCGGTGGTTTCGTGGAACACCAGCCATTCCGAGGTGATCAGGATCGAGTGGAAGACCTTTTCGGGCATCCGGTAATAGCAGCGCTTGCCCTGGCCGTAGGGCGCCATCTCGAGGACGTCGCGAATGCGGCCGTCATCCTCGAAGATCACGACCTGCGCAGTGCCCTCGATCACGTGAAACGATTCAGGTTTGCCAAAATGCTTGTGGGGCCGGACATAGGCCTCGCGATGATGCACGATCAGCATCTCGTGCAGGCTGGACGCGGGATCGGGGTGCGTGCACAGCCGGCTGCGCAGACGCGGGTTGCCGGCGGCGATGCGTTTCAGCTCGACGATCGTGGCGTCATCCGCCGTGACGATGGCGTCGTCCGAATAATACACTTCCGGATTTTGCGCGCGTAGCGACGTCGGCCGGCGCAGGCCGGCTTCATTCGAAGAAGATGAACCCATGGTCGCCCCGATAGCCGCATTTGTCGTAGATCCACGCCCAGGTTTCCGGGCCGTGGAAGCTCAGGCAGGTGAGCTGCCAGTAGAGGAGGTTCGCCTTCTCGCGCTCGTTGCGGAACGATTCCACCATCAGATATTTCGAGGTGCCGCGCCCGACGCGCTCGATCTCCGACACCGCGCGGAACACGTCCTCGAGCGGAAGGTTGTGCAGCACGCCGAGCGACACCACGAGGTCGAAGCTGTGATCGGGGTAGGGGAGCTCGACGGCGCTGCCGACCTTCAGCAGCGGCCGCACCTCCTCCTTGGCGTTGGCGATGCCGTAGTCGGAGATGTCGATGCCGGCGATCCTGAGGTCGGGGACAAGCTGGCTGAACTCGTAGAGCAGGTAGCCCTTGCCGCAGCCGACGTCGAGCACGCTCATGCCGGGCTTGATGCCGTAGCGATCGATCAGGGTCTGGGCGAGCGGGCGCCAGCGTCCGTCATAACGATAGCCGCCATAGCCGTAGCGCCGGTCGCCGTCCCAGTAGTCCTGCCCCCATTGCCGCGCGACGGTGGCGGATTCTGCCTTGTCGTGCTCGACCACGCGCTGAACGTAGTTCCGCCTGGTCGATGCGTGCATCGGTTGGAGCAGGTTGATCTCGCTCATGGGGCCCAACCGGTCCGCGGCATCGTCACAGGATGGTGGCGTATTTATTGACCAGCAGGATGTCCTCGACGGCCTGGATGTCCTTCTGCGACGACAGCGTGATCTCCTCGACGGCGGCGTGGAGGTCGCAGCCCTCGCGCAGCACGCGGTCGTAGATCTCCCGTCGCCGTGCCTCGTCGGGCGGCAGCATGAAGATGCTGTAGAGGATCAGGCCATTCAGGCGGGGCAACTCGTCCAGGATGTCCTCGAGCACCATGTAGCTGCCGGGCATGATGTGCTCGACGGCGCTGAGCAGAAATTGCAGGTTCTTGCGCCGCGCGTAGTCGCGGATCACGATGTTCTGGACGTGCTGCGGGGTGCGGCTGCCGTTCAGCGGCCGCGCGCCGATATAGCCGCGATGGCCGGCTCGCTCAGCCATGGAAGCCCCCTGGGAGCTTGTATTGCATGCCGACCCGCGTCGCCGGGCGCAGCAGGATCGGTTCGAAGAACTCGCCGAAGCGCTTATCCGCGTAGGGCGACATGATGCTCTTGAAGCGGCAGTTCATGCTCCAGCGCGTGCCGGGCTCCTCGTTGACGCGATTGCCGTGCATCAGGGTCTGGTTGAACAGCATCACGTGACCGTAGGGGATCTCGATGAAGGTCGCGTGCGGCTTGATCGTCTTGTACAGCTCCTCGGCGCTGCGCAGGCTTGCCATCCTGTCCTGCATATCGCCGTTCAGCGACGGCGGCAGCAGATACATCGCCTTGGTGTGGTGGACGTCCACCAGCGGCACCCACACCACGACCTCGAACGGCGAGTCGCCCGACCAGACATCGGAATGGGTGGCGAGCAGCGAGGAATCGTCGCCGGGCATCTGGATGCTGAGATTGACGCGGCGCTGCATGCAGAGCTCGTTGCCGACGATGGTCTCGATCGTCGAACGCGCCAGGCGGAAATAAGTCGGCCGGAACCACGGCTCGGCGTTGAGGCCGTTGAAGACGTGCAGCCGCAGGCCGTTGAGATCGTCCACGCTCACCCGGGTGTGGATGCTGTCCAGCATCGCATAGGGATCGTTGCTGTGCGGCAGCTTGAGATAGTCCGCCGCGAGTTCAGCGGCGCGCCGCTGGATGCGGTCGAGGCCTGCGCGATCGTCGGCCGGCGTGGTGACGAAGCCGTTGTCGATGAAGCGCTGCGCCAGCGCCTGCTCATCGGCCTGAAGGAAGTCCGTATCCGTCATGCAAAATACTCCCGGGCGGTCGCGCAGATATAGCTGATATCGGCGGCCGACAGGAACTGGTTGATGGGAAGCGTGAGGATCTGGTCTGCCTGCCGCTCGGTCACCGGGAACGCGCCGCGGCCTTGACCCAGATGCGCCGCCGCCGGCTGCAAATGGATCGGGACCGGATAATGGATCGCGGTCTCGATGCCCTTGTCGGCCAGATATTTCTGGAAGTCGTTGCGGCGGTCGGTCTGCACCACGAAGGTGTGGAAGGTGTTGAACTCGATGTTGCGGCAGGGCGGAATGAACAGAGGAAGCCCTGCGAGCTCGGCGCGGTATTGCGCGGCGTTGCGCCGCCGACGCTCGATCACGGAGGGCAGGTGACGCAGGCGAATGCGCAGCACCTCGGCCTGCAGCGTGTCGAGCCGTGATACGATGCCCCACTCCTGGACGTCACTGCGGTTGATGAGGCCGTGATTGCGCAGCCGGCGGATTCTTGCGGCGAGCTCGGCGTCGGCAGTGACGAGGAAGCCGGCATCGCCCGCGGCGTTGAGATTCTTCAAGGGGTGGGCGGAGAAGCAACCGAACGTGCCGATGGTGCCGCTCATCCGCCCGTCATAGGTCGAGCCGACCGCCTGGGCGCTGTCCTCGATCACGGCGAGCGCGTGCTTGTCCGCGATCGCCATCAGCGGGGTCATGTCGGCCATGCGCCCGGTCAGGTGTACCGGCATGATCGCCTTGGTGCGCGGCGTGACGGCCGCCTCGACCGCGGCCGGATCGATGTTCTGGTCCGGCAGCACGTCCGCAAAGACAGGCGTGGCGCCGACCGCGATGATCGCGGCGGTCGAGGCCACGAACGAATTCGGCGGGGTGATCACCTCGTCGCCGGGACCGATGTCGAGCGCCCGCAAGGAAAGGATCAGCGCGTCGGTGCCGGAATTCAGCGTCACGACATGGGGCGAGCCGAGATAGGCGGACAATTCCTCCTCGAGCTTTCCGACCGCCGCCCCGCCGATGAAATCGCCGCGCTGGAATACGCCTTCCACCGCCTGCATGATCTCGGTGCGCTCTTCCTCGAACTGGGCGGGAAGATTGACGTAACCGATGCGCCGGCGGCCGGTGTCAGCGTCCATGGCAGAACTTCCTGACGGTCTCGATGACGCGGTCCTGCTGTGCGCGCGTCAGATGCTGGTCGACGGGGAAGCTGATGACTTCCTTGGCGTGGCGATCGGTGACCGGGAAGGTGCCGGGCGCGTAGCCGAGATGCTTGAGGCCTTCCTGCTGATACAGCGGGATCGGATAGTGGATCTTGGCCTCGATGCCGTTGTCCAGGCAGTATTGGTAGAGCTCGTCGCGGCGTTCGGCGAACACCATGTAGAGATGGTAGACGTGCTTCACGTTGGGCCGGCGCGGCGGAACGCGCAGGCCGGGCAGGCCGGCAAGGCCCGCGTCGTAATAGGCCGCGTTCTCGATTCGGCGCCGCGTGATCTCGCTGGTCTGGCCGATCAGCCAGTTGCCGACGACGGCCTGCAGGGAATCGAGCCGCGAATTGCAGCCGAGGATCGCGATCTCGTCGCGGTTCTTCATGCCGTGGTTGCGGATCAGGCGGAGCTTCTCGTTCATGCCGTCGTCATTGGTGACGACGACGCCGGCATCGCCCCAGACGTTGAGGTTCTTGAGCGGATGCAGGGAGAAGCCGGCGGCGATGCCGTGGGTGCCGGAGCGCTTTCCCGCAAACTCCGAGAGGATGCCCTGGCAGGCGTCCTCGACGACGGGAAGGTTATGGCGCTGCGCGATCGCCATCAGCTTGCCCATGTCGGTGACCTCGCCGGTCAATTGAACCGGCATGATCGCCTTGGTCTTCTTGGTGATGGCGGCTTCGACCTGGTCGACGTTCATGCAGAAGGAATCGTCGCAGTCGACCAGCACCGGGGTGGCGCCGGTTTCCGCGATCGCGCCGACGGTGGCGATGAAGGTGTTGGCGGCGGTGATGACCTCGTCGCCATGGCCGACGCCGAGCGCCTTGAGCGGCAGCTTGAGTGCGTCGGTGCCTGATCCGACGCCGATGGCGTGACGCACGCCGATCAGTTCGGCAAAGCGCTTCTCGAATTCGGCGACGGGCTTGCCAAGGGTGAAGTCACCGGTCGCGACCAGCCGACCGATCTCGGCCAGGATCGGGGCGGGGTCGGAGAATTGCTCGAGCAGATAGGAATATCGAACGTCGTACATGTGACCCGTCAGGTGGAATGGAGTTGAGGAGCGGAGGTGCGCGACGCCGCGAGCGCGTGCTCGATCGAGGTCGCAATGGCGTTGGGCGCGAGGCCGTGCTTCTTCAGCAGCGAGTCCTGCGAGCCGTAATTGTGCATGAAGCGGTCCGGCAGCGACAGCCGCAGCATCGCGGGCAGGCCGGAGCCGAGCTTGTCGATCAGCGTCTCCGCAACCGCACTGCCGAGGCCGCCGGAGGGCACGTGCTCCTCCAGCGTTGCCACGAGCTTGATGCCGCGGATCGCTTGCAGCAGCGCTTCGGTGTCGAGCGGCTTCACCGTATGCATGTGCAGGATGCCGGCGCGAATGCCTTGCGCGGCCAGCAGGTCGGCTGCGGCGATGGCGCGCTGGAGCATGATGCCGGTGGTCACCATGAGGACGTCGCCCGGCGGGCGCATCAGGATGGCCTTGCCGATCTCGAAGCCGTGCTCGGCCTTCGAGACGATGGCATCACCGCCCTTGCCGAGCCGGATGTAGATCGGTCCGGTCCAGTCGAGCGTCTTGTCCATCATGCGCGCGGCCTCGTCGGCGTCGCATGGGCAGACCACCGTCATGTTCGGCAGCGCCCTCATGATGGCGATGTCCTCGATCGCCTGGTGGGTGGGGCCGAGCGGCGCGTAGACGAGCCCGCCACCATTGGCGATCAGCCGCACCGGCAGATTGTGCAAACAGAGATCGACGGCCACCTGCTCGTAGCAGCGGCGGGTGAGGAAGGTCGCGATGGTATTGACGTAAGGCACGAAGCCTTCCATCGCGAGGCCGGCCGACATGCCGATGATGTGCGCTTCCGAAATGCCCTCGATCAGATGGCGCTTGGGAAACTCCTTGCTCATCGCACGCAGCGTGCCGGCGCCGGGATCGGAGCCGATGTAAAGCACACGCTCGTCGCGCGCGGCGAGCTTGTGGACCATGTTCATCGCGGTGTTGCGCATGGGGAGCCGATCAAAAATCGCCGACGGCGACGCGGATGGCGTCGAGCTCACTGTCGGACAGCTTGTTCTTGTGATGCCAATCGGCGTTGGATTCTGCGGGCGGCAGACCCTTGCCCTTGACGGTATGGCAGATGATCGCGGTGGGCTTGCCCGGTACGGCCGGGACCTGCTTCAGGACGGTGCGCAGGGCGCCGACGTCGTGGCCGTTGAGCTCCTGCACGGCAAAGCCGAAGCTGCGCCATTTGTCCGCGAGCGGCTCCAGCGGCAGCACGTAGTCGGTGGGGCCGTAGCTCTGAAGCTTGTTGTAGTCGATCATCGCGACGAGGTTGTCGAGCCCGTGCTTGGCCGCGCCCATGGCGGCCTCCCACACCGATCCTTCGTTGATCTCGCCGTCGCCGAGCAGCACGAAGGTCCGGTAATTGCGCTCGCGCATGCGGGCGGCGAGCGCAAGGCCGACGCCGATCGACAGGCCGTGTCCGAGCGCGCCGGTCGACGCCTCGACACCCGGCACCATGCCGTATTCGGGATGTCCGCCCAAGATACTGTCGGAGCCGCAAAAGCCGTCGAGCTCCGACAGCGGGAAGAAGCCGCGATCGGCGAGCAGCGCGTAGAGCGCCAGGCACCCGTGCCCCTTGCTGAGGATCGCGCGGTCGCGTTCCGGATCGCGCGGGTTGTTCGGATCGATCCGCAGGATGTCGTCGTAGAGCACGCGGACCATTTCGATCAGCGACAGGGCCGGACCGACATGGCCGCGTCCTGCGGAGCGAACAGAACCAAGGACCAGGCGGCGCAAATAGAGACTGCGCTCGTCCAGCGTGCAGGTGAGGGCGGCTTCAGCGTGGGGTGAGATCTGGATCACGTTGGCAAATCGTTTGATGAAGCCGGCGTGCTTTGTCGAGCTGACCGGCAAGGCGGACCGTCAGATCGCCACCTTGCGCAGCCAAGGCGCGCCGGGAGCGGCTTTCGGGCAAATAGGCATTCAGGACAATCAGGCACCAGATCGCCCCGAACACAGGATACAGTACGTCACGGCGGATCGCAAACGCGTCATCCCTAGCCGCAAAGGCTTGCGTGAGGCGTTCGATGAGGCGATTCGCGCTTGTTGCGGGCAGATCGCTGCCGGGGTGGATCGCGGTATCGGACAGCAGTTTGACCGGATCGTCCCAGCCGAAATATTCGAAGTCGATGAAGCGCAGCCTGCCGTCTTCGCCGCGCAGCGCGTTGTGCAGTCCGAAATCGGACGGGCTCAATGCGCGATGCGCGGGCAGAAGATCCGCTGCGGGATCCCGCCCCAGTTCCGCATAACGTTGGCGGAGCCTTTGGATGGCGACGGCCGTGCTGGGAACCAGGCTGCCGTCGATGAACGTACGCAGCTCGGGGTGATCCTGCGACTCGCGCGTCAACCCGTCGAGGCGCTGCTCGTACTGGGCGATGGCTTCCTCGGGTGAAAAGATGCTGGCTGACGCATTGCGCAAGGTCTGCGCACCTTCGGCGTCGCGCAACTTCTGCAATTCGATCAGGAAATCGGCCAGCTGGTCGGCATCGTCGTCCCGGGGACGCAGCACCGCCGCGTCACCGTCGAACCATTGATACAGCGCGCAGAACGCATCCGCGTCCTTTGCAATCGGCCGCGGCGTCGATGTAATCCCATGGCGTGACAGAAACGTCAGCGCGTCATATTCCTGTCCCAGCCGGTCGCGCCCGTCGGACGGATAATGCTTGAGGGCGAGGGGTGGACCCTCCGCCATCTCCAGCCGAAACACCCTGTTGTTGCCGCCGGACCGCGCCGGGTGGGCGGCCGCGACCGTTGCTCCGGCAAGGCGGCTGCCGATCGAGATCGCATCCGCTGCGCTGATGTCGGGCTCGCTCATGCCGCAAACACCTCGTCGCGGATGCCGGCCCATGTCGCGATCGGCGTGCAATGTTCGGGGTGCGGGGACTGCGAACGCGTGAACAGGATCGATCGCGTGTCCTTCGGGAAATGCGGCTGCTCGAAGACCTCGACGAGATCGTCGATGAAGATGTCCAGCTCCAGGCTCGCGAGCCTGTCGACCTTGGCCGCCATCGTGTCCTCGAAATAAACATCGCCGCTGGCCACTGCCGCCTCCGCAGCGTCGATGAGGCCGGCGCCACGCAGCCAGCCGCGTGCGGCCTCGCGCAGGTCGGTATGGTCGGGGTCCTGATGACCAAATCGGGTCTTGTGGCTGACGATGTACACCCTGGCGCCGGCCTGTCTGCACGCCGCGAGGAATTCGCGCACGCCCGGATAAATTTCGGCGCCGCCAATGCCCTTGCCGTAGACGAAGCCTTGCAGGCCTTGCCAGGCGAGCTCGCCACCCGTGCGGGATCGCAAGAGATCCCGCACATCGTTCTTCAGCCCCTCCCAGCCCTCCGGCACCAGGTCGCGCTGACGCGCCGCGGCGGCAAAGACCTTGTCGTAGCAGATGATCGTGTTGTCGAAATCGATGCCGATCCGCACGCCGCTCACTTCAGGCTGATGTTCTGCATCATCTTGATGTTGAAATACCGGGGATCGTTGAGCGAGTTCGGCAGGCGGCCGGACCTGAAGGCGTCCACGAGGCCGGACACGGCCTGCTCGATCGTGTGCGTCGGTGCAAATCCGAGTTCGCGGCGGATCTTCTCCGAGGAGACGTGGTAGGAGCGCAGATCGTCGGTCGGCTCGACGGCGACCTCGACGTTGTTTCCGACCACCGATTTGACGATGTCGGCGATCTTCATCAGCGAGTGGTTCTCGTAGCCGATATTGTAGGTCTTGCCGTCGATCTTCGCGTCATCCTGCTGCAGCAGGAACAGATAGGCCGCCGACATGTCCTCGATGTGCAGATTGGGCCGCTTCTGCGTTCCGCCGAACACGCGGATGCGGCCGGTGTTGACCGCGAGGTTGGTCAGGATGTTGACCACGACGTCGAGCCGCTGCCGCGGTGCATAGCCGCAGACGGTGGCGGGACGAACCGTGCAGGTGACGAAGCCGGCCGCGGCCTCTTCGGCGAGGTCGGTCTCGCACATCGCCTTGAACTTGGAGTAGTCCGTGAGCGGCTCGCAGGACAGTTCCTCGGTCACCTCGGCCTCGTCCTTGATGCCGTAGACGCTCGAGGAGGAGGCGTAGATGAAGCGCTTGATGCCGGCCTTCTTCGCGGCGCGCACCATCGGACGGAAGCAGTCGTAGTTGATGGACTTGCCGAGCCCCGGATCGAGCTCGAACGAGGGATCGTTGGAGATGCAGGCGAGGTGGATCACCGCATTGTTGCCGCGCAGGGCCTCGTTGATCGCGGCCTCATCGCGGATGTCGCCCTTGATCAGGCGAAGGTTCGGATTGTTGCGAACCGCGTCGAAGACGGATTCGCCATACATGAACAGGTCGAGCACCGTGACCTTGTGGCCCGCTGCCAGCAACTGGGGAACCAGCACGCTGCCGACATAGCCGGCGCCGCCGGTGACCATCACGTTCCATTTCTGATCAATCACTGTCGTTCTCCAGATTTCCGGTTCGCGTTACTTCAACAACGCGGTGACGAATTTGACCAGCGGCGCCTTTTCGACCGAGTTGCGGTGACCGACGATGCCGACCTTGATCGCGCCTGCCGCGTTGCCGATGAAGGCGACGTCCTCGATATTGCCGCCGGCCGCCACCAGCGGCGCCGTGATCGTCAGGAAGGCATCGCCGGCGCCGACCGTGTCGACGACGGTCTTGGTGAAAGCGGGCACGCGCGCGACGCCGGTCTTCGACGAGAAGGGGTAGCAGCCGAAGGAGCCGTGCGTGATGATCATGTTGTCGCAATCGATCTTGCCGTGCAGGCGATTCTCGATCACCGACGCGATGTCGCTGAACTTGTCGGTCGCGGCCAGCCGCGCTTCCGGCGCGTCGATGCAGACGTAGTCGGCTCGCGGATATTTCGTGATCAGATTGTAGCCGTGGTTTCCGCTGTTGCTCTGGGCGTTGACCGCCAGGAACTTGGAGTTCGCGATGAGCGTGTCGATGGTGCTGGACGCGATCATGCCGTGACCGAAATCGGTGACGATCACCACGTCTCCGCCACGAACGCGCTCGGCGGTGATTCGGTCGATCTCCTTGCGCTCGGCCTCGTCGAGCGGCGTGTCGTCCATGGTGTAGACTTCGAAGAGCTTGTGCAGATAGCCCATCTCGACGTACCGCAATTTGCGGGTCGTCGGTCGGCCCTGAATGCGGATCGGCGTCAGCGTGACATTCGGGCGGACATGCGCGCGAATGAACTCCTCGGGGTAGTCGTTGCCGCCCAGCGTCGTGACGATCTCCACCGACTTGCAGAAGCTCGCCACGTGATTGGCCGCGGCAATGACGCCGCCGGCAAATTGCTCCCCATTCTTGAGCAGAGTGGCGACGATGTTCTCCTTCGAAGCCTTCCCGAGCGCCGTGACGTACTGGTATTCGTCGATGATGGTATCGCCGACCAGCACGACGTGCATGTCCTGGATCTTGTCGATCAGCTTCAGCAGGCGTTCGGCGCCGCCACCTTCGCGTACCTTCTGGAGGTAGTCGCGCAGGGGGGGATCGTAGATGTCGAAATAGCGGTTCAGCAGCGACGACGAGCTGAAGGTGACGTCGCGCGTGAAGACGATCCGTCCGCCATGACGTTCGACGGCCTCGCGCTCGGTGGCGATCTTGCCGGTGACGTCATCCTCGGGATTCTCGTAGTCCGAGCCCTTCACGTAGGTGTCGGGGCGCACGGTATCGAGGACCGGCTCGGCGCTGGAGGTCCGGTTGATGCCGACCCAGTCGACCGTGCCGAGCGCGGCCAGCATCTCGGCGCGCATGTTCTCCGGAAAGATCGGCCGTCCCGGGCCCTTGTTGACGAAACGGTCGGCGGTGATGGTCACGATGACCACGTCGGCCTCGTTGCGCGCCGCCAGGATGTGCCGGACGTGGCCGAGATGCACCAGATCGAACACGCCGTGGCAGAGCGCGACGGTTAGGCCCTTGGCCTGCGCGGCGCGCGCAATCTCGCCCAGTTCCTCGATCGTCCTGATCTTGTCGTGCGGTGCCGGATGGCCGGTCGGCTTGTCTGTCGCAGCATTACCCATGTGGATTACCCAAAGCGCCGGCAGGTCTCAGATGGCCGGCCTGAAATGATCGACTCGCAGCAACGATATCTGGCGAGCCTGTTCAAGAGCTTGCCTTCTGCGGTGAGCCGTCGTCGTCACCGAGATATTTGAACCAGTCCTTGGTGGCGTCGGCGATCTTGTCGACCGTCCACAAGGGCGCGTCCTTGTACTGATCCATCGACTTCAGCATCGTCGCGACGCCGTCCTCGAATTTCACCTTCGGCGTCCAGTTCAGGACCCGTTTGATTTTGGTGATGTCGGCGTAGGTGCAATCGGGCTCGCCCGGACGCTTGGGAATATGAACCTTGTCGCCGCCGAGAAGCTCGACCAGCCGGTTGACGCTGTAGGTGTTGTCCGAGCCGACGTTGAATATTTCGTGCGAGATATCGGAGCGCGCGGCGGTGACGAAGGCGTCCGCGACGTCGCTGACGAAGGTGAAATCGCGCGTCTGCTCGCCGTCGCCGACCACCGTGAAGGGCTTTCCGGCAAGCTTCTGCGCCATGAAGACGCCGAACACGGCGCCGTAGGTGCCGGTGGTGCGATGGCGCGGCCCGTACACGTTGAACAGGCGCAGCGCGACCGCAGGCAGCTTGTAGACCTGGCACCAGTGCATGACGCACTGCTCGCCGAGATTCTTGGTAAGCGCGTAGGGATACATCGGCCGAATCTCGGCGCTCTCCGGCGTCGGATAGACGTCGGGAATGCCGTAACAGGACGACGAGGCGGCGTAGACGAAGCGCTTGACGCCGGCGTGCCGCGCCGCTTCGAGGACGTTGACCGTGCCGTCGACATTGGCGCGATGATACGGGATCGGGGACTCGATCGAGGGAACGATGTCGGCCAGCGCCGCCAGATGGAAGACCCAGTCGATTCCGTGGAAATACGGCTTGATCGACTCGAGATCGGTGACGTCGGCCCGCACGACTTTCAACTGGCTCGAACCGGCGCGTGCGGCCAGATTTTCGGGGCGACCGATCACGAAATTATCGAGCGCGATGACCTCGTGGCCGTCGTCGAGGAGACGATCGACGAGGTGACTTCCAATGAAGCCGGCGCCGCCAGTAACGATGCATTTCATGAGGAACATCCGTGACGCGAATGCCCAGCGAAACAGGCCCGCCAATGTTGAGTGAAACCCGAAAGCCGACTACCAGCCGCTCGCCGACTTTGCAAGTATTATACCTTTGCAATCCTTGGTAATAGCCGGTATCACCCGGTCATGTTGCAATCGAGCCGCCAGCCCATGCCCGCCGTGTCCGTCGATCCCGATCACAAGGCTTTCCTTGACGATTACGTGGGGCGCCTCCATCGCGCGACGGCGATCGACGACGGCGCTTTCGCCGCAATCTCCGCCACCCGCGCCACATGGTTGCGCGCGCGCGAGCAGGGCGGCCGCGTCATCTTCATCGGTAATGGCGGCTCGGCCGGCATCGCTTCGCATCTGGCGATCGATCTGGCGAAGAACGCATCGGTGCCTGCGCTCTGCTTCAGCGACGCGAGCATGATGTCGTGCCTTGCCAACGATTACGGATTCGAGGACTGGATCGCGCACGCCGTGCGGCTGAGCGCGCGTGCCGGCGACTGCCTCGTCGCGATCAGCTCCTCGGGGCGCTCGAAGAACATTCTCAACGCGGTTGCGCAGGCGCGGACGATGAAGCTCGACGTGATCACGCTGTCGGGCATGAATGCGGACAATCCGCTGCGCAATCTCGGCGACGTCAATTTCTTCGTCGATAGCCGCAGCTACAACATTGTCGAGACCACGCACCAGTTCTGGATGATGGCCGCGATCGACCTCGTGATCGGTCGCGCGGAATATCCGGCATCCTGAGGCGGGCATCCGATGCAGTCGCGGTTCAAACAGGCGGCCCTGTTTTCGGTAAAGCTGCTGCTGTCGATTGCCGTCCTGGTCTACATCGCGCGCGGCCTCGATCTGCAGCGGTTGCGCAGCCATCTCGTCTCGGTCGATCCTTTGCTGTTCGTCCTGGCGCTGGCGCTGATCTTCTTCCAGACCTTCGTGCTCAACGGCCGGTGGGAGCTGATCATGCGCGCGCTCGGCGTGTCGCTGGACTGGCTCGCGGGCTGGCGGATCCTCATGATCAGCCTCTGGTTCAATCAGGTGTTGCCGTCCTCGGTCGGCGGTGATGCGGTGCGGATGTGGCTGCTGCGCCAGCGCGGCGTGCAGTGGCCGGAGGCGGTCAAGGGCGTTGCAGCCGACCGTTTCACGGCATTGATCGGGCTGATCGCGCTGATGGTGGCCGGATTGCCGTTCCTGTTGTCGCGCGTGTCCGATCAGGCCGCGATCCTGGCCATCGGCGGGCTGACGCTGGCCGGCGTCGCTGGCACCGTGGTTCTGTTGACGCTCGACCGTCTGCCCAAGCGCCTCACCGCCCATCCGGCGATCGCAAGCTTCGTCCGGTTCGGAGCGCTGGTCAGGTTTCTCCTGCTGCAGTCCGAGCGCCGTGCTTTGCTGTTCGGGTCGGCGCTGCTCATCCATCTCGTGACCGCGGCGGCTTGCTTCGCCCTGGCGCGCGGTGTCGGAGCACAGCTTTCGGTGGTGGACGCCGGCATCCTGATTCCGCCCGTGGTACTGTTGACGGCGGTCCCGATCTCGATCAGCGGGTGGGGTGTTCGCGAGGGGGCGATGGTCGCCTGCCTCGGTCTGGCGGGTGTCCCTTCCGAGGAGGCGCTGTCGGTTTCGCTGCTGCTGGGCGCCATCAGCGTGATCATCGGGCTCGTCGGCGGCGCGATCTGGCTGGCAAGTCCGGAGCGCGGATCGTATTCAGCGGACAAGGCCGCCAAGGCGGCGGAGGAAGCCCCCAGCTACGACGGGCTGGGCAAGGAAGTCTCGAGCCACCCATGACCCGCTTGAGTCCGTTGCTGGCGGTCTGGTCTTCACGGGGTGGGATTGCCTCACCCGATCGCGTATCTCATTTTTCGGTTCCACGATGAAAAATCTGTTCTACGTCCGCCACACCTGCCGCCTCTGTCATTCGGACAAGCAGGAGCTTGTCGTCCCGATGGCAGGCATGCCGATCGGCACGCCGAACTTCCAGGTCCCGGACGCCAGCGTCGACGATCCCGTGTTCCGCGCTGCGGTTCCGATGGCGCTGCATCTGTGCAGGGATTGCGGTCATCTCCAGATTCTCCATGTTGGTAATCCCGAGATCCAGTACCGCAACTACGTCTACACCACTTCGCTCTCGCTCGGTCTGCGCGAGCACTTCGCCGGCTACGCCAACGACGTCGTCAGCCGCTTCGGTGTCGCGCCCGGCTCGCTGGTCGTCGAACTCGGCAGCAACGATGGATCGCTGCTCGGCTTCTTCAAAGAGCGCGGCATGCGGGTGTTGGGTGTCGATCCCGCTGTGGACATCGCGAAGCGCGCGACGGAAGCGGGGATCGAGACCATCGGCGACTTCTTCACCGATGCCATTGGTCACCGCATCCTGCAGAGCCACGGTGCGGCGAGCGTCGTGATCGCCAACAACATGATCGCCAATGTCGACAATCTCGATCCGCTGGTGATCGGGGTTCGCGACGTGCTCGCGCCGGACGGATTGTTCGTCTTCGAAACGCAATACGGCGTCGACGTCACCGAGAAGAACCTGCTCGACACCGTCTATCACGAGCATCTGTCGTATTTTAACATCAAGCCGCTGATCCGCTTCTTTGCCCGGCTCGGCATGGAGCTGATCGACGTCCAGCACATCTGGACCAAGGGTGGCTCGATCCGCGTGACCGTGCAGCGTGCCGGTGGCGCCAAGAAGCCGTCGGCTGAGGTCGCGCGCTTCGTCGCCGAGGAAGAACGGCTCGGCGTCGATCAGCCGGCCTATTATGCGCCCTATGTGAAGCGGATCGCCGCGATCCGCGACGAGCTGGTCGCGATGGCTGATGCCGCCCATGCGCGCGGGCAGCTCGTTGCCGGCTACGGCGTCTCGGTCGGCACCACGACGCTGCTGCCGCAGTTCGGCCTGGAGAACAAGATCGACTTCCTGGTCGACGACGATCCCAAGAAGGGGAACGTGATGGCCGGCCCGGGTTACGACATCCCGATCCTGCCGCCTGCCGCCCTTTACGAGCGCAAGCCGGCGTTCGTCGTCGTCTTCGCCTGGCGTTATGTCGACCCGATCCGGGCCAAGCACGCCCGCTATTTCGCCGAAGGCGGAAAGTTCGTGGTGCCGCTGCCGGGCATTTCCATGGTCGAGCGGGCCGACTGACCGCGCAACGGCGCCGAGGCGGGCGCTCCGGGGGAGCGTCCGGAAGGAACCGGTCGGGCGCTGCGATTGCGCCCTGAAGGGTGGGTGGATAAGCCTTTGATCCGGCTGGGCTCTGCTCGAGCGCCCGGGAAGGTCGGCTGGTCCAGTCGGGCCCTCTATATCTTGACCTTTGGTCCTATCCGCAGTAGATACCCCGCACTCGCAGCCGGCCCGTTAGACGCGGATCTCCGGCGCGGCTTTGAAATCCCCGAACAATCGAGCCCGGTTTCCGGCTCATCCTTCGAGACAGAGGGCTGGGCCAACGGCGGCTGTTCGGATCCCTGAAATTCATTCGCGTCTGTCGACGGACGTTGGACATCAAAACGATGGCAGTCAGCCCGTTCAAGTTCTTGCAGGAAGTGCGCTCGGAGACCGCCAAGGTCACTTGGCCGACCCGCCGCGAGACCACGATCACCACCATCATGGTGTTCGTCATGGTCGCCGTGGCCTCGATCTTCTTCTTCGCCGCCGACCAGATCATCCGTGTCCTCATCACTTACCTTCTGGGCATTCACTGATGGCAACCGCAACCGCTCAACTGTCCGACAAGCGCTGGTACATCGTCCACGCCTACTCGAACTTCGAGAAGAAGGTCGCCGAATCGATCCGCGAGCAGGCCAAGCAGCGCGGGCTCGAGGAACTGTTCGAGCTGGTGCTGGTTCCGACCGAGAAGGTCACGGAAGTGCGCCGCGGCCGCAAGATCGACGCCGAGCGCAAGTTCTTCCCCGGCTATGTGCTGGTGAAGATGAAGCTGACCGACGAAGCATTTCACCTCATCAAGAACACGCCGAAGGTCACGGGCTTCCTCGGCGCTGAAAACAAGCCGATGCCGATCTCGGAATCCGAGGCCATGCGCATCCTGCACCAGGTGCAGGAAGGCGTGGAACGGCCGAAGGCGTCGGTGTCGTTCGAGATCGGCGAGAACGTGCGCGTGGCCGATGGCCCGTTCGCCTCGTTCTCGGGTGTCGTCGAGGAAATCGACGAGGCGCGCTCGCGCGTGAAGGTCGCGGTGTCGATCTTCGGCCGTGCCACGCCGGTCGAATTGGAATTCGGTCAGGTCGAGAAGGTCTGACCGGACGAGGCGTGAGACTTCGGTCTCGCGTTAGCAAGAGGCCGTGGGAGGGAGAGGGCGGTTGCCAGCCGCATCCGACCCAGACCACGAACCTGAAACCGCTGGCAGCCTGCCGGCACAACAGGAGTGATACATGGCAAAGAAAGTGACCGGATACCTGAAGCTTCAGGTCCCGGCCGGTGCGGCGAATCCTTCGCCCCCGATCGGTCCCGCGCTCGGTCAGCGCGGTCTCAACATCATGGAGTTCTGCAAGGCGTTCAACGCGCAGACCCAGAAGGAAGAGAAGAACACCCCGATTCCCGTCGTGATCACGATCTACGCCGATCGTTCGTTCACGTTCGAGATGAAGACGCCCCCGATGTCGTTCTTCCTCAAGCAGGCCGCCAAGATCCAGTCCGGCTCGAAGGCGCCGGGCCGCGACAAGGCCGGCAAGGTGACCAAGGCGCAGGTGCGCGAGATCGCCGAGAAGAAGATGAAGGATCTCAATTGCGATTCCATCGAATCGGCCATGAAGATGGTCGAGGGCTCTGCCCGTTCGATGGGCCTGGAAGTGGCGGGGTAAGCGGTCATGGCAATCGGAAAGCGTTTGAACAAAGCCCGCGAAGGTGTTGACCGCGAAAAGCTTTATCCGCTCGCGGACGCCATCAAGATGGTCAAGGAACGCGCGAAAGCGAAGTTCGACGAGACCATCGAGGTCGCGATCAATCTCGGCGTCGATCCGCGTCACGCCGACCAGATGGTCCGCGGCGTCGTGACCCTGCCGAACGGCACTGGCCGTACGCTCCGCGTCGGCGTGTTCGCCCGCGGTGCCAAGGCCGATGAGGCCAAGGCTGCGGGTGCCGACGTCGTCGGCGCCGAGGACCTGGTCGAGAAGGTGCAGAACGGCTCGATCGATTTCGACCGCTGCATCGCCACCCCCGACATGATGCCGCTGGTCGGCCGTCTCGGTAAGGTGCTCGGCCCGCGCGGCCTGATGCCGAACCCGAAGATCGGCACCGTGACCATGGACGTCACCGGTGCGGTGAAGGGTGCCAAGGGCGGCTCGGTCGAGTTCCGCGTCGAGAAGGCCGGCATCCTGCAGGCTGGCGTCGGCAAGGCCTCGTTCTCCGAGGAGAAGCTGGTCGAGAACATCAAGGCTCTCGCCGATGCTGTCTCGAAGGCGAAGCCGGCCGGTTCCAAGGGCACCTACATCCAGCGCGTTGCGGTGTCCTCGACCATGGGCCCCGGCGTGAAGGTCGAGCCGGGCACCATTCTCGGCTAAGTCTGAAAATTGCATGAGGCGAGGGCGGAATTGGGCAACCGATTCCGCCCCTCGTCGTTTGTGGCAGGGCTCACCGGAAACAAGAACAATGGCTGACAAGGTCCTGATCTATTCGCGCTTTCCCAAGACGATGATGGCGCGTTTCGCCGAGCGGTTCGAATTGCTCGACACCGGTGGCAAGCCCGCTAGCGAGGTGCTTTCGGCGGAGGAGCTCAGTGGCATCCGCGCACTGCTGACCGCAGGCGGCTCGCCGCTCGGCGCGGAGGCGATGGACCTGTTTCCGAAGCTCGGCGCGATCGTTTGCTACGGCACCGGCTATGACGGCGTCGACCTGAAAGCGGCAGCCAGCCGCAACATCGCGGTCGGCCACAGCCCGGGCGCCAACGCGGCCTCGGTCGCCGACATCGCGATGACCCTGATGCTGGCGACGACCCGGCGGATCCTGGTCGCCGACCAATATGTCCGCAGCGGTGACTGGGCGGCGTCGAAGCAATCGCCGATGATGCGCCCGCAGGCGGGCATGCCCGGCCGCCGTATCGGCGTCTACGGCATGGGCGAGATCGGCCGCAAGATCGCGGCGCGCTGCGCCGCCTTCGAGAGCGAGGTCGGCTATTTCAGCCGGACCAGATACGATCTGCCCTATCAATATTTTCCGACGCTCGAGGCGCTCGCCGACTGGTGCAGCGTGCTGATGATCGCAGTGCGGGCAGGGGCCGAGACCCAGCATGCCGTCAACGCCGACATCCTGAAGCGGCTCGGGGCGGAGGGCTATGTCGTCAACATCTCCCGTGGCTCGGTGATCGACGAGAAGGCCATGGTCTCAGCGCTCACCGACAAGACCATCGCGGGTGCCGGCCTCGACGTCTTCGAGAAGGAACCGCACGCGCCCGACGCCCTGACCGCGCTCCCCAACGTCGTGTTCGCCCCCCATATCGGCGGCCACACCCTCGACTCGCACGTCGCCATGCAAGGCTGCGTCTTGGCCAATCTGACCGCGTTCTTCGAGGGCAGGCCGCTGCCTCATGAGGTCAAATCGGCCTGAGTCGGTCCTTATCGGCCCGGATCAAGCGCCCAGGGCAACGGATTGGAACTGGTGTGAATTTTGCTCTTGGCAAGCAGGCCCGGAGCGGTTAAAGAACCGCTTCCGGACGTGCCGGCCTCGGCTGGCGCGTTCGTGCACGCATTCCGAAAACCGAAGACAGGAGAAATTCCTTTTCAGGACGTCCGTGAGGATTTGCCCGAAAAGGAAGAAAAACCCGTCGGTTGGTGGAGTGCGGGCAGGGGTCGGGCGGTTCGCCGGCTGACCTTGTCCTGTCCAAGACTGCAGGCGCTCGCGGGAAGTTTCGACTTCTCAACGGCTTAATCGCATGGCCTGCATAGACGGGTGAAGACCGGATTTCACTTCGCCTTCCACCTTAAGGGTGGTTGCGAACGGGTCTGGTTCGGACCTCGACACGCCGTGGGCTCTCAAGAGCTCCCGGAGGGCAGGCTTTGAATCGTCGTCTCGCCCGGCGCGTGTCCGATGGGTTTTGACCCGGAGGTTCAGGTTTTGGGTGGGGCGATGGGTGCAACCCGGCGGTCCCGCTTTCGCGATGACCGCCAACCGGAAAGAGCTTGCTGTGGAACGAGCGGCAAAAAAGGAAGCGGTCGAACAGCTCAACGCGGTCTTCAAGACCACGAGCGTCGCGGTCGTTGCTCAATATTCCGGCCTCACCGTCGCCCAGATGCAGAAGCTGCGCCAGCAGATGAAGCAGGCGGGCGCTGCGGTGAAGGTCTCGAAGAACCGTCTCGCCAAAATTGCTCTTGAAGGCACTGACGTCGTTGCCATCGGCCCCATGCTGAAGGGACCGACCGTGATCGCCACTTCGAACGATCCGGTAGCGGCGCCAAAGGTCGCCATCGAATTCGCCAAGGCGAACGAAAAGTTCGTCATCGTCGGCGGCTCGATGGGGAAGACCGTCCTGAATGTCGACGGCGTGAAGGCGCTTGCCTCGCTGCCGTCGCTTGATGAACTGCGCGCCAAGATCGTCGGCCTGCTTGTGGCCCCGGCGACCAAGATCGCTCAGCTCGCCAATGCGCCCGCGGGCAAGCTCGCGCGCGTCATCCAGGCTCATGCCTCAAAGGGCGAAGCGGCCTGACGCCCTTCGCAAAACTCAAACCCGAACCAGACTTACACGTAAGGAAACTGAACAATGGCTGACTTGCAGAAGATCGTTGACGACCTCTCGAGCCTCACCGTGCTCGAAGCCGCTGAACTGGCGAAGCTCCTCGAAGAAAAGTGGGGCGTTTCGGCTGCCGCGGCTGTCGCCGTGGCCGGCCCGGCTGGTGGTGGCGCTGCCGCCGCTCCGGCGGAAGAGAAGACCGAGTTCACGGTCGTTCTCGCCAGCGCCGGCGACAAGAAGATCGAGGTCATCAAGGAAGTCCGCGCCATCACCGGCCTGGGCCTGAAGGAAGCAAAGGACCTCGTCGAGGGCGCGCCGAAGCCTGTCAAGGAAGGCGTGAACAAGGACGAAGCCGACAAGATCAAGGTCCAGCTCGAGAAGGCTGGCGCGAAGGTCGAGCTCAAGTAAGCACCGCTTACTGGCGAGGTCTCGGGCGAGCGTAAGCTTGGTCCGAGATCCTGCTTGCCCCTCAAAAAGGGGCGAGCTGATGCAAAAGGCGTGCGACGGAACGTCCCGACGCAGGCCGAACACGAAAAAGTGTGGGGATTTGAGGGTTCGCCCCTCGAATCTCCACTATTGTCGCCCCATATCGGTTCGGCAGCACGAAAGCGCGGTGGGCAGGGATAGCGGATTCCCTGTAAGCCGTTGGGAGAGCAAGCTATTTCGGGCTTTTGCAGTCCGTGAAACGATCGTTGTGACGGGCGGGCGCGCACCAGCGCCCCGCGCGTCGTTTTGCGTTTTGAAGGTCTGAAGAACAGATTCAGGACATTCCGGCCTGAAGCTGAGTCTCCGGCCCCCAAAGCGGGTTCGAAAAATTCAACCCGGGGAGCGGTGGCAGCCGCGTCTCGGACGGTTCGCCCAGAGCGGGCGACGAAAATGAGAGGCCACGATGGCGCAGCAGACATTCACCGGTCGCAAACGCGTTCGCAAGTTCTTCGGACACATCAAGGAAGTCGCCGAGATGCCGAACCTCATCGAGGTTCAGAAGGCGTCCTATGACCAGTTCCTGATGGTCGATGAACCCCAGGGTGGCCGTCTCGACGAGGGTCTGCAGGCGGTGTTCCGCTCGGTGTTTCCGATCTCCGATTTCTCGGGCACCTCGATGCTGGAATTCGTCCGCTACGAGTTCGAGCAGCCGAAATACGACGTCGACGAGTGCCGCCAGCGCGGCATGACCTTCGCGGCTCCCCTCAAGGTGACGCTGCGCCTCATCGTGTTCGATATCGACGAGGAAACCGGCGCGAAGTCGGTGAAGGACATCAAGGAGCAGGACGTCTACATGGGCGATATCCCGCTCATGACGATGAACGGCACCTTCATCGTCAACGGCACCGAGCGCGTCATCGTCTCGCAGATGCACCGCTCGCCCGGCGTGTTCTTCGATCACGACAAAGGCAAGACCCATTCCTCGGGCAAGCTGCTGTTCGCCGCCCGCGTCATCCCGTATCGCGGCTCCTGGCTCGACATCGAGTTCGACGCCAAGGACATCGTCTATGCGCGTATCGACCGCCGCCGCAAGATTCCGGTGACGTCGCTGATGTTCGCCCTCGGCCTCGACGGCGAGGCGATCCTGTCGACGTTCTACAAGAAGATCCTCTACAAGCGGACCAAGGAAGGCTGGCGCGTTCCGTTCGACGCCAACCGTTTCCGCGGCTACTCGACCATCAACGACCTGATCGATGCCGACACCGGCAAGGTCGTGCTCGAGGCCGGCAAGAAGCTCACCGTCCGTGCCGCCCGCCAGCTCCAGGAGAAGGGGCTGAAGGCGCTGCGCATGGCCGATGAGGAGCTGGTCGGCAACTACATCGCCGAGGACCTCGTCAACCCGAAGACCGGTGAGATCCACGCCGAGGCCGGTGAGGAAATCACCGACAAGTCGATGAAGGTGCTCAACGAGCACGGCTACAAGGAACTGCCGCTGCTCGACATCGACCACGTCAATGTCGGCGCCTACATCCGCAACACGCTCTCGGCCGACAAGAACATGACGCGTGAAGACGCGCTGTTCGACATCTACCGCGTGATGCGTCCGGGCGAGCCGCCGACGCTGGATTCGGCGCAGGCCATGTTCCAGTCGCTGTTCTTCGACGCCGAGCGCTACGACCTCTCCGCGGTCGGCCGCGTCAAGATGAACATGCGCCTCGACCTCGATGCGCCCGACACCCAGCGCACGCTGCGCAAGGAAGACATCCTCTCCGTCATCAAGACGCTGGTGGACCTGCGCGACGGCAAGGGCGAGATCGACGACATCGACCATCTCGGCAACCGCCGCGTGCGTTCGGTCGGAGAGCTCATGGAGAACCAGTACCGCATCGGCCTGCTGCGCATGGAGCGCGCGATCAAGGAGCGCATGTCCTCGGTCGACATCGACACGGTCATGCCGCAGGACCTGATCAACGCGAAGCCGGCGGCTGCCGCCGTGCGCGAGTTCTTCGGCTCCTCGCAGCTCTCGCAGTTCATGGACCAGACCAACCCGCTCAGCGAGATCACCCACAAGCGTCGTCTCTCGGCGCTTGGACCGGGCGGTCTGACCCGCGAGCGCGCCGGCTTCGAGGTGCGCGACGTGCATCCGACGCATTACGGCCGCATCTGCCCGATCGAGACGCCGGAAGGTCCGAACATCGGCCTGATCAACTCGCTCGCGACCTTCGCGCGCGTGAACAAGTACGGCTTCGTCGAGACGCCTTATCGCAAGGTCAAGGATGGCCGCGTCACCGACGAGGTCGTGTATCTCTCGGCGATGGAAGAGGGCCGCTACACGGTCGCGCAGGCCAACGTGCCGCTCGACCCGAAGGGCCGCTTCACCGAAGACCTCGTGGTCTGCCGTCATGCCGGCGAAGTCTTGCCGGTGACGCCCGACAAGGTCGACTACATGGACGTGTCGCCGAAGCAGCTCGTTTCGGTGGCCGCGGCGCTGATCCCGTTCCTTGAGAACGACGACGCCAACCGCGCGCTGATGGGCTCGAACATGCAGCGCCAGGCGGTGCCGCTGGTTCGTGCCGAGGCGCCGTTCGTCGGCACCGGCATGGAAGGCGTGGTTGCGCGTGACTCGGGCGCCGCGATCGCGGCGCGCCGTTCGGGCGTGATCGACCAGATCGACGCCACCCGCGTCGTCATCCGCGCCACGGAAGATCTCGATCCGACCAAGTCGGGCGTCGATATCTACCGTCTGATGAAGTACCAGCGCTCGAACCAGTCGACCTGCATCAACCAGCGTCCGCTGGTGAAGGTCGGCGACATCGTCAAGAAGGGCGACATCATCGCCGACGGTCCGTCGACCGATCTCGGTGAGCTCGCGCTCGGCCGCAACGTGCTCGTCGCGTTCATGCCGTGGAACGGCTACAACTTCGAAGACTCGATCCTGCTCTCCGAGCGGATCGTGAAGGAAGACGTTTTCACCTCGATTCATATTGAAGAGTTCGAGGTGATGGCCCGCGACACCAAGCTCGGACCTGAGGAAATCACCCGCGACATTCCGAACGTCTCGGAAGAAGCGCTGAAGAACCTCGACGAAGCCGGTATCGTCTACATCGGTGCGGAAGTGCGCGCCGGCGACATCCTGGTCGGCAAGATCACGCCGAAGGGCGAGAGCCCGATGACGCC
This sequence comes from Bradyrhizobium sp. CCBAU 11430, assembly GCF_028128855.1. NCBI lineage: Bacteria > Pseudomonadati > Pseudomonadota > Alphaproteobacteria > Hyphomicrobiales > Nitrobacteraceae > Bradyrhizobium > Bradyrhizobium sp. CCBAU 11430. Next base: position 214,093 of record NZ_LBJV01000073.1, read on the forward strand.
GGAAGAGAAGCTCCTGCGCGCGATCTTCGGCGAGAAGGCTTCCGACGTTCGCGATACCTCGCTGCGCGTTCCTCCGGGCGTGCAGGGCACGATCGTGGAAGTGCGCGTGTTCAACCGTCACGGCGTCGACAAGGACGAGCGTGCGCTGGCGATCGAGCGGGAAGAGATCGAGCGTCTGGCCAAGGACCGCGACGACGAGCAGGCGATCCTGGACCGCAACGTCTACAACCGTCTTGCCGAGCTGCTCGAAGGGCGGCAGGGCATTGCCGGCCCGAAGGGCTTCAAGAAGGACACCAAGATCACCCGTGCGGTGCTCGAGGAGTACCCGAAGTCGCAGTGGTGGCTGTTCGCCTCGCCGAACGACAAGCTGATGGCCGAGATCGAGGCCATGCGGAAGCAGTACGACGAGTCGAAGAAGGGGCTGGAACAGCGCTTCCTCGACAAGGTCGAGAAGCTTCAGCGCGGTGACGAATTGCCGCCCGGCGTGATGAAGATGGTCAAGGTCTTCGTCGCGGTGAAGCGCAAGATCCAGCCCGGCGACAAGATGGCCGGCCGCCACGGCAACAAGGGCGTGGTGTCGAAGATCGTGCCGATCGAGGACATGCCGTTCCTCGAAGACGGTACGCACGCCGACATCGTGCTCAACCCGCTCGGCGTGCCTTCGCGCATGAACGTCGGACAGATCCTCGAGACCCATCTCGGCTGGGCCTGCGCCGGCCTCGGCAAGCGTATCGGCCAGACCGTCGATGCGTACCTGTCGAAGCAGGACATCAAGCCGCTGAAGGAGACCTTGAAGAAGGTCTACGGCGAGGACGAGACGATCAAGACGCTCAACGACAACGAGTTGATCGAGCTCGGCCATAACCTCAGCCGCGGTGTGCCGATCGCGACGCCGGTGTTCGACGGCGCCAAGGAAGCCGACATCGAGGAGATGCTGAAGCTTGCCGGTCTCGACGCTTCGGGTCAGTCGACCGTCTATGACGGCCGTACCGGCGATGCGTTCGATCGCAAGGTGACAGTGGGCTACATCTACATGCTCAAGCTGCACCATCTCGTGGACGACAAGATCCACGCGCGTTCGATCGGTCCGTACTCGCTCGTCACCCAGCAGCCGCTGGGCGGCAAGGCGCAGTTCGGTGGCCAGCGCTTCGGCGAAATGGAGGTGTGGGCGCTCGAGGCTTACGGCGCGGCGTACACGCTCCAGGAAATGCTGACGGTGAAGTCGGACGACGTCGCCGGCCGTACCAAGGTGTACGAGGCGATCGTGCGCGGCGACGACACGTTCGAGGCCGGTATTCCGGAATCGTTCAACGTGCTGGTCAAGGAAATGCGCTCGCTCGGCCTCAACGTCGACCTGCACAACTCCAAGGTTGGACCGGCGCCGACGTCGGAAGCGGCCGAGTAACACGACCTTTCATGCCCGGCCTTCACGGCCGGGCATTGGCGCCCCTCCCGATGCCTTGAGGGCAGGGCGCCCTGCTTGAGTGATTTTCGAATTTGCGGCCGGAGGCGACCGGCACGCGAGGAGAAGACGATGAACCAAGAAATTATGAATCTCTTCAACCCGACGACGCCGGCTCAGGTCTTCGACCAGATCCGGATCTCGATCGCGTCTCCAGAGAAGATTCTGTCCTGGTCCTACGGCGAGATCAAGAAGCCGGAGACCATCAACTACCGCACCTTCAAGCCCGAGCGCGACGGCCTGTTCTGCGCCCGCATCTTCGGGCCGATCAAGGATTACGAGTGCTTGTGCGGCAAGTACAAGCGCATGAAGTACAAGGGCATCATCTGCGAGAAGTGCTCGGTTGAGGTCACGCTGTCGCGCGTCCGGCGCGAGCGCATGGGCCATATCGAGCTCGCAGCCCCCGTCGCCCACATCTGGTTCCTGAAGTCGCTGCCCTCGCGCATCGGCCTGCTGCTCGACATGACGCTGAAGGATCTCGAGCGGATCCTCTACTTCGAATACTACGTCGTGCTCGAGCCGGGCCTCACCGCGCTGAAGGACCGCCAGCTGCTGTCGGAAGACGAGTATCTGAAGGCGCAGGACGAGTACGGCCAGGACAGCTTCACCGCCATGATCGGCGCGGAAGCGATCCGCGAGCTGCTCAAGGGCATGGACCTCGAGAAGCTCGAGGCGACCTTGCGCCTGGAGATGCAGGAGACCGACTCCGACATCAAGCACAAGAAGCTCGCCAAGCGCCTGAAGATCGTGGAAGCGTTCCGCCACTCCGGCAACAAGCCGGAATGGATGATCATGACCGTGGTCCCGGTGATTCCGCCGGATTTGCGTCCGCTGGTGCCGCTGGACGGCGGCCGCTTCGCGACGTCGGATCTGAACGACCTCTACCGCCGCGTCATCAACCGCAACAACCGCTTGAAGCGGCTGATGGAGCTCCGCGCGCCCGACATCATCATCCGCAACGAGAAGCGCATGCTTCAGGAAGCGGTCGATGCGCTGTTCGACAACGGCCGCCGCGGCCGCGTCATCACGGGCGCCAACAAGCGCCCGCTGAAGTCGCTCGCCGACATGCTCAAGGGCAAGCAGGGCCGCTTCCGTCAGAACCTTCTGGGCAAGCGTGTCGACTATTCGGGCCGTTCGGTGATCGTGGTCGGTCCCGAGCTGCGCCTGCATCAGTGCGGCCTGCCGAAGAAGATGGCGCTCGAGCTGTTCAAGCCGTTCATCTATTCGCGGCTCGACGCCAAGGGCCTGTCCACCACGGTGAAGCAGGCCAAGAAGCTGGTCGAGAAGGAGCGGCCCGAGGTCTGGGACATCCTGGATGAGGTCATCCGCGAGCATCCGGTGCTGCTCAACCGCGCACCGACGCTGCATCGTCTCGGCATCCAGGCGTTCGAGCCCGTGCTGATCGAGGGCAAGGCGATCCAGCTTCACCCGCTGGTCTGCTCCGCGTTCAATGCCGACTTCGACGGCGACCAGATGGCCGTGCACGTCCCGCTGTCGCTCGAAGCGCAGCTGGAAGCGCGCGTCCTGATGATGTCGACCAACAACATCCTGCACCCGGCGAACGGACAGCCGATCATCGTGCCGTCGCAGGACATCGTGCTCGGTCTCTACTACGTCTCGATCATGCGCGAAGGCCTGCCCGGCGAGGGCAAGGTGTTCGGCGAGATGGCCGAACTCGAGCACGCGCTGCACGCGAAGGTCATCCACCTCCACACCAAGATCAAGTACCGGTGGGAAGGCATCGACGAGACCGGCAAGATCTCGAAGCGCTGGATCGAGACCACCGCTGGCCGCGTCATGCTCGGCAATCTGCTGCCGAAGAACCCGCGCGTCCCGTACGAGATCATCAACAAGCTGATGACCAAGCGCGAGATCTCGGGCGTCATCGACCAGGTCTACCGCCACTGCGGCCAGAAGGAGACGGTGATCTTCTGCGACCGCATCATGGCGCTCGGCTTCTACAACGCGTTCAAGGCCGGCATCTCGTTCGGCAAGGACGACATGGTCGTGCCGCACTCCAAGTGGAAGATCGTCGACACCACCCGTACGCTGGCGAAGGATTTCGAGCAGCAGTACAACGACGGCCTGATCACCCATGGCGAGAAGTACAACAAGGTCGTCGACGCCTGGTCGAAGGCCACGGAAGAAATCGCCAAGGCGATGATGAAGGAGATCTCCTCCACCAAGAAGACGGCGAGTGGAGCGGATGCCGACATCAACTCGATCTACATGATGGCTCACTCCGGCGCCCGCGGTTCGCCGGCCCAGATGCGCCAGCTCGCCGGCATGCGCGGCCTGATGGCCAAGCCGTCGGGCGAGATCATCGAGACGCCGATCATCTCGAACTTCAAGGAAGGCCTTTCGGTTCTCGAGTACTTCAACTCGACCCACGGCGCCCGCAAGGGCCTCGCGGACACCGCGTTGAAGACCGCGAACTCGGGCTACCTGACCCGTCGTCTCGTCGACGTCGCGCAGGACTGCATCATCACGCAGAGCGACTGCGGCACCAAGCTCGGCATCAAGATGCGCGCCATCGTCGATGCCGGCACCGTGGTGGCTTCGCTCGGCTCGCGCATCCTCGGACGCACGGCCTGCGAAGATATCCGTGACAGCTCCGGCAAGGTGATCATCAAGCGCGATACGCTGATGGAAGAAAGCCATCTGGACGCCATCCAGCAGGGTGGTGTGCAGGAGGTGAAGATCCGCTCGGCGCTGACCTGCGAACTCGTCAACGGCATCTGCGGCAAGTGCTATGGCCGCGACCTCGCCCGCGGCACGCCGGTCAACCACGGCGAAGCGGTCGGCGTCATCGCGGCGCAGTCGATCGGCGAGCCGGGCACCCAGCTCACCATGCGCACCTTCCATATCGGTGGTGCGGCGCAGCTCAACGAGCAGTCGTTCGTCGAAGCCAACTTCGACGGCAAGATCGTGATCCGGAACAAGGCCATCGCCCGCAACAGCGAAGGCCACCTGGTCGCGATGGTGCGCAACATGGTGGTGGCGATCGTCGATGCCGACGGCACCGAGCGTGCGACGCACCGCGTTCAGTACGGTTCGCGCCTGCACGTCGACGAAGGCGACATGGTCAAGCGTGGCCAGCGCATCGTCGAGTGGGATCCCTACACCCGTCCGCTCCTCACCGAGGTCGAAGGTACCATCGGCTTCGAGGATCTGGTCGAGGGGCAGTCGATCTCGGAAACGCTCGACGAAGCCACCGGTATCGCCAAGCGCGTGGTCATCGACTGGCGCTCGACCCGCGGCGGCGCGGACCTGCGTCCGGCCATCGTGGTCAAGGGCAAGGACGGCAAGGTGCTCAAGCTCGCCCGTGGCGGCGATGCCCGCTACATGCTGTCGGTCGACGCCATTCTCTCGGTCGACGTCGGCGCCAAGGTCAATCCGGGCGATATCCTCGCCCGTGTCTCGACCGAAAGCGCCAAGACGCGTGACATCACCGGCGGTCTGCCGCGGGTGGCGGAACTGTTCGAGGCACGGCGTCCGAAGGATGCGGCGATCATTGCCGAAATCTCGGGCACCATCCGGTTCGGACGCGACTACAAGAACAAGCGTCGCATCTCGATCGAGCCGATGGACAAGACCGACGAGCCGCGCGAGTACCTGATCCCGAAGGGCAAGCACATCCACCTTCAGGACGGCGACGTCGTCGAAAAGGGCGACTTCATCGTGGAAGGCAACCCGGCGCCGCACGACATCCTGGCGGTCAAGGGCATCGAGGAACTCGCGGCCTACCTGGTCAACGAGATCCAGGAGGTCTACCGGCTCCAGGGCGTGCTCATCAACGACAAGCACATCGAGGTGATTGTCCGTCAGATGCTCCAGAAGGTGGAAGTCACCGACCAGGGCGACACGGACATGATCTCCGGCGAGCAGGTCGACAAGATCGAGTTCGACGCGCTGAACGAGAAGGCGAAGGAAGAGGGCAAGAAGATCGCTACGGGGACGCCGGTTCTGCTCGGCATCACCAAGGCGAGCCTCCAGACCCGCTCCTTCTTCTCGGCGGCCTCGTTCCAGGAGACCACCCGCGTCCTCACGGAAGCGGCGGTCAACGGCAAGGTCGATCCGCTCGAAGGCCTCAAGGAGAACGTCATCGTCGGCCGGCTAATTCCGGCAGGCACCGGCGCCTCCATGGCCAAGATTCGCGAAGTCGCCATGAAGCGCGACAAGCTGATCCTGGACGAGCGCGAGAAGCAGGCGGCGGTCGTGTCGCCCGCGCCGGAAGCGGAGCTTCCTGCGCTGCCGCCCGCGGAATGATCGTTCATCCGTAGGACTACCGAGGACAATGAAAAGGCCGGCGAAAGCCGGCCTTTTTGTTGCTTTGCTTGTCTGTTGCGATGCGAGATCAACCTTTGTTCATCTTTCCTTCAGCCGCAAAAGCGCTTCTGCTAGGAGAGTTTAGACCGGTGGTCCCGTGAAGGGGGCGGGCCGGAGACCACGGAACTCACATGCTTGATCTTGCAATCGTAGGCGGCGGCCCCGGCGGGCTGATGAGCGCTTGGTATCTGAAGCGCAAGCTCGGCGACCTCTGTCGCGTCACCATCTACGAGGCCTCCGATCGGCTCGGCGGCAAGATCGTCACCCGCAAATTCGATTCCGCGCCCGCGATGTACGAGGCCGGCGTTGCCGAGATCTACGACTACTCGATGACCGGGCCGGATCCGCTGCGCGAGCTGATCCAGCATTTCGGGCTGCAGACGATTCCGATGGATGCCGAGCAGGTGCAGTTCGGCGGCGAGCTTCTCGACGACGTGCCGGGCATGCGCCGCAAGTATGGCGCCAAGACCGCCGCGGCGATCGAGGCGTTCCGCAAGCGTTGTGCTGAGGCGATGTCACCGATCGAATATTACGAGGGCGTCGGCGCGCACGACAATGAGAATCCCTGGGCCTACAAGACCGCCGAGCAGGTGCTCGACGAGGAGGTCGAGGACGAAACCGCAAAGCGGTTCTTCAAGGTGATGGCACGCTCCGACATCGCCACCGAGAGCCACAACACCAACGGCCTCAACGCGCTCAAGAACTATCTGATGGATGTCGACGGCTATATCGGCCTCTATTCCATCCAGAACGGCAACGAGCAGTTGATCGAATGCCTGCAGTCGGAGGTCAACGCCGACATCCAGCTCAATCACCGCGTGCTAACCGTCGGCAAGGCGCCGACCGGCCGCTACCAGCTCAAGATGATGAACGGCAAGGGACCGGAGACGCGCGACTTCGATCTCGTGCTGGTCTGCCTGCCGCATTCCTGGCTCGCCACCATGGGGTGGGAAGGCGAACAGCTCCGCAAGTCGATGGTCAAGCACGTTTCTTACTTCGACCGTCCCGCGCACTATTTGCGCGTCTCGATCCTGTTCGACACGCCGTTCTGGGGCGAGAAGATTCCAGGCGCCTGGTTCATGTCGGAAGCCTTCGGCGGCTGCTGCGTCTACAACGAGGGTGCGCGCCACGACGTCGGCAAGCACGGCGTGTTGAACTGGCTGATTCCCGGCTCCGACGCGCTGGCCTTCGCCAATCTGTCCGACCAGGAGCTGATCGATGCCGCGCTGAAATCGCTGCCGGCCTCGCTCGGCGATGCGCGCCTGCATTTCATGGAAGGCAAGATCCATCGCTGGTTGTCGTCGGTGAACGCGATTCCGGGCGGCCTGCCGGTGCGCGATGTCATGACCAATCACCGGCCCGAGCCGAAGGAGCATCCCGGCATCGTGGTGGTCGGCGACTATCTGTTCGACTCGACGCTGAACGGCCTGCTCGACTCCTCGGATGCGGCAACCGACATCATCCTGACCGAGATGATGCGCCTGCGCCGCGAGCGCGCGCAGGACGACAAGCCGCTCTCCGACAAGATCGATCGGGACTATTTCGAGAACTATCGCGGCCTCGGCCCCTATCACGAGGCATGGCGCCACTTCACCGATCCCGATTACCTCACCCGGCTGCTCGGCATCGTCTGGGGCAAGACCAAGGGTGCCAAGCTGCTCGTCGCGGGCTCGGCCAGCGGCGAATTGGTCGGCGCGCTGCGCGAGCGCGGCATCGATGCCTTCGGCATCGAGAGCAACCGCGCCATCCACGCCAGGACGCCGAAGGCACTGAAGAAGTACAACAAGCTCGGCTCGATCACCGACATGCCGTTCAAGGACGGCGCGTTCGACTTCGTGTTCGAGACCAGCCTTTGCCACGTTTCCCCGAAGCAGGTGGTCCGCGCAATCAAGGAACTGAACCGCGTGGTCAAGACCGGCCTCGTGTTCGGCTCGATTACCTCGGACATGGCGCCCGCGCTGATCGACCGCTACGACCTCCTGCGCGGGGTCAAGAAACTCGGCACGTGGTGGGAATGGTCCGAACTGTTCTTCGGCAACGGTTTCGACCTCTCGATGCACCGCAAGGATTGCACCGATGCGCTCTGGGAGGCGACGCTCGCCGCCAACAAGGGGCCGGGGCAGTGGTACGCCGACGCCGACAGCCTGCGCTATTCCTTCTTCGACAAGGTCGAGGACGAGGACGAGGATTAGCCGCGGGGCGCGTGTCGAATTCGCCAATTGTTTTGCCGAATTCATCCTGATCGCATAGAATCGGTGCAATAGCGGCTTTCCGCTATGTCCTGCTTTCTCTGCGGTCATGCCGGCCGTCAGCATCGGTTGGTTTCATGGCATCCAAGCCTTTCTCGCCCGACAAACAGAAGCTCGCCGCCGAAGAGGCGGCCGAGCTCGACGACAAGCTCGCGTCGACTGCCAAGCCGGACCTCGAAGACGACGAGGATGCCGAAGACGAGGCGGATGACGAGCTGGAGCTCGACGACGATGATGAGGACGAGGACCTCGTCGTCTTTACCGCGCGCGAGGCCGCGGGCGCGCTCGCGACCATCGTCGGGTTCGTCAAGCCGTTCCTGGCGAACTACAAGCGGATGCTGTCCTTCGTGGCGTTTGGCGTCTGCGTCGAGACGCTGTTCAACGTCATCATGCCGCTCAGCCTCAAGTTCCTGATCGACGACGCGCTCGGGGAGGAGGACTTCCAGGCGCTGTACAAGATCCTCGGCGTGCTCGCCGTCGCCGGCATCTTCACCTCGATCGTCGCGGTCTGGTACGAGCGCTGGGACGCGCGGCTGGCCGCCTGCATCATTTCCGACGTCCGCAAGCGCCTGTTCGAGCACGTTCAGGACCTGCCGGCGGCCTATTTCGGCCGCACCAAGCGCGGTGAGATCCTGTCGCGCTTCTCCGTCGACCTGTCGGCCTTCGAAGGCTCGGTCAAGACGTTTGCCAACAGTGCCGCGCTGCCGTTTCTGGAGCTGATCGCCGGCATCATCCTGATGGTGTTCCTGAACTGGCAGCTCGCGGCGGTCGCGCTGCTCGTGTTCCCGATCACACTGATCGGCCCGCGGATCCTGACGCCCAAGGCGGTGCAGGCCAATTACGAGCAGAAGCTCAACGAGAGCGCGCTGCTCGGCATGGTGCAGGAGAACGTGGCGGCGCAGGCCGTGATCAAGGCGTTCAGCCTGCAGCGCAAGATGTTCGGCTTCTTCACCTTCCGCAACCACGAGGCGCGCGACAAGATCGCCTCAGCCGCGTTCCTGTCGACCATGGTGGAGCGGACGGTCACCATCTCGGTGCTGATGCTGCACCTCGTGGTGCTCGCGATCGGCGCTTATCTTGCCACCAAGGGCCAGATCACCATCGGCACCTTCGTCACCTTCGAGAGCGCCTTCTGGGAGGTCTCCTACAACATCGCCCATGTGATGCATTTCATCCCGGTGTCGATCTCCTCGGCGGCGGCGATCCGGCACATGCAGGAGCTGCTGGACGAGCCGACCCGCGCTGCCGACCGCCCCGGCGCGCCCGATTTGCCGCGCATCACCAACGACATCACGTTCGATCACGTCACCTTCCAGTACGAGGGCAGTCAGACCCCGGTGCTGGACAATCTCAGTCTCAAGCTCAACGCGGGCAAGCGCATCGCGATCGTGGGCCCCAGCGGCTCCGGCAAGAGCACGTTGCTCAATTTGATCCTGCGGCTCTACGTGCCCGACGAGGGGCGGGTCACCATCGACGGCGTCGACGTCCGCAAGGTGACCCTGGATTCGCTGCGCCGGAGCATGGCGGTGGTGTTCCAGGAGAACATGCTGTTCAACATGTCGATCCGCGAGAACATCCGGCTCGGCAAGGAGGGCGCGACCGACGAGGAGGTGGAGGAGGCCGCCAAGAAGGCCGAGATCCACCGCTATATCATGAGCCTGCCGCAGCGATACGACACGCCGGTCGGCGAGCGCGGCGACACCCTGTCGGGCGGTCAGCGCCAGCGCATCGCGATCGCGCGCGCGGTCATCCGCAACCCCTCGGTGCTGCTGCTGGACGAAGCCACCTCGGCGCTGGACCAGACCACGGAAGCCGCAATCAACCGCACGCTGCTCAAGGTCGCCAAGGGCCGCACCATGATCTGGTCGACCCACCGCCTGACCTCGGTGGTGGAGATGGACGAGATCATCGTGATCTCAGGGGGCAGGGCGATCGAGCGCGGCTCGCATGCCCAGCTGCTCGCCAAGAACGGGACCTATCGCAAGCTGTGGAACGACCAGATCCACCAGCCGCACGGCGCGGCGGCTCACGCCGACGACGGCAGGGACGATGAGGACGAAGACGACCTCGAGGATGCCGAGGACGAGGACGACGAGGAGGAATGACCGAGCAAGTTCGGCTCCAGCTCGAAGGCGCCTCCAAGCGGCCGCAGCAGGCCTTGAGCCGACCAGGCGATGAAGCGGGCCCAGCGCTGCGCCGTCCAGTAGGGGCTCCTACCGATCGAGACTGAGCGGAAGTCGAACGCCTTCGCCGCCGACCATTCGTCACAGGCCCGCTTGACCGGATCTGCGTAGAAGGCAGCGATCTTGGCCGCACTCATCCCGTCGCAGGCGAGCCAGGCCGGGATGTGGACGTTGCAGAGCCGCTCGACGTCGGTGAAGACCTTGTCGCAGCCGGTGCCGGCGACCGGGCAGGAGGTCGCGAAGGCATCGGCCACCAGCACGAGGCCGGGCTGGCCGCGGCAATCGTTCACGTAGAGATCGACCGGGCGGATCTTGATCTCGCCCGGGATCTCGAACGGGCCGGTGACGGCCTCGAGCCGGGGCAGGGCCGCATCCAGCGTCTCGGTCGGGGCGCGGCGCAGCTCGCGCAGCCAGGGGTCGTCGCAGGCGCGATAGACGAACAGATTGGCGCGCATCCGCGTGCCCACCGGAAACAGCGTGACGTACGGGATGCGGTCGCTCGGACGTTCGGAGAAGTAGGTCAGAGCCGGGAAGGCGAATGCTGGGCGCCCGACCGGGACGATGTCGAACCCGATCGAGATCGAATGGCAGGCGCTGATGACTTTTCGGGTGATACCGAGCTGGTGGCGCAGGCCGACATTCAGGCCATTGGCGAGCACCACCAGGCGGGCCGAGATCGTCTCGTCATTGGAGAGCACGACCCGCTGCCGCTCCTCGCTCGTCTCGACGGCGATGGCCTTGGCGCAGATGCGCTCGACGGAAGCGGGGATTTCGTCGCGGACCGCGTTGACTAGGGAATCGTAGAGGATGTTGAACTGCCGGCTCGGTGCCTTGTCGAGCAGGCGGCCGAAGCGGGCGATCCAGTTCTCGCCGGTAAAGGTCGCGCGGCGCAGCACTGATTCTGCGATTCCGGTCTTCAGGAATCGCCCAACCTGCTCCTGACCACTGAGTTTCTCGACGCGAAAGTCCGCCGGATAGCTCTCATGCGGATCGATCAGGACGGTCGAAATTCCGGCCCGGCCGAGCATCGCGGCGGCGGTCGAGCCCGCCAATCCGCCGCCGATAATGGCAATGTCGGTGTACCGCATGGCGCCCATTTCCTGCCGAAGGGCCCAGATTGACGCATCAACAGGAAAAAAAGCCTTAGCCGTGGTTATAAAAGTACTTTTCGCCCGGGTATAATAATTCTCAAGCTGGCGGAACCGAGAGTCCGTTCCCATATCGGAGTGGTGCGGCGAGGGCGGCAAACCGCGATTTTGACAGGCTCCTGAAGCGCTTCGTGGCTGTCGTTTCGCCTTGACTTGATCGATTCTCACGCATAGAAAGCGCCTCACTTAACGACAGGCGGTGAGCATCGCCAGCGTCGGAACGGGCCACCCGTTAGATCCCCAAGGACTAAAGCCACCAGGGATCGCTAAAAGGCGGGCACCAACCTCGACGAATGCCGCTCAAACGCTGTCGATCATAGCTAGGCAATGCCAGTGCGATTCTAGTTCTCTTGAGCTTATTCTCTTGAGATCGAATTCGGATGCATGACCTCAGTGCGCGGGCCGCGGCTTTATGCTGAGCGGCCTCAATACTGCGGTCCTCTGTGGCGTCGAAGCGCTTTCCGCCCGTTGATGGGGCGGTTGGCGCGATTTCGCTTTGTGCGGATTGTTCCGCGGAAGGCGACCTCGTCGGGCGGGTAGCTCGAAAGAATTTGCAGTCCCGGCGACGGGCTGCGGCAAGACAGCGGATCCGAAAAAGGTCTGCGACAGAACAAAGGGTAAGGCCAGGATGCCGACGATCAACCAGCTGATCGCTCAACCGCGTGAAGTGCAGAAGTCGCGCAAGAAGGTGCCGGCGCTGCAGCAGTCGCCGCAGAAGCGTGGTGTTTGCACCCGCGTCTACACCACGACCCCGAAGAAGCCGAACTCGGCGCTTCGTAAGGTCGCCAAGGTGCGCCTGACCAACGGCTTCGAGGTGATCGGCTACATCCCCGGTGAAGGCCATAACCTCCAGGAGCACTCGGTGGTCATGATCCGCGGCGGTCGCGTCAAGGACTTGCCCGGCGTGCGCTACCACATCCTCCGCGGCGTTCTGGATACCCAGGGCGTCAAGAACCGTAAGCAGCGTCGTTCGAAGTACGGCGCGAAGCGTCCGAAGTAAGCGGGAACCAGCTCCATGTCTCGTCGCCACTCAGCGGAAAAGCGCGAAGTCCTTCCCGATCCGAAGTTCGGGAACATCATCGTCACGAAGTTCATGAACTCGGTGATGTACGCCGGCAAGAAGTCGGTCGCCGAAGGCATCGTCTACGGTGCGTTCGGTATCATCGAAACCAAGACCAAGCAGAACCCGCTCGGCGTGTTCGAGCAGGCACTCGAGAACGTCATGCCGACGATCGAAGTGCGCTCCCGCCGCGTCGGCGGCGCGACCTACCAGGTTCCGGTCGAAGTTCGTTCGACCCGCCGTCAGGCGCTGGGCATCCGCTGGCTGATCTCCGCTGCGCGTGATCGCAACGAGAAGACCATGACCGAGCGGCTCTCGGCCGAGCTCCTGGATGCGTCGAACAACCGCGGGAATGCCGTCAAGAAGCGTGAAGACGTGCACCGGATGGCGGAAGCCAACCGCGCCTTCTCGCACTATCGCTGGTAACGGCGACACACGGAATCTAAGGAACACCCTATGCCCCGCGTTCATGCCATAGAGAATTACCGCAACTTCGGTATCATGGCGCATATCGATGCCGGTAAGACGACGACCACCGAGCGCATCCTCTATTACACCGGCAAGAGCCACAAGATCGGCGAAGTGCACGAAGGTGCCGCGACGATGGACTGGATGGAGCAGGAGCAGGAGCGTGGCATCACGATCACCTCGGCTGCGACCACTGCATTCTGGGCCGGCAAGCGCCTGAACATCATCGACACCCCCGGCCACGTCGACTTCACCATCGAAGTCGAGCGTTCGCTGCGCGTGCTCGACGGCGCCGTCTGCGTGCTCGACTCGAACCAGGGCGTCGAGCCCCAGACCGAGACCGTCTGGCGCCAGGGCGACAAGTACAAGGTTCCGCGCATCGTCTTCGCCAACAAGATGGACAAGACCGGCGCCGACTTCTTCAAGTGCCTGGCCGACATCGTCGACCGCCTCGGCGCCAAGCCGATCGCGATCCAGCTTCCGATCGGTGCCGAGAACAACTTCAAGGGTCTCGTCGACCTCGTGAAGATGCAGGGCATCATCTGGAACGATGAATCGCTCGGCGCGAAGTTCGACTATGTCGACATCCCGGAAGATCTGGTCGAGCAGGCCAAGGAATACCGCGAGAAGATGGTGGAAGCCGCCGTCGAGCTCGACGACGACGCCATGGCCGCCTATCTCGACGGCAAGGAACCGGACGAAGAGACGCTGAAGCGGCTGATCCGCAAGGCGGTCCTGACCGGCGCGTTCTATCCCGTGCTGTGCGGCTCGGCCTTCAAGAACAAGGGCGTTCAGCCGCTGCTCGACGCCGTCGTCGACTATCTGCCGTCGCCGATCGACGTGCCCGCGATCAAGGGCACCGACGATCGCGGCAACGAAGTCGTGCGCAAGGCGGACGACAAGGAGCCGCTCGCGCTGCTCGCGTTCAAGATCATGGACGACCCGTTCGTCGGCACCATCACCTTCTGCCGCATCTACTCCGGCGTTCTGCAGAGCGGCACCGGCGTCGTGAACTCGACCCGTGAGAAGAAGGAGCGCATCGGGCGCATGCTCTTGATGCATGCGAACAATCGCGAAGACATCAAGGAAGCCTATGCCGGCGACATCGTCGCACTGGCCGGCCTGAAGGAAGCGCGCACCGGTGACACGCTGTGCGATCCCGACAAGCAGGTGATCCTCGAGAAGATGGAATTCCCCGAGCCGGTCATCGAGATCGCGATCGAGCCGAAGTCCAAGGCCGACCAGGAAAAGCTGGGCGTGGCTCTGGCCAAGCTCGCTGCGGAGGATCCGTCCTTCCGCGTGTCGACCGACCAGGAGTCCGGCCAGACCATTCTCAAGGGCATGGGCGAACTCCACCTCGACATCAAGGTCGACATTCTCCGCCGCACTTACAAGGTCGACGCCAACATCGGCGCGCCCCAGGTTGCGTTCCGTGAGCGCGTCACCAAGAAGGCCGAGGTCAAGTACACTCACAAGAAGCAGACCGGCGGTACCGGTCAGTTCGCGGAAGTGTCGATCGTGGTCGAGCCGAACGAGCCCGGCAAGGGCTACGAGTTCGAATCCAAGATCGTCGGTGGTGCGGTTCCGAAGGAATACATCCCCGGCGTTGAAAAGGGCCTCAACAGCGTGATGAGCTCTGGTGTCGTCGCGGGCTTCCCCGTGGTCGACGTCAAGGTTCAGCTCGTCGACGGCAAGTATCACGACGTCGACTCGTCGGCGCTCGCCTTCGAAATCGCATCGCGCGCGGCATTCCGCGAAGCCTTGCAGAAGGGCAAGTCCGTCCTGCTCGAGCCGATCATGAAGGTCGAAGTGGTGACCCCGGAAGACTACACCGGCTCGGTCATCGGCGACCTGAATTCGCGGCGCGGTCAGATCCAGGGTCAGGACATGCGCGGCAACGCCAACGTCATCAATGCGATGGTGCCGCTCATGAACATGTTCGGTTACGTGAATAACCTGCGCTCGATGAGCCAGGGGCGCGCAACCTTCACCATGCAGTTCGACCACTACGCAGAAGCGCCGGCCAACGTGTCGGCAGAAGTCCAGAAGAAGTTTGCCTGATTGTCGTCGGTCACGAACTGACGATTGAACGGAGAGTCAAATGGCCAAAGCAAAGTTTGAACGTAACAAGCCGCACTGCAACATCGGCACCATCGGTCACGTCGACCATGGCAAGACGTCGCTGACCGCGGCGATCACCAAGGTTCTCGCCGAAGCCGGCGGTGCGACGTTCACCGCGTACGATCAGATCGACAAGGCGCCGGAAGAGAAGGCGCGTGGCATCACCATCTCGACCGCGCACGTCGAGTACGAGACGCCGAACCGCCACTACGCCCACGTCGACTGCCCCGGCCACGCCGACTACGTCAAGAACATGATCACCGGCGCCGCCCAGATGGACGGTGCGATCCTGGTCGTGTCGGCCGCTGACGGCCCGATGCCGCAGACCCGCGAGCACATCCTGCTCGCCCGCCAGGTCGGCGTGCCCGCACTCGTCGTGTTCCTCAACAAGTGCGACATGGTCGACGATCCGGAACTGCTTGAGCTCGTCGAGCTCGAAGTCCGCGAGCTGCTCTCGAAGTACGACTTCCCGGGCGACAAGATCCCGATCATCAAGGGTTCGGCGCTCGCCGCTCTCGAAGATTCCGACAAGAAGCTCGGCCACGACGCCATCCTCGAGCTGATGAAGAACGTCGACGAGTACATCCCGCAGCCGGAGCGTCCGATCGACCAGCCGTTCCTGATGCCGGTTGAAGACGTGTTCTCGATCTCGGGCCGCGGCACCGTCGTGACCGGCCGTGTCGAGCGCGGCATCGTCAAGGTCGGCGAGGAAATCGAGATCGTCGGTCTCCGTGCGACCCAGAAGACCACCGTCACCGGCGTCGAAATGTTCCGCAAGCTGCTCGATCAGGGCCAGGCCGGCGACAACATCGGTGCGCTGCTCCGCGGTACCAAGCGCGAAGACGTCGAGCGCGGCCAGGTGCTGTGCAAGCCGGGTTCGGTCAAGCCGCACACCAAGTTCAAGGCTGAGGCTTACATCCTCACCAAGGAAGAGGGCGGTCGCCACACCCCGTTCTTCACCAACTACCGTCCGCAGTTCTACTTCCGCACCACCGACGTGACCGGTGTCGTGCACCTGCCGGAAGGCACCGAGATGGTGATGCCGGGCGACAACATCGCGATGGAAGTGCACCTGATCGTGCCGATCGCGATGGAAGAGAAGCTCCGCTTCGCGATCCGCGAAGGCGGCCGCACCGTCGGCGCCGGCGTCGTCGCCTCGATCATCGAGTAATTACGAGAACAGGGATCGGCGAGTAGCGAATGGTGACATTCGCTATTCGCTATTCGCCACCCCACTGAAGAGAGACCACGGCAATGAACGGCCAAAACATTCGTATCCGTCTCAAGGCGTTCGACCATCGTATCCTCGATACGTCGACCCGCGAGATCGTGAACACGGCGAAGCGCACCGGCGCGCAGGTCCGCGGACCCATTCCGCTGCCCACCCGCATCGAGAAGTTCACCGTCAACCGTTCGCCCCACGTCGACAAGAAGAGCCGCGAGCAGTTCGAGATGCGCACTCACAAGCGCTTGCTCGATATCGTCGATCCGACCCCGCAGACCGTCGATGCTTTGATGAAGCTCGACCTGGCCGCCGGTGTCGACGTCGAGATCAAGCTCTAAGATTTTTGGATCCCGTTCGCGCAAGCGGACAGAAAGAACAGGAAGCAAGCCGATGCGCTCCGGAGTGATCGCACAAAAGGTCGGGATGACGCGGGTCTTTACTGAGGCCGGCGAACATATCCCCGTGACCGTGCTGAAGCTCGGCAATTGCCAGGTCGTGGGCCACCGTACCGAAGAGAAGAACGGTTACGTCGCGCTCCAGCTTGGTTCTGGCAGCCGCAAGACCGTTTACATGCCCAAGGCGGAGCGCGGCCAGTTCGCGGTCGCCAAGGTCGAGCCGAAGCGGCAGGTCGAGGAATTCCGCGTCACCGCGGATGCCATGATCCCGGTCGGCGCCGAGATCCTCGCCGACCACTTCGTCGTCGGCCAGTTCGTCGACGTCACCGGCACCTCGGTCGGTAAGGGCTTCGCCGGCGGCATGAAGCGCTGGAACTTCGGCGGTCTGCGCGCTACCCACGGCGTCTCGGTCTCGCACCGCTCGATCGGTTCGACCGGTGGCCGTCAGGACCCCGGCAAGACCTGGAAGAACAAGAAGATGCCCGGCCACATGGGTGTCGACCGCATCACCACGCTCAACCTTCGCGTCATTCAGCTCGATGTCGAGCGTGGCCTGATCCTCGTCGAAGGCGCCGTTCCCGGCTCCAAGGGCGGCTGGATCCGCGTGCGCGACGCCGTCAAGAAGCCGCTGCCGAAGGAAGCTCCGAAGCCCGGCAAGTTCAAGGTTGCCGGTGGCGAAGCCGAGGCTGCGGCCCAGCAGGAGGGTGCGTGAGATGGAATTGAAGGTCACCACCCTCGAAGGTAAGGAAGCCGGCTCGGTCCAGCTGTCCGACACCATTTTCGGCCTCGAGCCGCGCCAGGACATCATTGCGCGTTGCGTGCAGTGGCAGCTCAACAAGCGTCAGGCCGGCACCCACAAGGCCAAGGGCCGCGCCGAGATCTGGCGCACCGGCAAGAAGATGTACAAGCAGAAGGGCACCGGCGGTGCTCGTCACGGCTCGGCCCGCGTGCCGCAGTTCCGCGGCGGCGGCCGTGCCTTCGGTCCGGTGGTGCGTTCGCACGCCACCGACCTGCCGAAGAAGGTCCGCGCGCTGGCGCTGAAGCATGCGCTCTCGGCCAAGGCCAAGGACGGCGATCTCGTCGTGATCGAGAAGGCCGCGCTGGAAGCCGCCAAGACCAAGGCGCTGCTCGGTCACTTCTCGGGTCTGGGTCTGACCAACGCGCTGATCATCGACGGCGCCGAGCTCAACAACGGCTTCGCCGCTGCGGCCCGCAACATCCCGAACATGGACGTGCTGCCGATCCAGGGCATCAACGTCTACGACATCCTGCGCCGTCAGAAGCTCGTTCTGACCAAGGCCGCCATCGATGCGCTGGAGGCGCGCTTCAAATGACGAAGAACATCGAGGCTCGCCACTACGACGTGATCCTGTCGCCGGTCGTGACCGAAAAGGCCACGATCGCCTCGGAGCACAACAAGGTGCTGTTCAAGGTGGCCGCCAAGGCGACCAAGCCGCAGATCAAGGAAGCGATCGAGAAGCTGTTCGACGTCAAGGTCAAGAGCGTCAACACGCTGGTCCGCAAGGGCAAGACCAAGATCTTCCGCGGCAATCTCGGCTCGCAGTCGAACACCAAGCGCGCGATCGTGACCCTCGAAGAGGGCCACCGGATCGACGTCACCACCGGTCTGTAAGGTCGTACGACGATGGCACTGAAGACATTCAATCCTACGACGCCGGGCCAGCGCCAGCTGGTCATGGTCGATCGTTCGGCCCTCTACAAGGGCAAGCCGGTCAAGGCGCTCACCGAGGGCAAGCACTCCTCGGGCGGCCGCAACAACACCGGTCGCATCACCGTGCGCTTCCGTGGCGGTGGCCACAAGAAGACGCTGCGCACCGTGGATTTCAAGCGCGAGAAGATCGACGTCCCCGCGACCGTCGAGCGTCTCGAGTACGATCCGAACCGCACCGGCTTCATCGCGCTGATCAAGTATCAGGACGGCGAGCAGGCCTACATCCTGGCGCCGCAGCGCCTGGCCGTGGGTGACACCATCATCGCCGGCAACTACGTCGACGTGAAGCCGGGCAACGTCATGCCGCTCGGCAACATGCCGGTCGGCACGATCATCCACAACATCGAGGTCAAGATCGGGAAGGGTGGCCAGCTCGCCCGTTCCGCGGGCACCTATGCCCAGCTCGTCGGCCGCGACCAGGACTACGTGATCATCCGCCTGAACTCGGGCGAGCAGCGCCTGGTGCACGGCCGTTGCCGCGGCACGATCGGCGCGGTGTCGAACCCGGATCACATGAACACCTCGATCGGCAAGGCCGGCCGCAACCGTTGGCTGGGCCGCAAGCCGCATAACCGCGGTGTTTCGATGAACCCGATCGACCATCCGCACGGCGGTGGTGAAGGTCGTACCTCGGGCGGCCGCCACCCGGTCACCCCGTGGGGCAAGCCGACCAAGGGCAAGAAGACCCGCACCAACAAGTCGACCAACAAATTCATTCTCCTAAGCCGCCACAAGCGGAAGAAGTAAGGAACGCCGGACATGGTTCGTTCAGTCTGGAAAGGCCCGTTCGTCGAGGGTTCTCTGCTCAAGAAGGCAGATGCCGCCCGCGCGTCCGGCCGTCACGACGTCATCAAGATCTGGAGCCGTCGCTCGACGATCCTGCCGCAGTTCGTCGGCCTGACCTTCGGCGTCTACAACGGTCAGAAGCACGTGCCGGTGGCCGTCAACGAGGAAATGGTTGGTCACAAGTTCGGCGAGTTCTCGCCGACCCGGACCTTCCATGGCCACTCCGGCGACAAGAAAGCCAAGAAGGCTTGAGGATTAAACGATGAGCAAACCTAAGCGCGAACGGAGCCTCGCCGAGAACGAGGCCAAGGCGGTCGCCCGGATGCTGCGGGTGAGCCCGCAGAAGCTCAACCTGGTCGCCCAGCTCATTCGCGGCCGGAAGGCAGCTGCTGCGCTCGCCGATCTGCAGTTTTCGCGCAAGCGGATCGCGGTCGACGTGAAGAAGTGCCTGGAATCGGCTATCGCCAATGCCGAGAACAACCACGATCTCGACGTCGACGATCTCGTCGTGGCTCAGGCCTTCGTCGGCAACGGCCTCGTGATGAAGCGCTTCGCCGCTCGTGGCCGTGGCCGTTCGGGCCGTGTCTACAAACCATTTTCGCAGCTGACGATCATCGTTCGTCAGGTCGAAGCCGAAGCAGCCGCTTAAGGGCGCAGGAGAACACGATGGGTCAAAAGATCAATCCGATCGGTCTGCGTCTCGGCATCAACCGCACCTGGGATTCCCGCTGGTTCGCCGGCAAGCAGGAATACGGCAAGCTGCTGCACGAGGACGTCAAGATCCGTGAGATCCTGCACAAGGAGCTCAAGCAGGCGGCCGTCGCCCGCATCGTGATCGAGCGTCCGCACAAGAAGTGCCGCGTCACCATCCACTCGGCTCGTCCGGGCGTGGTGATCGGCAAGAAGGGCGCCGACATCGACAAGCTGCGTAAGAAGGTCGCGGACATCACCTCGTCCGACGTCGTCATCAACATCGTCGAGATCCGCAAGCCGGAACTCGATGCGACGCTGGTGGCCGAGTCGATCGCGCAGCAGCTCGAGCGCCGCGTGGCGTTCCGCCGTGCCATGAAGCGCGCCGTTCAGTCGGCGATGCGTCTCGGCGCGGAAGGCATCCGCATCAACTGCTCGGGACGTCTGGGCGGTGCGGAAATCGCGCGCATGGAGTGGTATCGCGAAGGTCGCGTGCCGCTGCACACGCTGCGCGCCGACATCGACTACGGCGTTGCGACCGCGTTCACGACCTTCGGCACCTGCGGCGTCAAGGTCTGGATCTTCAAGGGCGAGATCCTCGAGCACGATCCGATGGCCCAGGACAAGAGAATGGCCGAAGGCGAGACGGGTGGCAGTGGTGATCGTGGTGGCCGTCAGCGCCGCGATACGGCTGCAGCCTAAAGCCGCACAGGAATTTGAGGGCTTAAAGCCATGATGCAACCTAAGAAAACGAAGTTCCGGAAGGCGCATAAGGGCCGCATCCACGGCGTTGCGTCTTCGGGCGCGACGTTGGCGTTCGGCCAGTTCGGCCTGAAGGCGACCGAGCCTGAGCGCGTCACCGCGCGCCAGATCGAAGCCGCTCGCCGCGCGCTGACCCGCCACATGAAGCGCGCCGGCCGCGTCTGGATCCGCGTGTTCCCCGACGTTCCGGTGTCGAAGAAGCCGGCCGAAGTCCGCATGGGCTCCGGCAAGGGTTCGCCGGAATTGTGGGTCGCGCGCGTCAAGCCGGGCCGGGTGCTGTTCGAGATCGACGGCGTCAACACCCAGACGGCGCGTGAGGCGCTGACCCTGGCGGCCGCCAAGCTGCCGATCAAGACGCGCTTCGTCGAGCGCATTGCGGAGTAATGGCCATGGTCCAGATGAAGATCGAAGACATCCGCGCGATGAGCCCCGACCAGCAGGACGACGCCGTCCTGAACCTGAAGAAGGAGCGCTTCAACCTGCGCTTCCAGCGCGCCACCGGGCAGCTCGAGAACACCTCGCGCCTGCGCGAGGCCCGCCGTGACATCGCCCGGATCAAGACCGTCGCCGCGCAGACGCGCGCGAAGAAGAAGTAAGAGGCTTACGAAGATGCCGAAACGTACTTTGCAGGGCGTGGTCGTCAGCGACAAGCAAGCCAAGACCATTGTGGTGCGCGTCGATCGCCGCTTCACGCACCCGATCTACAAGAAGACGATCCGCCGTTCGAAGAACTACCACGCGCACGACGAGAGCAACGAGTTCAAGCCGGGCGACATGGTGTGGATCGAGGAATCGAAGCCGATTTCGAAGTTGAAGCGCTGGGTCGTGATCCGGGGCGAACACAAGAAAAGCGCCTGATCTGTTGGCTTTAGCCGACTGACCTCAGGGAAATGTTGAGCGCCGGCTGGGCTGGCGCAAAGAGAAGAGGACGAGGTGCATCAATGATTCAGATGCAGACCAACCTCGACGTGGCCGACAATTCTGGCGCACGCCGTGTCATGTGTATCAAGGTGCTCGGGGGCTCCAAGCGCCGCTACGCCACGATCGGCGACATCATCGTCGTTTCGATCAAGGAAGCAATTCCGCGTGGCAAGGTGAAGAAGGGCGACGTGATGAAGGCCGTCGTGGTGCGCGTCCGCAAGGACATCCGCCGCGCCGACGGTTCGGTCATCCGCTTCGACCGCAACGCCGCCGTTCTGATCAACAACCAGTCCGAGCCGGTCGGCACCCGTATCTTCGGGCCCGTGCCGCGCGAGCTGCGCGCGAAGAACCACATGAAGATCATCTCGCTCGCGCCGGAGGTGCTGTGATGGCTGCCAAGATCCGCAAGGGCGACAAGGTCGTCGTGCTGACCGGCCGCGACAAGGGCCGCACCGGCGAAGTGTTCGAAGTGCGTCCCGACGCCGGCACGGCGCTCGTGCGCGGCATCAACATGGTCAAGCGTCATCAGAAGCAGACGCAGGCCCAGGAGGGCGGCATCATCTCGAAGGAGTCGCCGATCCAACTGTCCAACATCGCGTATGTCGGCAAGGACGGAAAGCCGACCCGCGTCGGATTCAAGATTCTGGCGGACGGCAAGAAGGTCCGCATCGCCAAGAGCTCGGGAGCTGAGATCGATGGCTGAGGCCGCTTACACGCCGCGCCTGCGCGCGGAATACGATGCGAAGATCCGCACGGCCATGACCGAGAAGTTCGGTTATGAGAACGTCATGCAGGTTCCGCGTCTGGACAAGGTCGTGCTGAACATGGGCGTTGGCGATTCCGTCAACGATCGCAAGAAGGCCGAGACCGCCGCTGCCGAGCTGACCCAGATCGCCGGCCAGAAGGCGATCGTGACCTATTCGCGTATCGCGATCGCGACCTTCAAGCTGCGTGAGAACCAGCCGATCGGCTGCAAGGTCACGCTGCGCAAGGCCCACATGTACGAGTTCATCGATCGCCTGGTGACGGTCGCGCTGCCGCGCGTCCGCGACTTCCGCGGCCTGAACCCGAAGAGCTTCGACGGCCGCGGCAACTACTCGCTCGGCATCAAGGAGCACATCATTTTCCCCGAGATCGACTTCGACAAGGTCACGGAAGCCCGCGGCATGGACATCACCGTCTGCACCACGGCCAAGACCGACGAAGAGGCGAGGGCCTTGTTGACCGCTTTCAATTTCCCGTTCCGGCAGTGAGACGCTGACCTAAAGCCTCTCAAACGCGGATACCCAGGAGCCAAGCATGGCAAAGAAGAGTTCAGTCGAGAAGAACAACCGGCGCAAGCGGATGGTGAAGAACGCCGCCGCCAAGCGCGAGCGGTTGAAGGCGATCATCGCCGACAAGAAGCTGCCGATGGAGGAGCGTTTCGCTGCGACGTTGAAGCTGGCGGAAATGCCGCGCAACTCGTCGGCAACCCGCATCCGCCTGCGTTGCGAGCTGTCGGGCCGCCCGCGCTCGAACTACCGCAAGAACAAGCTGTCCCGTATCGCGCTGCGCGAACTTGGCTCCAAGGGCATGGTCCCGGGCCTCGTGAAGTCCAGCTGGTAAGGAGGGTCGTTTAGATGTCTACGCACGATCCAATCAGCGATCTGATCACCCGTATCCGCAACGCGCAGATGCGCTCCAAGACCAAGGTCTCCACGCCTGGCTCGAAGATGCGCGAGAACGTGCTCGAGGTCCTCAAGTCCGAGGGCTACATCCGCGGTTACGCCACGCTCGAGCACTCCTCGGGCCGCAGCGAGATCGAGATCGAGCTGAAGTATTTCGACGGCGAGCCCGTCATCCGCGAGATCGAACGTGTTTCCAAGCCCGGGCGCCGCGTCTACGCCTCGGTGAAGAACCTGCCGCGGGTCAACAACGGGCTCGGCATTTCGGTGTTGTCGACGCCGAAGGGGATCATGGCCGACCACAGCGCGCGCGACGCGAATGTGGGCGGTGAAGTCCTCTTCACGGTGTTCTGAGAAGGATTTTTGATCCATGTCACGTGTTGGCAAAAGGCCTGTGGCGGTTCCGTCGGGTGTGACCGCGACCGTCGATGGGCAGACCGTCAAGATGAAGGGGCCGAAGGGCCAGCTTCAGTTCGTCGTTCATGACGACGTCGAGGTGAAGCTCGAGAGCGGCCAGATCATGGTCAAGCCGCGGCTCGAGACCAATCGCGCCCGCGCGCTCTACGGTACCGCTCGCGCCCAGGTCGCGAATCTGGTCGAAGGCGTCACCAAGGGCTTCGAGAAGAAGCTCGAGATCACCGGCGTCGGTTACCGCGCCGCGATGCAGGGCAAGAACCTGCAGCTCGCGCTCGGCTACAGCCACGACGTGATCTACACGATCCCCGAGGGGATCACGATCACCGTGCCGAAGCCGACCGAGATCACGGTGACGGGCAGCGACATCCAGCGCGTCGGCCAGGTTGCGGCCGAGATCCGCGGTTATCGCCCGCCGGAGCCCTACAAGGGCAAGGGCGTGAAGTATGTTGGCGAATTCATCTTCCGCAAGGAAGGCAAGAAGAAGTAACGGAGCCGGTCATGTCCAAAGCCAAGGTTACCAATGCCCGGCGCAAGCGGAGTGTGCGGCTGAAGCTGCGCCGCTCCGGTGGTGGTCGTCCGCGTCTGTCGGTGTTCCGCTCGTCCAAGCACATCTACGCCCAGGTCATCGACGACCTAAAGGGCGAGACGCTGGCCTCTGCCTCTTCGCTCGAGAAGTCGATGCGCGACGGCGGCAAGACCGGCGCCGACATCGATGCGGCGAAGGCGGTCGGCAAGCTGCTGGCCGAGCGCGCCGCCGAGAAGGGCGTCAAGGAAGTCGTGTTCGATCGCGGCAGCTACCTCTACCACGGGCGCGTCAAGGCTCTTGCCGACGCAGCGCGTGAGAGCGGGCTGAGCTTCTAACAGAATTTGAGGATTGAGGCGCAAGCCTCTGAAGGATTGGAAAAATGGCAGAACGCGAACAACGTGGTGGACGCGATCAACGCGGCGGCGGCGGACGTGAACGCAGGGAGCGCGAGGAGCGCGACAGCGAGTTCGTCGACAAGCTCGTCCACATCAACCGCGTGGCCAAGGTCGTCAAGGGCGGCAAGCGCTTCGGTTTCGCAGCGCTGGTCGTGATCGGCGACCAGAAGGGCCGCGCCGGCTTCGGTCACGGCAAGGCGCGCGAAGTGCCGGAGGCGATCCGCAAGGCCACCGAGTCCGCCAAGCGCAACCTGACCCGCGTCTCGCTGCGTGAGGGCCGCACGCTCCATCACGACATCGCCGGCCGTCATGGCGCGGGCCGTGTCTACCTGCGTGCAGCTCCCGCCGGTACCGGCATCATCGCCGGCGGCCCGATGCGCGCCGTGTTCGAGACGCTCGGCGTCCAGGACGTGGTCGCCAAGTCGATCGGCTCGTCGAACCCCTACAACATGGTTCGCGCGACCTTCGACGCGCTGAAGCATCAGGATTCGCCGCGTTCGGTCGCAGCCCGCCGCAACATCAAGGTGTCCACTCTGCAGTCCCGCCGTATCGGTGGTGATGCCGAGGCGGCTGCCGACTAACGGAAGCTCTGGAGTAGACTCCCATGGCCAAGGCCAGCAAGACGATCAAGCTCGAGCAGACCGGCAGCGCGATCCGGCGCCATCACTCGCAGCGCTCGACGCTGATCGGGCTCAAGCTCAACAAGATCGGTCGCACCAGCGAACTGCAGGACACCCCGGCAGTCCGTGGCATGATCGAGAAGGTTCACCATCTCGTCCGCATCGTCGACGAGAAGTAAATAAGGAGAAGGGCGATGAAGCTCAGCGATATCGCCGACAACGCCGGCTCGCGCAAGAAGCGCATGCGCGTCGGCCGTGGCATCGGTTCGGGCAAGGGCAAGCAGTCCGGCCGCGGCGGCAAGGGTCAGACCGCGCGTTCGGGCGTGCGCATCAAGGGTTTCGAAGGCGGCCAGATGCCGATGCATCGCCGTCTGCCCAAGCGCGGCTTCAACAACATCTTCCGTGTCGAGTTCGCCGAGATCAATCTCGACCGGCTCCAGGAAGCGGTCGATGCCAAGAAGATCGACGCCGGCAGCGTCGTGAACGTCGAGGCCTTGGTGAAGGGCGGCGTGCTGCGCCGGCCCAAGGGTGGCCTGCGGCTGCTCGGCCGCGGCGAGCTCAAGTCCAAGCTCAACATCGAAGTCCACGGCGCCACCAAGACCGCGATCGCCGCGGTCGAGAAGGCCGGCGGCTCGGTGAAGATCCTCGCCCCTGCCAAGGAAGAAGGCGAGGCGGCGTAACAACTGCGTCATTGGCCCGCGGCTCGCGGGCCTTTACGCGTGCGGGACGTGGACTTATCGAAGCCGAGCCCCAGATAATGTCCGGTGTCCGGTATAATGTAGCCCGGCCGCGGGCATGACGGCGCAATAGGCGGCGGGAGAAAGTCCAAGATGGCCTCTGCAGCGGAACAACTGGCAGCCAATCTCAATTTCGGTGCGTTTGCCAAGGCTGACGAACTGAAGAAGCGCATCTGGTTCACCCTGGGTGCGCTGCTCGTTTATCGGCTCGGGACCTACATCCCGCTCCCCGGCATCGATCCCAATATCTGGGAGCAGGTGTTCCGCTCCCAGGCGGGCGGCATCCTCGGCATGTTCAACATGTTCGCCGGCGGCGGCATCCACCGCATGGCGATCTTCGCCTTGAACATCATGCCGTATATCTCGGCCTCGATCATCATCCAGCTCCTCACCACCGTCTCGCCGCAACTCGAGGCGCTGAAGAAGGAAGGCGAGTCCGGCCGCAAGCTGCTGAACC
Organism: Bradyrhizobium sp. CCBAU 11430; assembly: GCF_028128855.1. Taxonomy (NCBI): domain Bacteria; kingdom Pseudomonadati; phylum Pseudomonadota; class Alphaproteobacteria; order Hyphomicrobiales; family Nitrobacteraceae; genus Bradyrhizobium; species Bradyrhizobium sp. CCBAU 11430. Next base: position 240,440 of record NZ_LBJV01000073.1, read on the forward strand.
AGTACACCCGCTATCTCACGGTGATCCTGGCCGCGTTCCAGTCCTACGGCATCGCGGTGGGCCTCGAGGGCGCCGGCAACGTCGTCAGCGACCCCGGCCTGTTCTTCCGCCTGTCCACCGCGATCACGCTGACCGGCGGCACCATGTTCCTGATGTGGCTGGGCGAGCAGATCACCTCGCGCGGCATCGGCAACGGCATCTCGCTGATCATTCTCGCCGGCATCGTCGCCGAACTGCCCGCCGCGCTCGCCAACATGCTCGAGCTCGGCCGTCAGGGCGCGATGTCGACCGGCCTGATCCTGGTCGTCATCATCATGGCGGTCGCCGTGATCGCCTTTATCGTGTTCATGGAGCGCGCGCAGCGCCGCCTCCTGATCCAGTATCCGAAGCGCCAGGTCGGCAACAAGATGTTCGAGGGCCAGTCCTCGCATCTGCCGCTCAAGCTCAACACCTCCGGCGTGATCCCGCCGATCTTCGCGTCCTCGCTGCTGCTGCTGCCGACCACGGTAGCGAACTTCAACGCGGGCAGCGGGCCGGAATGGTTCCAGTGGATCACGACCCAGCTCGGCCATGGCCGTCCGCTGTTCCTGATCATGTATCTGGCGCTGATCGTGTTCTTCGCCTTCTTCTACACCGCGATCGTGTTCAACCCGACCGAGACCGCGGACAATCTGAAGAAGCACGGCGGCTTCATTCCGGGCATCCGTCCCGGCGAGCGTACCGCGGAATATATCGACTACGTGCTCTCGCGCATCACCGTGCTCGGCGCGGTCTATCTGGCGATCGTCTGCTTGATCCCGGAGATCCTGATCTCCTACGCCTCGGTGCCGTTCTACTTCGGCGGCACCTCGCTGCTGATCGTGGTCAGCGTCACCATGGACACGGTGGCACAGGTGCAGGGTTATCTGCTGGCGCATCAGTACGAAGGCCTGATCCGCAAGTCGAAGCTGCGCGGCCGCCGTAGATGAGAAGGGAGCTCGCGCGCCGGATCGCTTTCACGATTGGCGCGCTGCTCCTCTTCAGGCTCGGCACCCAGGTCCCGTTCGTCGGGATGGGGGCGCCGGGCCCGTCGTTCTCAGGCGAACATGTGGTTCGCTTTTCGATCTTCGCGCTCGGTATCCTTCCCTATCTGACGGCCGCGATCGTCGTCCGGCTTGTTTCGCTGGTATCGCGGCGCTTGAGTTCGCTCGAGAGATCGGGCGAGCGCGGCCGGCGCAGGATCTCCGGCTACACGCTGATCGTGACTCTGGTCTTCACCACCTTCCAGGCCTACGGCTACGCCTCGACCATTCGGACAATTCCGGCGCTGGTCCCCGATCCCGACGAATGGCCCGTGCTCGCGGCCACGGCCTCGATCGTGGGTGGCGTGTTCGTCCTGGTCTGGCTCAGCGAACAGATCACCCGCCACGGCATCGGCAATGGCCTGGCGCTGCTGCTCAGCGTCAATATTCTCGTTCATGTCCCGGTCGACATCGCCGGCATCGCACGCCTTCTGCAGGACGGCCAGGTATCCGGCAGTGTCGTGCTGGTCCACGCGATCGTCTGGATCGGGGTCATCGCCCTGATCGTCTTCGTCGAGGGTGCGCGACGCAATGTCGGCGTCGAGTTCGCCGAGCGCAGACTCGGAGATCGCCTGCTGCCCGCGCGAGCAGCGATTCTCCCGATCAAGATCAACAGCGCAGGTTTTCTGGTGCCGGCCACGGTGGCGCCCTGGATCCTGTTTCTGCCGGTGGCCGGTTTGGCCTACGTCTTTGGTGCCGATACGCCGTGGGTCGCCGCCGCCTACCGGCACCTTGGTTTTGGCATGCTGGCCCATCTGGTGCTTGGATCGGTTGCGATCTTTGTGCTGGCCTTCATCTACACGGCCTACGTCGTCGATCCCGAGCACGCGGCCAAATCCCTGGCCGCGCGCGACGGCACGATTCCCGGTGTCGCGCCGGGCGAGGCGACCGCCGACTATCTCGACCGCGTCGTGTCATTGACGACAGTCGTCGGAGCCGTCTACCTGACTGTGTTGCAGTTGATTCCGGAGGTCTTCGAGCTTTACGGGATCGGGCTGCCTTATAGTATGATGATCAATGGCGGTGGGGCGCTGGTTGTGGTTTGCACCGCTCTTGATATCAAAACACAGGTGCGCGACGTATCGCTCACCAATCCGGGGGGCGTACGCCGATGAGAATTATACTTCTGGGACCGCCGGGGTCGGGCAAGGGGACCCAGGCGCAGTTGCTGGTGCAACGCTATGGCATCGTCCAGCTCTCGACCGGCGAGATGCTGCGTGCCGCGGTTGCGGCCGGTACGCCGGTCGGGCTGAAGGCCAAGGAGATCATGGCCAGCGGTGGTCTCGTACCCGACGAGGTCGTGGTCGGAATCATCTCCGATCGGATCGACCAGCCGGACGCCAAGAACGGTTTCATCCTCGACGGTTTCCCGCGCACCGTGCCGCAGGCCGAGGCGCTGGACGAGCTGCTCAAGCACAAGCACCTCAAGCTCGACGCCGTGATCGAGCTCCGCGTCAACGAGAGCGCGCTGCTGAACCGTGTCGAGACCCGCGTCGCCCAGATGCGTGAGCGCGGGGAGGAGGTCCGACTCGACGACACGCCGGAGGTCCTGACCAAGCGCTTAGCCAGCTACCGCAACCAGACGGAACCGCTGATTCACTACTATTCCGAGCGGCGCAAGCTCTCGACCATCGACGGTATGATGGCCATCGACGAGGTCACCCGCGCCATTCATCGCCAGCTCCTGGCGTTAGGGGCAGTCGAGCCCAAGACCCACGCCAAAAGCGCAGCCAAGGCGGGCCCGGCCAAGAAGGCCAAGGCCAGCAAGAAGGCGAGCAAGAAAGCCAGGAAAACAGCCAAACAGCCCTCCAAAACGACCAAAAAACCCGCCAAATCGGCCAAAAAGGCCGCCAAGACGGCGGTGAGGGGCCCCAAGAAGACGGCCAAGAAAGCCGGCAAGAAAGCGGCGAAAAAGGCAGCCCAAAAGACCGCCAAGAAGGCTGTCAAAAAGGGTGCCAAAAAGGCCGCAAAAAAGGTCACGAAAAAGCGAGCTAAGCGCTAGCAGCGGTTGACGAAAGCCCCTGGAATCCCCTAATAAGCCCCGCATCCAAGTCGGATAGTTTCAAACGATGCCGGGCCCCAGGAAGACCAGGGGTGGGCGTCGTGTTCGCGTTTGTGAACACCTGCCCGAGAAACCAAGCACTTAAAGACCGGTTCCTGACGAGGGATCGGCAACAGGAGAGAAGGCCGTGGCCCGTATTGCCGGCGTGAACATCCCGACCAACAAGCGCGTGCTGATCGCGCTCCAGTATATCCATGGCATCGGTCAGAAGATCGCCGGTGAGATCCTGGAGAAGGTGAAGATCCCCGTGGATCGTCGCGTCAATCAGCTGAGCGACGCCGAAGTGCTCCAGATCCGCGAAGTGATCGACCGCGACTATCTCGTCGAGGGCGACCTGCGTCGTGAGGTCGGCATCAACATCAAGCGTCTGATGGACCTCGGCTGCTATCGCGGCCTGCGTCATCGTCGCGGCCTGCCGGTACGCGGCCAGCGCACCCACACCAATGCGCGCACGCGCAAGGGTCCGGCCAAGGCCATCGCCGGCAAGAAGAAGTAAGTTTTCGAATCCAATCGCGGCGTGTGGCGAACAGGGATGACCCGTTCGCCACGCGCCTTTCGTTCCACAGGTGTAGCCGCTGGCATTACGGCGGCGTTTGAGATCTTCAGGAAAGGTACTCTATGGGCAAGGAAGCCACCCGCGTTCGTCGTCGTGAGCGCAAGAACATCGCCTCCGGCGTCGCGCACGTGAACTCGTCGTTCAACAACACGACCATCACCATCACCGACGCGCAGGGCAACACGATTGCCTGGTCTTCCGCCGGCACGATGGGCTTCAAGGGCTCGCGCAAGTCGACCCCGTACGCCGCGCAGGTTGCCGCCGAGGACGTGTCCAAGAAGGCGCAGGAGCACGGCATGCGCACGCTGGAAGTCGAAGTCGCAGGTCCCGGTTCGGGCCGCGAGTCGGCGCTCCGCGCGCTTCAGGCCGCGGGCTTCACCGTCACCTCGATCCGTGACGTGACCACGATCCCGCACAACGGTTGCCGTCCCCGCAAGCGTCGGCGCGTTTGATTTCGAGTTGCGGGCGCATTGGCGCCCGCAATGACTTTTCTAAGAAGCCGCGGGAATGATCCGCGGCCTTTCTCCAACGCCAGTATTTGAGCTTTCAAATTGACTGGCCTGTATGGGTGAAACAGTGACGATCCAGAAAAATTGGCAAGAACTGATTCGACCGAACAAGCTCCAGGTCACGCCCGGCAGCGATTCGAACCGTTTCGCGACCATCGTCGCCGAGCCGCTCGAGCGCGGCTTCGGCCAGACGCTCGGCAACGCGCTGCGCCGCATCCTGCTCTCCTCGCTCCAGGGCGCGGCAGTGCAGTCGGTGCACATCGACGGCGTGCTGCACGAGTTCTCCTCGATCGCTGGCGTTCGTGAGGACGTCACCGACATCGTGCTCAACATCAAGGACATCTCGATCAAGATGCAGGGCGAAGGCCCCAAGCGCATGGTCGTGAAGAAGCAGGGCCCGGGCGTCGTCACCGCCGGCGACATCCAGACCGTCGGCGACGTCGTGGTGCTGAACCCCGATCTGCAGATCTGCACCCTCGACGAGGGCGCGGAGATCCGCATGGAGTTCACGGTCGCCACCGGCAAGGGCTACGTGCCCGCCGAGCGCAACCGCCCCGAGGACGCGCCGATCGGCCTGATCCCTGTCGACAGCCTGTACTCGCCGGTCCGCAAGGTCTCCTACAAGGTCGAGAACACCCGCGAGGGCCAGATCCTCGACTACGACAAGCTGACCATGACGATCGAGACCAACGGCGCGATCTCGCCGGATGACTCCGTGGCTTACGCCGCGCGCATCCTGCAGGATCAGCTCAACGTGTTCGTCAACTTCGAAGAGCCGCGCAAGGAAGTTGCCCAGGAGATCATCCCGGACCTCGCCTTCAACCCGGCCTTCCTCAAGAAGGTGGACGAGCTCGAGCTGTCGGTGCGTTCGGCCAACTGCTTGAAGAACGACAACATCGTCTACATCGGCGACCTCGTGCAGAAGAGCGAGGCGGAAATGCTCCGCACTCCGAACTTCGGCCGCAAGTCGCTGAACGAGATCAAGGAAGTGCTGGCCCAGATGGGTCTGCATCTCGGCATGGAAGTGCCGGGCTGGCCGCCGGAGAACATCGACGAGCTCGCCAAGCGCTTCGAGGATCACTACTGATCCGAGCTACGACAGGCTAAAGCGCGAGTTCATCGCGCTTTAGCGGGCGAACGCAGGCAGCCCACCTGAGCAACATGTCCGACGAACCGTCGCGGCAGTTTTTACGTAAGGAATAGTCACATGCGTCACGGCAAGGTTCATCGGAAGCTCAATCGCACTGCCGAGCATCGCCGCGCGATGTTCGCCAATATGTGCGCCGCGCTGATCAAGCACGAGCAGATCGTCACCACGCTGCCGAAGGCGAAGGAATTGCGTCCGATCGTCGAGAAGCTCGTCACCCTCGGCAAGAAGGGTGGGCTGGCCATGCGCCGCCAGGCCATCTCCGAGATGCGCGACAAGGACCAGGTCAAGAAGCTGTTCGACGTGCTGGCGCCTCGCTACAAGGACCGTCAGGGCGGCTACACCCGCATCATCAAGGCCGGCTTCCGCTACGGCGACAATGCCGCGATGGCCGTGATAGAGTTCGTCGATCGCGACGTCGATGCCAAGGGCCAGGATTCCGGTCCGGTGCAGGAGAAGGAAGCCGAGGCGGCGTAAGCCGATCGGCATTGAATTCGAGAGCGGCGCCTTCGGGCGCCGCTTTTTTTTGGCCGGCGCCGTACCTTATCGGTGCTTGCGGTATCGTCCCGGCTTTCGCCGTGACGACGAGTCCATGCCTTCCTCACGCCTGAGTGAGCGCCAATTGCGGTCTCATGTCGAGCGCCCGATATCTCCACCGACATTGATGGAGATGAGACATGAACATCGACCTTTCCGGAAAGACCGCCCTCGTAACCGGCTCGACGGCCGGCATCGGCCACGCCATCGCCAAAGGCCTCGCGGCCTCCGGCGCGAGTGTCGTGATCAACGGGCGCAGCCAGGACAAGGTCGATGCCGCCGTGCGCAAGCTGGAAGGGACGGGCGCGAAGGTGCGCGGTATCGCTGCCGACGTCTCGACCGCGGCGGGCTGCAAGGCGCTCGTTGCGGCGCTGCCAGAGGTCGACATCCTCATCAACAACGCCGGCATCTTCGAGCCCAAGGATTTCTTCGAGATTCCGGACGAGGACTGGAGCCGCTTCTTCGAAGTCAACGTCATGAGCGGCGTGCGGCTGTCGCGCGCTTATCTGAAGGGCATGCTCAAGCGCAACTGGGGCCGCATCGTCTTCATCTCATCGGAGTCCGGGCTCAACATTCCCGTCGAGATGATCCACTACGGCATAAGCAAGACGGCCCAGCTCTCGGTCGCGCGCGGTCTTGCGCAGCTTACCCGCGGCACCGGCGTCACCGTCAATTCCGTGCTGCCGGGCCCGACCATGTCGGAGGGCGTCGAGACTTTTGTGAAAGATCTCGCGAAGCAGAACGGTCAGTCCGTGGACGAGGCCGCCGCCAATTTCGTCAAGCAGCATCGCCCGAGCTCGCTGTTGCAACGCTTCGCCAGTGTCGACGAGATCGCCAACATGGTGGTCTATGTTGCGTCGAAGCAAGCGTCCGCGACCAACGGTGCGGCGCTGCGGGCCGAGGGCGGCATCGTCAATACCATCGCCTAGGTGAGGCGGTAGGGTGGGTTAGCCGAGCAGATGCGCGAAGCGCATCTGCTCGGCTAACCCACCACTGGTACTATCCGCGGACGCAGAAGAGGTGGGTTACGCTGCGCTAACCCACCCTACGAGGCCTTCGCCTACCACCCCTCCAGCACGATCTTGCCGCGCGACTTGCCGCTCTCGAGCAGCGCATGCGCGCGCTTGAGGTTGGCAGCGTTGATCGTGCCGAAAGTCTGGTCGAGCGTGGTACGCAGCACGCCCTTGTCGATGAGGTCGGCGACGTCGTTCAGCAGATGATGCTGCGCGATCATGTCTGATGTCTGGAACGAGGAGCGCGTGAACATCGATTCCCAGTGCACCGAGATCGCCTTGCCCTTGAACGTGCCCATGGTGAATTCCGGGGGATCGTCGATCAGGCCGAACCGGCCCTGCGGCGCCATGAACTCGGCGATCGCCTTGTAGTGCTGATCGGTGAAGGTGAGGCTCGCCACCAGCGCGACCGGCGGCAGCTTGAGCTTCTCGATCTGCTCCTTCATCGGTTTTCCGTGGTCGATCACCGCATGCGCGCCGAGATCGAGGCACCATTTCTGCGAGTCCGGCCGCGTCGCGGTCGCAACCACCGTCAATCCGGTGAGGCGGCGGGCGAGCTGGATCAGTATCGAGCCGACGCCGCCGGCGCCGCCCGTGATCAATAGCGTACGCGGATCGACGCTCTTGCCGGGCACCGCGCCGAGCCGATCGAACAGCAATTCCCAGGCGGTGATGGAGGTGAGGGGAAGGGCAGCGGCTTGCGCGAACGAGAGGCTCTTCGGCTTGTTGCCGACGATGCGCTCGTCGACCAGATGGAATTCGGAATTGGTCCCCTGGCGCAGGATCGAGCCTGCGTAGAACACCTCGTCGCCCGGCTTGAACAGCGTGACCTCGGGCCCGACGGCATCGACCACGCCGGCCGCGTCATAACCCAGGATCTTGGTCTCGCCCTCGGGCGGCGCTGCGCGCTTGCGCACCTTGTAATCGACCGGATTGGCCGAGATCGCCTTCACGGCGACGCGGATGTCGCGCCCTCCGGGCTCGGGCTTTGCGGTTTCGAAATCGATCAGCGCATCCTGATCCTCGATCGGAAGCGATTTCTTGTAGCCGACGGCTTTCATGGCTTGTCTCCATCAGATGCGCGCAGCTTGGCATGGGCGCGCCTGGCCTGCTAACTGTCCCGCTAGCTCCAATTTGGCAAGTACTGTAAATTCGGGGATATAGTCCCTGTTTGGATACTATTGGGAAAACACGCATGAAACGGCGCAATTTTGCCCGGCGCCCGGGCTGCTCGGTCGAAGCGACGCTGGATCTGATCGACGGCAAGTGGAAGGGCGTGATCCTCTACCATCTGCAGAGCGGCACCCAGCGCTTCGGCGAATTGCGCCGCCGGATGCCCGGCATCACCCAGCGCATGCTGACAAAGCAGCTGCGTGCGCTGGAGGAGGACAAGCTCGTCATCCGCAAGGTCTATGCCGAGGTGCCACCGCGCGTCGAATATTGCCTCTCCGACCTCGGCGAGAGCCTCAAGCCCGTGATCGATATCCTGAAGGCCTGGGGCGAGAGCCATCAGCAGCGCCTGTCCTGCGCGCCGGCGCCGGCCGTGGTGAAGAAGCCGAAGCGCGCGGCGTGAGTTTGTCCAAGGTGGCGCCGCACTCTCGGTGTCATCCCCGCGAACGCGGGGATCCATAACCCCAGGAAGAAGTTTCAGCACGAGCTGCCAACTCCGAGCCTTCGCCAAACTACTCCCTGTGGTTATGGGTCCCGGGTTCCCGCTGTCGCGCGCCCCGGGACGACGTCCATGGCCTCAGAACGCGAATTGCGTGCGCATCGCGACCGCGTCGAACTTCGAGCCGACGTCTGCGGTCGAGATCGGCGAGGCTTGCCTCGACACCGTGCCATGCAGATAGTCGAGCATGAAGCGGACGTTGCCGTTGACGTACCAGTTGAGCGCCAGCGTGTAGACGGTCTGCCGGCCGCCGGCGATGCCGGTTGCTGTGCCCAACTGATTGTTGAGGTCGACCGTCGAGAAGCGCCCCGCGATCTCCCACGCACCCCAGCCGCCGCCTTCGAGCGAGAACGGATGCGCCGGCTTGACGCCGCTATAGGCCGCGTTCGCCGCGTTGTAGCTGCGGCCTTCGCCCGTCAGCACGTAGCCGGCCTGCGCGTAGCCGCCCTGGAATTTCAGGCTGGATGCGCCGACCAGCGGCACGCCGGTGTTGGCGGTCCGGTCGACATTGTACCAGAAATATTCGCCCTGAACGATGAGCGGACCGTAGGTTGCGGCCGCTTCGACACTATAGACCTGCGCGCCCGAGACATTGGCGATCGCGCCGGTCGAGATCAGCGTGGTCGGGTCGAGACGCAATTCCGGACGATCGCTGAGCGTGACGGTTTGCGTGTTGGCGATGAGATTGCGCGGCGGCTGGATCAGCCATTGGGCGTCGGCACCGATATGCACCGAATAGTCCTTGCCGCTGATCGGGTTGCCGGCAATGCGCGCCACAGCGCCGTATTGCTCGCTCGTACCTGCCGGCGCCGCGCTTGAAGCCGAGTGGATCGCACCGGTCGATGGCCCCGTGACATAGCCGCCGATCCAGAGCTGGTCGTTGTACCAGCGCGTACCGGCCGCGGAGCGGAAGTCGCCGGCAGCGATATTGGTGGCGATGATGCCGGCCGAGGCGCGCTCCATGAACATGATGTCATTGGAGCTCGTGGCCTCATCGAGCGTGTAGGGCAGATCCATGATGCCGGCTTCGATCGCCATCTTGCCGCCGAACGGCTTCAAGCCGGTGTAGCTGAGATAGGCATTTTCGACGCCGGAGACGCCGCCGCCCGGCAGTGATCCAGGAGCCGTGCCGCCAAAACCGTCGGACGAGCCGCCAAAATCGTAGACCAGCGCGAAGTTCCAGTCGTTGAAGAATTTGCCGGTGACGCCGATGCGCGCGCGGCGGACGTTCTGGCCGCTGTCGAGCTTCTGCGGCACGGTCGCCGCCGTGTTGGGACGATAGTCATAGCCGCCGACATCCCAGTGCAGGCGGCTGGTGATGGCGACGCAATTTGCCTGGTCCGCGGTGCAGATGGTCGGCCGGTTGTTCGGCATGGTCACGACCACGCCGGACGCAGTCGCCGGTCCCTTGACGGGGATCGCCGCGTTCGCGTTGGCCACCACCGCCTTCGCCTCCGAGCGCGCTTCGGCTTTGGCCTCGGCCTTTGCTTCGGCCTTTGCTTCGGCCTTGGCTTTTGCCGTGGCCGCCGTGTTTGCGGCGGTCTGGCTCTGGAGCTTGTCGAGCTTCTGCTCCAGCATCTTCAACTGTTGTTTGAGCAGCGCGATCTCCTGCTCGCTGCTGCTTGCTGATTGGGCCTGGGCCTGCGAGGCCGCCAACGCTCCGGCGAGGCTGATCGCCGTGGCTGCAATCCTTGTCCTGCTCACGTCATGACTCCATCGTTTGACGAAACTTCTAAGCCGCCGGCGGAAGAGCCTAGGTATGATAGATGACTGCCCCGCGACGCTGCGCCCCGTTAAGCGGGTTCCTGCTGATGCAAATTCGCCGCAACCGAATCCCCTCGGCTCCACAATGCGGGATGATGCACATCATGCCAATCGAGCCCTCAGGCAAATTGCCGATTCGCACGCCGAGCTTGCATTCCGGACACACCGGAAAGGGGGGCGAATTGCCGCCCGGCGCCCTTCTATTGGGGGGCGAACGCGCCTATATTCCGGCGTCTTTTCCAAGAGGTAGGAATGTTTCGATCGATCCGGACCGCCGTCGTCACGGCACTGTGCATAGGCTTTTCCGCCCACTTCAACCCGGCCGCGGCGCAGGACCGTCGGGTCCCGTCGTCGCCGGCCGAGCTGCGGCTGTCCTATGCGCCGATCGTGCAGCGGGTGCAGCCGGCCGTGGTCAACGTCTATGCCGCCAAGGTGGTGCAGAACCGCAATCCGCTGCTGGACGATCCGATCTTCCGCCGCTTCTTCGGCGTGCCGGGCCAGCAGCCCGAGCAGATGCAGCGCTCGCTCGGCTCCGGCGTCATCGTCGATGCGTCCGGCCTCGTCGTCACCAACGTCCATGTCATCGAGGGCGCGGACCAGGTGAAGGTGTCGCTGTCGGACAAGCGCGAGTTCGAGGCGGAGATCCTGCTGAAGGATACGCGCACCGATCTTGCCGTGCTGCGCCTGAAGGACACCAAGGAGAAATTCCCGACCCTCGATTTCACCAATTCCGACGAATTGCTGGTCGGCGACGTCGTGCTCGCGATCGGCAATCCCTTCGGCGTCGGCCAGACCGTGACTCACGGCATCATCTCGGCGCTGGCGCGCACGCAGGTCGGCATCACCGATTATCAGTTTTTCATCCAGACCGATGCGGCGATCAATCCCGGCAATTCCGGCGGCGCGCTGGTCGACATGGCCGGCAAGCTGGCGGGCATCAACACCGCGATCTATTCGCGCTCCGGCGGCTCGCAAGGCATCGGATTTGCGATCCCTGCGAACATGGTGCGTGTCGTCGTCGCCTCCGCCAAGAGCGGCGGCAAAGCGGTGAAGCGGCCGTGGCTCGGGGCAAGATTGCAGGCGGTGACGCCCGAGATCGCCGAGAGCCTCGGCCTGCGTTCGCCAACCGGCGCGCTGGTCGCGAGCGTGGTGTCGAACGGCCCCGCCGCGAAGGCCGGCCTGAAGTCCTCCGATCTCATCACCGGGATCGATGGCCAGACCGTGGATGATCCCAATGCCTTCGACTATCGCTTCGCCACCCGTCCGCTCGGCGGCAGCGCGCAGATCGACGTGCAGCGCAGCGGCAAGCCGCTCAAGCTGACGGTGGCGCTGGAGACCGCGCCCGATACGGGACGTAACGAGCTCGTCGTCACCGCGCGATCGCCGTTCCAGGGCGCGAAGGTTTCGACCATCACGCCGGCGGTGGCCGATGAGCTGCATCTGGATGCAGATACCGAGGGTGTCGTGATCACCGATCTCGGCGGCGACAGTGCGGCCGCAAATGTCGGCTTCCAGAAGGGTGATATCATTCTGGCGGTCAACAACCAGAAGATCAGCAGGACCGGTGACCTCGAAAAGGCGGCCGGAGAGCGCCCGCGCATCTGGCGTATCACGCTGGTGCGCGGCGGCCAGCAGATCAACGTCACGCTGGGCGGATGAGTCCGAAGCGACCACAAACGCCAACGCTCTTTGCCGCGGCGGGGCTCGACCACGAGGCTCCGCATCCGCTGCCGGACCGGCTGCGCCCGCGCGCGCTGTCGGAGGTCGTCGGCCAGGATCACATCCTCGGCCCTGACGGCGCGCTGACCCGCATGCTGGAGACGCGCACGCTCGGCTCCCTGGTGTTCTGGGGCCCGCCCGGCACCGGCAAGACCACGGTGGCGCGGCTGCTCGCGGATGCGACGGATTTGCATTTCGAGCAGATCTCCGCGGTGTTCTCCGGCGTCGCCGATCTGAAGAAGGCGTTCGACGCCGCGCGCGCCCGCCGCGAGATGGGCAAGGGCACGCTGCTGTTCGTCGACGAGGTGCATCGCTTCAACCGTGCCCAGCAGGATTCATTTCTGCCCGTGATGGAAGACGGCACGGTGGTGATGGTCGGCGCCACCACCGAGAATCCGTCCTTCGAGCTCAACGCGGCGTTGCTCTCGCGCGCGCGCGTCTTGGTGTTTCGCTCGCTCGATGCCGCCGCGATCGAAAAACTGTTCGCGCATGCCGAGGAGGTCGAAGGCAAGAAGCTGCCGCTCGATGCCGAGGCGCGCGCGGTGCTGGTGCGCATGGCCGATGGCGATGGCCGCGCCTCGCTGACGCTCGCCGAAGAGGTCTGGCGCTCGGCGAGGGCGGACGAGATTTTCAATGCTGCGCAGTTGCAGGAGATTTTGCAGCGTCGCGCGCCGATCTACGACAAATCGGCCGATGGCCATTACAATTTGATCTCGGCGCTGCATAAGTCCGTGCGCGGCTCCGATCCCGATGCTGCGCTGTATTATCTCGCGCGCATGTTGGATGCCGGCGAGGACCCGCTGTTCCTGGCCCGCCGCGTCGTGCGCATGGCGGTGGAGGACATCGGCCTTGCCGATCCGCAGGCGCTCGTCATCGCCAGTGCGGCCAAGGACGCGTTCGACTTCCTCGGCCATCCCGAAGGCGAGCTCGCCATCGCGCAGGCCGTCGTCTATCTCGCCACCGCGCCGAAATCGAACGCAGTCTACACCGCCTTCGGCACCGCGATGCAGGTCGCAAAGCAAGCCGGCTCGCTGCTGCCGCCCAAGCACATCCTCAATTCGCCGACCAAGCTGATGAAGTCGGAAGGATACGGCGCGTCTTACGAATACGACCACGACGCCCCCGATGCCTTTTCCGGCCAGGACTACTTTCCGGAAGCCCTGGGCCGCCAGACCTTCTACGACCCACCCGAGCGCGGCTTCGAGCGCGAGATCCGGAAGCGGCTGGATTACTGGGCCAAGCTGCGGAAGGAGCGGGGCGGCTCGCGCTAAAAACGGCCATTTCGCCGTGACGGGACCCGGCTTTTAGGGTACGCAGGCAACCATGAGCCGCCGCATCAAAAGAACCGATCCAAAGCCCCGCTCGCGCGACGAGCGCAAGGAATCCCGCCCGTTCAAGGCGCGTAGCGCGAAGACCGCGGGACCGCGGCCGGGTGGCAAGCCCGGCGGCAGCAAGCCGCCGCGCTTTGCCGGCGAGCGTGCCGAGCGGCGCGCGCCCAAGGCCAGGCTGGAGAAGGCTGAGCTGGAAAGGGCCGCGCCCGAGAAGCCCGTGGAGGCGCTGCTGCCGACCAAGGTGCAGACCGTCAAGGTGACCGCCGACGAGAACAACATGCGCGTCGATCGTTTCCTCGAGGCGCGCTTTCCCGGCCTGTCGTTCTCCCACATCCAGCGTGTCGTCCGCAAAGGCGAGTTGCGCGTCGACGGCAAGCGTGTCGACAGCAAGGACCGCCTGGAGGAGGGCCAGAGCGTCCGCATTCCGCCGCTCAAGCTCGACACGCCGAAGGCCGTCGGCGAGCTCTCGGAAGCTGCCCAGAAGACGCTCAAGGCGCTGAAGGAGATGACGATCTTTGAGGACGACGACGTCCTCGTGCTGAACAAGCCGGCCGGCCTTGCGGTGCAGGGCGGCTCGGGCATGACGCGGCACATCGACCAGATGCTGGAGGTGATGCGCGATTCCAAGGGCCAGAAGCCACGCCTGGTGCATCGTATCGACCGGGAGACGTCAGGCTGTCTGCTGGTCGCCAAGACGCGCTTCGCCGCTTCGCATCTGACCGGCGCGTTCCGCTCGCGCTCGGCGCGAAAAGTCTATTGGGCGCTGGTGCCGGGCCTGCCGAAGCCGAAGCAGGGCCGCATCTCGACCTTCCTCGCCAAGGAAGAGAGCGAGGACGACACCATCATGCGCATCGCCCAGCATGGCGACGAGGGCGCCAGCCACGCGGTGACATATTACGCGGTGGTCGAGACCGCCGGCAACAAGCTGACCTGGGTGTCGCTGAAGCCGGTGACGGGGCGCACCCATCAGCTGCGCGCCCACATGGAGCATATCGGCCATCCCATCGTCGGCGATCCCAAATATTTCAACATCGAGAACTGGCAGCTGCCGGGGGGCCTGCAAAACCGGCTGCATCTGCTGGCACGCCGCATCGTCATTCCGCATCCGCGCGGCGGCGTGATCGACGCCACGGCGCCGTTGCCGCCGCACATGCAGCAGTCGTGGAATCTGCTCGGGCTCGATGCAAGCCGGTTTGATCCAATCGAGAACGCGCCGGAGGAGTAGGGGGCGGAGGGCGCGAGTTTCCCCGGTGTCGTCCCGGCGAAAGCCGGGACCCATACCGCGGAATCTATCTGTGACGCGCAGTCTTCGTACCGACGAAGAAGTTCAACTGCGGTCTTCGCCAAACTTCTCCCTGTGATTATGGGTCCCGGCTTTCGCCGGGACGACACCAAGGATTTGGCTGGCTAACGTTGCTCACTTCCGAAACTGCTCCAGAAACATCCGCAAACTGTCATGCGCGCTCTCGATGTCCGTGATCAGCCAGCCATCGGGGCCGTTGACCAGGACGAAGTTCAGCGCGACCTTCCGACCGCGATTGTCGAAATTCGCCGCGACATAGGTCTTGTCGTATTGCCTGCGCACGACCGCGATCGTAACAGGGCCGAGCTGCCAGCTCGGGCTCTGCACCAGGAAGTCGTAGGGCTCGACCCGCGGCGCGCTCCAGGCCCTGCGCAGGGGCGCATCGAAAAATTGCCGGGCGGTCACCGCATCCCGCGGCAGGCCTTTGGACAGCTCCGGCGCGCCGTCGCCGTAATGGGCGTAGACGTTGCGCACCAGCGATTCCGGGGTGCGAAAGCCCGCCTCCGCCGCAGCTGGCCATAGCCCGGCGAACAGGGCCGCAATGCCCGCAAGTTCCCTCATGCCCGCGCTCGCTTTATCGGCCGCAAGTCTTGGCTTAAGACGGTCTTGGCTTAAGACGGTCTTGGCTTAAGACGGTCTTGGCTTAAAACGGTCTTATCTTAAAAGCCTAGCATCCAGCGACCGGGACCGAGAACTCACATGCGCGAATTGTTCGAAGAAGCTGCAGGGCAGCCCCCGCCGGATCCGCGGGAATCTGCGCGCGCGTCCGCGCGCACGCCGCAGCGCAAGCGCTTCTACAAGGAGGCGAGCGCGACCGAAGCCGAGGGCGGTTTCGCCATCACGCTCGACGGCAAGCCGATCCGCACGCCCTCCGGCCGCCAGGTGGTGATTCCGTCGCGCGCGCTCGCCGATGCGGTGGCCGCGGAATGGGCGGCTCAGGGCGAGAGCATCGACCCCATGACCATGCCGTTGACGCGGATCGCCAACAGCGTGGTCGAGGGCGTGGTCGATAAGGTCGAGCTGGTCAGCGACGACCTCGCGAAATATCTCGAGTCCGATTTGCTGTTCTATCGTGCCGGCCATCCCGAAGGGCTGGTCGCCCGCGAGGCCGCGCATTGGGATCCCGTGCTGTTCTGGGCCGCGGACGCGCTGGGCGCGCATTTCATCCTGTCCGAGGGCGTCATGCATGTGAAGCAGCCCGACGAGGCGGTCGAGGCCGCGCGCGCGGCGCTGCCGGGGGACGCCTGGTCGGTCGCCGCACTCCACGTGGTGACGACCCTGACCGGCTCGGCGCTGCTGGCGCTGGCGCTCGCTCATGGCGTGCGCGATGCCGGCCAGGTCTGGGCCGCCGCCCATGTCGATGAGGACTGGAACATCGACCAATGGGGCGTGGACGAGGAGGCCGCCAGCCGCCGGGCCACCCGTCTCAGGGATTTCGAGGCCGCCGTGGCGGTTCTGGCGGCGGCAAAGGCGTCCGCAGTCGAAGGTCCTTAACGAGAGGTTTACGACGGCGGCCTTAGGGTGTGGCCAGCGCTCCATGGGCCCCCTGAGATGCCGACGCCGGTCACTTCCATCCTTCCCGTCAGTGCCGCCAGCCCCGTGGCTGATGCGACGACGCCGGACCTCGTGCTGCAGGCCGGCAGCGTCGTCGATGCCAGGGTCGTCAGCGTGATGGCCGACAATCTGGTGCGGATCGCGATCGCCAACCTCTCGATGGACGTGGTGTCGGAGGTGGCGCTGACGCCCGGGCAGAATCTCCAGCTGGCGGTGTCGCAGAACGACGGCACCATCAGGCTCGCCGTGATGAGCGGGGCAGGCGAGGCAACTCCCGATCAGATCACGCTGACGCCGCGTGCGGCTTCGCTGGTGGAAAGCCCGCCGCTGGCGCCATCCGCGACCACGACGCGCAACACGCTGACGCCATTGGAGCAGGTCGCCGTCACCGCGGCCTCGGCTGAGGCCGCCACAAAACAGGGCAGCCAGGCGCCGCTGTTCGCCAATCTGGCATCCGTCGTCACCGCCAGCGATTTGCCTGCGGGCTTGAAGCAGGCGGTGCTGGACGTGCTGGCGCAGCAGACGCCGCTCAGTCCCGGGCTCGATGGCGCCGATGTCGAAACCGCGTTCCAGAAATCCGGCTTGTTCTTCGAGGCTTCGCTGGCCGCCGGCGCGAGGCCGCCCGCCGGCACGACGCCCGACCTGAAGGCGGCGCTGCTGGTGCTGCGCCAGACGCTGACCACGCTCGAAACCGCCGCGCCACACGGCGCGGCAATTCCGGCTGCGACGACGGGGACACCGCAGGTCGCCATCGCGCCTGCTCAGGCCGCAGGTGAGGCCGCGCAATCCGCGCCCCCGTCCGGCCCCGAGATCGCGCAGACGCCGCGCAACGCCAATCTCGCGGCCGCCGTGCTGGCGGACGTTGCCGGCAACGCTCAGCAAGCCGCGATGCCGCGCACCATGTCCGCCGGCCTTGCCGCGAGCCTGCTGCAGGAGGTCACGCAAAACCTGCCGCGCCTGACCGGCAACGTGCCCGGCTCGAACAAGACCGTGCCGGACGGCCAGATCTTCGAAGCAGCCTCACGCGCGACGCCACCGCCGTTCCGCGGTGCATTGCCCTCGCCGCAGGCGATCGCCTCGCCCTCGCTCGCGCCGGACACGCCGCTCTCTGCAACCGTGCATCGCCTGATCGACGACACTGATGCGGCGATTGCGCGGCAGACATTGTTGCAAATCGCTTCGCTCCCGGATCGCACCGACGCCAGTGGCCACCGCATCGACCCGGCCGTGCCGCAGTGGAATTTCGAGATTCCGTTCGCAACGCCGCAGGGCACCGCGATGGCGCAGTTCGAGATCTCGCGCGATGGCGCTGGCGAATCCGCCGATGCCGCCAAGCGCGCCTGGCGCGCGCGCTTCTCGCTCAACGTCGAGCCGGCCGGCCCCGTGCACGCGCTGATCACGCTGAACGGCGACAAGACTTTCGTGCGGATGTGGGCGGAGCGGCCGGCGACGGTCCAGCAACTCCGCGCCGGCATCGGTGAGCTCAATCAGGCGCTGACACGAGCCGAGCTCAATCCCGGTGACATTCTGGTCCGCGAGGGCACCCCGCCGCAGCCGGCACCAGCCCGGGCCGGCCACTTTCTGGATCGGGCGACATGAGCGATCCGTCCAAGCTCGCCATCGCGCTGCATTACGAAAAGGGTACCAACGCGCCCGTCGTCGTCGCCAAGGGCAAGGGCACGATCGGCGAAAAGATCGTGGAGATCGCCAAGGCCCACGACATCCCGATCGAGGAAAACGAGGTTCTGGCCGGCGCGCTGTCCAAGGTCGAGCTCGGCGAGGAGATTCCGCCGGACCTCTACAAGGCCGTCGCCGAAGTGCTGGTGTTCGTGCTGCGGCTGTCGGGCCGGGGGCGGTAGAGCATGATCCGGAAAAGTGTGCAGCGGTTTTCCGAATAGATCATGCTCAAGAAGTGACCTGTCATCGTTTCACCATGGAGCGGCTGCATGGTCGCGCCGCTTTCATGACTCAATGGACATCGCTCTTGCTCACCCGCCGTTCCACCCTCGGCCTTCTCGCCGCATCTGCCATCCTGCCGCAGCGCGCGCTCGCCCATGTCGCGCCGCCGCGCAATGAGATCCGTGATAGCCTCGCAAAGCGCTTCACCGACCTCGGCACATCAGGCACCTTTGTCGGCTACAAGGTCGAGGACTATCTGATCGTCGCCAGTGACAAGGAGCGTTCGGGCGAGGGCAAGCTGCCGGCCTCGACCTTCAAGATCCCGAACTCGCTGATCGCGCTGGAGACTGGCGTCGTCACTGACCCCGACAAGGACGTGTTCCCCTGGGACGGTGTCAAGCGTCCGATCGAAGCCTGGAACAAGGATCACACGCTGCGCAGTGCGATCGCCGTGAGCGCGGTGCCGGTCTATCAGGAGATCGCGCGACGGATCGGGCAGGAGCGGATGCAGAAATATGTCGACGAGTTCGACTATGGCAACCGCGACATCGGCGGCGGCATCGACCAGTTCTGGCTCACCGGGAATTTACGCATCGATCCGGTCGAGCAGGTCGATTTCGTCGACCGGCTGCGGCGCCGCACGTTGCCGGTCAGCAAGCGCAGCCAGGATCTCGTCGCCGATATTCTGCCGGTGACCAAGGTCGGCGACAGCGTCATTCGCGCCAAGTCCGGACTGCTGGGGGCCGAACGCGGCGAGCCGTCGCTCGGCTGGATGGTGGGCTGGGCCGAGAAGGGCGAGGCGCACACGGTGTTCGCGCTCAACATGGATTGCAAGGAGCCGCGACTCGTCGGCGAGCGCATGACGCTGACGCAAGCCTGCCTTGCCGAGATCGGCGCGATCTAGCGCTGTCGCGCCGGCGACGCCCTCTCGACCTCACTGCGAGGAGCCCTTGCGACCTCATGTGCATCGCATTGTAAGCTGCCGTAGGGTGGGCAAAGGCGCGTAGCGCCGTGCCCACCATCTCTGTATCGCAAGATCTGCAAATGGTGGGCACGCTACGCTTTGCCCACCCTACGGCACCGGTGCAGGCCGAGGGCCTTCTCAACCCAATTTGAACAACACCTGCAAAAACTCCTCCACCGCCTTGCGCGACTCGGCGGCCGTCTTCGGATTGCCGCCGACATGCGGGTTCAGCTCGACGCAGGCATCCTTGTACGTGAACGGCGCATTGGTATCACCGTTCATCAGCACGCCGCCGTCGCCTTCCTTGATGTGGCAGTTGCGCACGGTCTGCGCATTGGCTGATACGGCCACCGTGTTGGCACCAAGCAGGCCGCTGTCGAACCCGTGCGCGCTATCAGGATATTCCGTCAGCACGACGTCGCGGCCGGTGACCTTGAGCCGCTCGACCAAAGCCTTGCAGCTCTTGACGGGATTGTAGTCATCCGGCGTGCCGTGGAAGATGCGGATCGGACGCGGGGCGATCTCGTCGTCGCTCCGATACGTCGTCGAGCAATCCGGATAGAACGGGATATAGGCGGCGAACTGGATGCCGGACTTGTTCCAGAGCTTGTTGAAGCGGTCGAGGCTCGCATAGAGCGTCGCCTGTCCGCCGCGCGAAAAGCCCATCAGCACGATGCGGTCAGGATCGACGCGCGGGTGCTTTGCCAGAATTTCCAGCGAGCGGTAGATGTCGACGATCAAATTGAGCCGGCCGAGCAGCGCCTGATTTGGTCCCACCACCGTCAGCCCGCGGCCGGTGAATCCGTCGATCACGAAGGTCGAGATGCCCATAGCGTTGAACGCGTGCACCCAGGCCTCCGTGGTGGCGCCGACGCCGCTGGAGCCGTGCATCAGCACCACGACGGGGAGCTTTCCGCTGCCTTGCGCGACGCGGAATTCGCCGGCGACTGTCACAGGCTTGCCGGCCGCCGCCTCGCCGCTGAGAAATTGCTGGTCGGAGAGAGTGAGCGAGGGGATCGGATAGATCTCGGCCCGGGTGGCGACTTCCTTGGGCAGGGATTGCGCGACGGCTTCGCAGGCCGCTAACGAACTCGAAATGCACAGCGCCATGAGCACTGCTGTAGCGCGCCAGTTGGTGGCCATCGCGATCCCTCCCTGATATTTTCGGGCAGTAGATCAACCGTCCTGCGCGCTGTCAATTTGACGCAGGCAGATTCAGCGCTACCGCGTATGAGGTGAGAGTTCGAGACCTCGACGCTTCCACAGCGTCATGGCCGGGCTTGTCCCGGCCATCCACGATCTTGTCTATCGACTGCTGCTAAGAACGTGGATGCCCGGGACAAGCCCGGGCATGACGACCTCCTTTGGCACCGCCTCACGCGGTGTCCGCCTTCTTCGCCGTCAGCGCCTGGTCGATCGCGAAGCCGCCGATCTCGCTCATCGCCTGCGAGATCACGTCGCCCTTGCGGGCAAAGCCGGCGGAGAGGAAATCGAACTGCGTCCGCGCCAGCCGCAGCACCTCGATCGGCACCGAGACCGCGGTCGCGTTGAAGCTGTCGACGGAGGCGCGCAAGCTGTCCAGCTCGGTTGTGAGCTTGCCGATATGGCTCTCGGCATTCTGCATCACGCCGATCAGCTTGCCACGCTCGGCATCGAAGGCGGCGCGCTCGGCGGCGGCGGCCGCGGTGACCTCGGCAAGTTGTACGCGCAGCACCTCGATCTGGCTGACCATGGCATCGGAGGCGAGATCGGCGGCCTTGCGCAGCTCGGCGTTACGCGTGCTCGCATCCAGCTGCTCATGATAGAGCCGCTCGGCCGACATTGCCCGCTGTGCCAGTGACTCGATGAGGCTTGCGGCACGCAGCAGCATCTCGCCGTTCCGCCCCGACACCATGCTGGCCATCCGCCGCAGGAAGTCGATGGTTTGGGATGACGAGTTCGGCGGCAGGGGGACGACCGTCGCGGACATCTCAGTGATGCTTGCGTGATGCTCGAGCCAAGGCGTAACGACCGCCGCCGTACCAACTGGGCTCACGCAACATTCGGCGCCTGATCGCGAGGTCGAAGCAAGCCTGAATCGGCAGGCCCGGTCAACCGGGCCGGGCCACCAAATTTGCCGGTGTCAGGCGTCCTTTTGCCGCCCGATCCGGCCCAGATGGGTGAAGCCGAACCCTGCGGAATATTTCAGGCCATAGCCGAGTGCCCGGTCGATGCCGATATGGGCGAGCCAGATCAGGGCGATGGACAAGGTGAGCGGCGAGCCGAGGCCGAAGCCCAGCGTCAGCAGCGACACCGGCGCCATGTAGCTATGGGCAGCGTTGTAGACCAGCGCGCCGAATTTGGCGTCGGACAGGTATGCCAGGAAGCTGAGATCGGGGACGAAGAAGAGCAGGGCAAAGACCAGCCAGGAGCCGTCCCAGGCCCAGTAAAGCATCACCATCCCGATAAACAGGGTGAGGCCCTCCAATCGCAACAGGATGTTGACGCCGCCCGTCGCCGCACCGGTCTCGGCCATTCTCTCATCCATGCTCGCCTCCCGGACAAAACTTTGTAATCTCTCACGCTTTTAGCCCGGACAGGGCAGCCCTGCGGCGCGGAAAGGCGCTTTCCGGTCCGCAAAATGCCGTGTTAGAACCCCGCATCACTTAAGAACTGGCGGGAGCAAATGAAACACATCCTGGACGCCCTTGAAGATCGTCGCGCCGGCGCAAAGCTCGGCGGCGGGGAGAAGCGCATCGAGGCGCAGCACGCCCGCGGCAAGCTGACCGCGCGTGAGCGAATCGAGCTGCTGCTCGACAAGGGGTCGTTCGAGGAATTCGACATGTTCGTCGAGCACCGCTCCACCGAGTTCGGCATGGAGAAGAACAAGGTGCCCGGCGACGGCGTCGTTACCGGGTGGGGCACCGTCAATGGCCGCAAGACGTTCGTGTTCGCGAAGGACTTCACGGTGTTCGGCGGTTCTCTCTCGGAGACGCACGCGCTGAAGATCACGAAACTCCAGGACATGGCGATGAAGGCGCGGGCGCCCATCATCGGCCTCTATGACGCGGGCGGCGCCCGCATCCAGGAAGGCGTCGCCGCGCTCGCCGGCTATTCCTACGTGTTCCGCCGCAACGTGCTCGCCTCCGGCGTGATCCCGCAGATCTCCGTCATCATGGGCCCCTGCGCCGGCGGCGACGTCTACTCGCCTGCGATGACGGACTTCATCTTCATGGTGAAGAACACCAGCTACATGTTCGTCACCGGCCCCGACGTGGTGAAGACCGTGACCAACGAGGTCGTCACCGCCGAAGAGCTGGGCGGTGCCTCGGTGCACGCCACGCGCTCCTCGATCGCCGACGGCGCCTTCGAGAACGACGTCGAGACGCTGCTGCAGATGCGTCGCCTGATCGACTTCCTGCCATCCAACAACAGCGACGGCGTGCCGGAATGGCCGAGCTTCGACGACATCGGCCGCGTCGACATGTCGCTCGACACGCTGATCCCCGACAATCCGAACAAGCCCTACGACATGAAGGAGCTGATTCTGAAGGTCGTGGACGAGGGCGACTTCTTCGAGATCGCGGACATGTTCGCCAAGAACATCGTCACCGGCTTTGGCCGCATCGCGGGCCGCACCGTCGGCTTCGTCGCCAACCAGCCGATGGTGCTGGCCGGCGTGCTCGACAGCGACGCTTCGCGCAAAGCCGCGCGCTTCGTCCGCTTCTGCGACGCCTTCAACATCCCGATCGTCACTTTCGTGGACGTGCCGGGCTTCCTGCCGGGCACCGCGCAGGAATATGGCGGCCTGATCAAGCACGGCGCAAAGCTGCTGTTCGCCTATTCGCAGTGCACCGTGCCGCTGGTCACCATCATCACCCGCAAGGCCTATGGCGGCGCCTTCGACGTCATGGCCTCCAAGGAGATCGGCGCCGACATGAACTACGCCTGGCCGACCGCCCAGATCGCGGTGATGGGTGCCAAGGGCGCGGTCGAGATCATCTTCCGCTCCGACATCGGCGACCCCGACAAGATCGCCGCCCGCACCAAGGAATACGAAGACCGCTTCCTGTCACCCTTCATCGCCGCCGAGCGCGGCTACATCGACGACGTCATCATGCCCCACTCGACGCGCAAGCGGATCGCCCGCGCGCTGGCGATGCTGAAGGACAAGAAGGTCGAAACGCCCGCGAAGAAGCACGACAATTTGCCGTTGTGAGGGAACGTAGCCCGGATGAGCGCAGCGACATCCGGGTCTTTGCCGAGGTCCCGCATGTCCCTTTGCTCGTGCGGGCGACCGCGTTCTGCTGATTTGGCATCCTCGATCCAATGACCGAAGACGATCCGACCGACGAAATCTCCGACATCGAAGATCGCATCGAGCGGCTGGCCGAGATCGCCGAGCGGTGCCGGAAGTACATCCTGGCGTCCAAGATCGCGATCGGGGGCGGGGCGGCGCTGCTGTTGGTGACGATCCTCGGTGTGTTCGGCTTCGGTCAGACCGCAGCCCTCGGATCGATCGCCTTGGTGCTTGGCGGGATCGTGTCGCTCGGCTCGAACATCAGCACGTTGCGACAGACGGACGACGCCATCAGCGCAGCGGAGGCACGCCGTGCGGCGTTGATCGGCAGCATCGACCTGCGCGTCGTCGCTGATGCACCGCTGAAGCTGGTGTGACGCGGTGCCGTAGGGTGGGTTAGCTTGCGGCTGCGCGAAGCGCAGTCCGCTAGCGTAACCCACCAACGTCCGCCTCGCCGGATGGAGGCGTTGGCGGATTACGCTCCGCTAATCCGCCCTACGCACCGGTGCGTGCCTTATCCGCGGCGGCGAAATGCGCCATCTGGTCGGCATGGGCCTTGATGAACGCCGGGCGGGCTGTGGCGCGCGCGACGTAGGCACGGCAGGCAGGACTGTCCGCCAGTCCGTCGAAACCATCGATGACGCGCAGCACGTCCGACATCAGGATGTCGGCGACGGAGAAGGAGCCGGCTAGCCATTCGCGGCCGGCCAGCACCGGCTCGAGATGCTTGAGCCGAAGCTTGAGGAAGTCGTCGACGAATTTCCACGCAGCCGTGTCGGTGGGATGGCCCATGAATTTCGACATTCCCCAGGGCAGGCTCGCCATCTCCACCGAATTGAGTGCCGCGAACACCCATTCCGTCGTCTCGGCGCGGCCGCGCGGATCGGTCGGCATCAGCTTCGCACTGAGCCCGCCGAGATGCAGCAGGATCGCGCCGGTCTCGAAGATCGAGAGATCGCCGTCGGTCAGCCACGGCACCTGGCCGAAGGGCTGGTGCGCGAAATGTGCGGCGCCGCGATCGTCGAACGGGGCGCTCGCGACGCGATAGGGCAGCGCGGCCTCTTCGAGTGCCCAGCGCACGCGAAGGTCGCGCACGAATCCTCGCGGCGGTTCGGGAACCCAATTGAAGGTGGTCAGGGTGAGGTCGGCCATTTGCTGTCTCCGTGTCCTGGTTCGAAACAAAGGACGAGCGAAGGGCGCCCGTTCCGACACCCGCGCCAAGTCTTTTTGTCGGCGGCGGCGTATCCGGCTAGGCTCGCGCCAAACAACAGGAGGAAACCCGATGCCATCAGCTTTCTTCGTCGTCCGCGCCACCGTCTCCGATCCCGCCCAGCGCGCTGCTTTCGACAAATGGTACGAGACGGAACATGTGCCCGACGCGGTGAAGGCATTCGGCGTGAGCAAAGCCTGGCGGTTCTGGAGCCTGGACGATCCCTCGCTGCATCAGGCGATGTATCAGTTCGATGACGAGGCCAAGCTTGCGGCGGTGCTGAAGGGCGATGCGCTCAAGCAGCTCGTCGCCGATTTCAACCGCGACTGGCCCGACGTCAAGCGCTCGCGCGAGACGCTGGTACTGGCGCAGGAGTTTGCGAAGTAGCGAGGTCCATCCAAGCTACGAATTCTCCACCTCACTTCATTCTTGAATCTGAACACAGGATTCAGCCTTGGTTCATGTCGTGACCGCGACACTCCCTCTGCATCACTTGCCAGGTAGCCTAGAGGACATGTCATGGAGCGTCGAAACTTTTTGAAACTTGCACTGGGGGTGACGGCGGGCGCCGCCGCCTTCGCCGCGACCGCGCAGGCCGCGCCGCTCTCGCCGCAGCCGCTCAGTGATCCCGCGCGCATGCCGCAAGGCAACCCCGACGCTCATCCTGCCGTCACCACCAGCGAGGAAGCCGCCAAGCTGACGCCGGAACAGGTTCACTGGCATGGCCGCCACCGGGGCTGGGGTCGCCGTCATTGGGGCTGGCGTCGCCGGCGTTGGCATCGGCGTCACTGGTAAGCCGCGGCAAGCCGCGAATTGGACGGGGATCGCTGCTGCGGTCCCCGTTTCGATTCCAGGCCGCTCAATTCCACGGCGGACGAATCGTCGGCGGCAAGCCTGAAAGCGAACGAGCCTGAAAACGAAAATGGCCGCGCAGGCTGAACCTGCGCGGCCATCTTGCGATGCAAACAGATCAGAACGGGCGGCAGCGGCCGGCGTACCAGCGGAAGCCATAGGGGCAAACGCGCGCGCGCGGCACGACGACGACGGGCGGAGCGACCACCACAGGGGCGGGGCGCACAACGACCGCGCCGCGCATCGGGCGGCAGCCACCGTAGGCGCCACGATACCAACCCGGGCCGCAACCCTGCGCGGCGCTGGCGGCCTCGCTGAAACCGACAACCGCGCTGGCGAGCATGGCGGCGGCGAACAGGTATTTCATGTGATCTTCCTTCTCGTCCTTGGGGCAGGTCTTTCGGGGGCAGGTCTTTCGGGGGCGGGTCTTTGGGGCAAGTCTTTGGAGTAAGTCTTTAGCGGCTTGGCGCTCGCGGCGCACAATGAATCAAAAGACACGATTCGACATGTTAAATTTTGCAACATGCCGACACGGCGCGATCCAAATCTGCCAATCATGACCTGAATGCGGCATGAACGTTCCCCGCATGCGGCTTGGCGCGACAGAAACTGGTGTTGGCGGCCGGCTCGGCAGAAATCCTCCAGGACGCCGGCCCGGGAGCGTTCAGGCGCGCACTGCCGGTGCCGCGGCGCGCGGGTCAGTCCTTCCCGTCGCCGAACAGCGCGGCAAACTGCTTCTCGCCGGTGCGGGTGAAGTTGACGACGCGGCTGCCGGGCGTGGCGTCGCGCGCCGCCCATTTCAGCTCGGCGAAGCGCTGCATCATGGCGGCCCCCAGCGTGCCGGCGAGGTGATGCCGCCGCTCACTCCAGTCGAGGCAGGCCTTGCACACCGGGCGGCGCGGATGGGTGAGCATGCCGGTCGAGATCTGCAGATGCTTGGCGAGGAAGCGTTCGCCCTCGGCCGTCAGCTCGATGTCCTGCTTTTTCTGCCTGACCAGATTCCGCTCGCGCAGGGAATCCAGCATCTGCACGCCGAGATCGCCGGCGAGGTGGTCGTAGCAGATCCGCGCGCGCCGCAGCGCCGGGTCCTTCGGCCCGGTGCGCACCCGCATGTGGCCGGTCCGCGCGGCCAGGCCTGCGAGGCCCTCGAGCACGCCGGCGACGTCGTCGTCGGTGAGGCGATAGTAGCGGTGGCGGCCCTGCTTCTCCGGCTCGACCAGCCCGCCGGCCTCGAGCTTGGCCAGATGCGAGCTCGCAGTCTGCGGCGTGATGCCGGCCTCCTGCGCCAGCTCGCTCGCCGTGAGCGCGCGGCCGTTCATCAGCGCGGTGAGCATGTTGGCGCGCGCGGGATCGCCGACCAGCGAAGCGACCAGGGCGATGTCGGGTCCTGATTTCATGCTTCGATGGTAGCCGAAGCATTGTGGTCGGGCAAGGGCGTAGCTTCTCACCAAGTCGTCATTGCGCGCGCAGCGAAGCCGTAGGTGGGCAAAGGAGCGTAGCGACGTGCCCACCATTCGTCGTTGCGGGGAAACGACGTGGGCACGCTTCCGCCTTCGCTCTTCGAGCTACGGCGGACAAGTCGCTTTGCCCACCCTACGAGACTTCGCGGCTTGCAGTGACGACGGAAACCCAGGAGCCCATCATGTCCGTCACCGTCTTCATCCGCTATCAGATCGACCCGTTCAAGCGCGCGCAGTTCGAGGAATATTCGAAGCGCTGGCTCACCATCATCCCGAAATGCGGCGGTGACCTGATCGGTTATTTCATGCCGCATGAAGGCACCAACAACATCGCCTTCGGTCTGATCAGCTTCGAGAGTCTGGCCGCATACGAGGCCTATCGCGCGCGGCTGCGGCAGGACGCGGAAGGAATGGCGAATTTCCATTTCGCCGAGGAACACAAATTCATCCTCGCGGAAGAGCGCACCTTCCTGCGCAAGGTGGTATTGTAGGTCCGATAGCAGCAGGAGATGCCCATGATCGCCGTGATCTTCGAGGTTTGGCCGAAGCCGGAACACCGCCAGGACTATTTCGACCTCGCAGCCGATCTGAAGCCGATCCTGCAAACCATCGACGGCTTCATCTCGGTCGAGCGCTTCGAGAGCCTGACCGAGAAGGGCAAGATCCTGTCGGTGTCGTTCTGGCGGGACGAGGCGGCGGTGCAGGCCTGGCGCAACACGATGGAGCACCGCCGCACCCAGGCCAAGGGCCGGGCGCAGATCTTTGCCGATTATCATCTGCGCATCGCCAGCGTGGTCAGAGACTACGGCATGAATGATCGCGAGCAGGCGCCGAAGGACAGCCGGGCGGTGCACGACGCCCACTAACGCTGCCGGGCGCGCACTGGCGCTGCCAGGCGCGCACTGGCGCTGCCAGGTTAGGGCGCCTATGTCTGCGCGGCCAACAAAGGGAGAAGAAACATGCACGTCACGACCGCGGACAAGCGCGCCACCTTCAAGAAGATGCACGAAAGCGGCTGCTTCATCCTGCCCAATCCGGTCGATAACGGCAGTGCCAAGGCATTGCAGCATCTCGGTTTCAAGGCGATTGCGTCGTCGAGCGCGGGCTTTGCCTGGACCATCGGCAAGGCCGACAACCACGTCAACGTCGAGG
This sequence comes from Bradyrhizobium sp. CCBAU 11430, assembly GCF_028128855.1. Lineage (NCBI taxonomy): Bacteria > Pseudomonadati > Pseudomonadota > Alphaproteobacteria > Hyphomicrobiales > Nitrobacteraceae > Bradyrhizobium > Bradyrhizobium sp. CCBAU 11430. The sequence continues at coordinate 268,481 of NZ_LBJV01000073.1, forward strand.
ACGTCTGTCAGCATCTGGCAGCATTGAGCTCGGCCGTCGACATCCCCGTCAACGCCGATTTCGAGGGCGGCTTTGCGGTCGAGCCGGACAGGGTCGCGGACAATGTCGAGCGCTGCGTGCGCACCGGCGTCGCCGGCCTGTCGATCGAGGATTCCACCGGCGACAAGGACAAGCCGCTCTACGATCGCGCACTCGCGGTCGAGCGCATCAAGGCCTCGCGCAAGGCGATCGGCGACAGCGGCACGCTGCTGGTCGGCCGCTGCGAAGCCTATCTGTGGGGCGTGACCGATTTGAAGCTCGTCATCGACCGGCTCACCGCTTACGCCGATGCCGGCGCCGACTGCCTCTATGCGCCGGGCCTGAAGACCCGCGAGGACATCTCTGCTGTGGTGAAGGCTGTCGCACCAAAGCCGTTCAACCTCTTGATCGGCGCCTCCGGCCTGTCGTTGCAGCAGGCCGAAGATCTCGGCGTGCGCCGGATCAGCGTCGGCGGCTCGCTCGCCCGCGCCGCCTGGGGCGGCTTCATGCGTGCGGCAAAGGAGATGGCGGAGAAGGGGACATTCACCGAGCTCGGCAGCGGCTATCCCGGCGGCGAACTCAACAAGATGTTCAGCTAGGAACACAACGAAAAAGCGGCGGGACTTTTTGAGTCCCGCCGCTTCACGCGCTATTGCGAAGTGTTACTTCGCGCCGTCAGACGGCTTCTGCGTGTCCGGGGCCGGCTTGGTCGGCGCCGCACCCGTCGTCACGCCCGGCTCGGTGTTGTTGCGCGGCGTCACGTCGCGCATACCGGGAGGCGCGGCCGGATTGGCAGGAGGCGCCTGCTGTGCGGTCTGAGTCGCCGGCGCGTTGCTGGCCTGGTTGCCAGTCGTCGTATTGTTCAGGCCGTAAAACACGGCACCCAGCACCAGTGCAATCGCAACGGCGAATAACGCAACCTTGCCGCTGGAGGCGGGGCCTTCGCCCAGCTCGGGATCGGCCTGAAGGTCGCCATCCCGGCGCGCCGCGCGAAGATACTCATCGTCGGCGAGGTTCGGGCGGTACGGATCGTTGGGAAAACGGTCGTCAGCCATCGATTGTCTCCTCGGTTGTGACGCCCGGACAACCCGTGGATGCGAGATTCTGTTCCGCGCCTCCTTATGCTTTCGTCGCGTGTTGCCCCGCCACCGGGAATCGGGAACCTGTTCATTCGGGAACTGACGCGAGTTCCATGGCTGCGACGAGGACAATCGCGAGGGAACAAGCCAATGTGGAGTTTGCCGCCAAGCGATACCGTGCTGCATTTCCTGTCCCTGGTTGCGATAGCCGCCCAGGGCATGACGGCTGCACTTGCTGCCGGACGCCGCAGCATGGACTGGTTAGGTGTGTGCTTCCTCGGCTGCATCACCGCGCTTGGCGGCGGCACGTTGCGCGATCTCTTCCTCGGGCACTATCCGTTGGTTTGGGTCGCCAATCCGATCTATCTGGCGCTGGCCGGTGGTGCGGCCTTCCTCACCATTCTGTTCGCGCGCCTCGTGCACCGGCTGAAGGTCGCTTTCATCGTGCTCGACGCGATCGGGCTCGTCGTCTTCACCATGGCCGGCTGCGACGTCGCCTGGCAGATGGATGCTTCGCTGCCGATCGTGATCGTCTCGGGCATGGTGACCGGGTGCGCCGGCGGCGTGTTGCGCGACGTGCTCTGCAACGACGTGCCGCTGCTGTTTCGGTCCGAGCTCTACGCCAGCGTCTCGGTCGTGACGGGACTGTTCTACGCCACCGCCTTCGGCCTCAACCTCAACGCCGAGCTCTGGACGATCCTGACCTTCGTGCTCGGTCTCAGCTTGCGCCTGCTCGCGGTGCGCTACAAATGGGAGATGCCGAAATTCGTGTTCACCGGGGACGAGGAGAGGTAGAGGTTACGTGACCTCACTCCATCCACATCGTCGTTACAGCAATGACGGGGATGGAGCTACTCCTGCTTCCTGGCCTTCGCCACCTGCGCCGGCGTCACCAGCGGGGCCGCATTGCCCCAGGAGTTGCGGATGTAGTTCGTCACCGCCGTGATCTCCTCATTGGACAGCCTGGCATAGGGCGGCATCTCGCCGGTGTTGGGCGCGCGCGGTGTGGTCACGGTGTGGGCGCCGTCGAGAATGATGCGCAACGTCGAGGACGGATTGATCGATTGCAGCAGCGCATTGCCCGGCAGCGGTGGATAGATGCGCGGCGCACCCGAGCCGTCGGCTTCATGGCAGGCGATGCAGAGCTTTGCGTAGACCGCCTGGCCCGCCTTCATCTCGGCATCATCAGGCGGCGCCACGATCGTCTCGCGCCGCGACGGCGGCAGGCTCTTCAGGTACACCGCGATCGCGCGCACATCGGCATCGCTCATCTTCGAGGTCGAGTTGACGACGACCTCCGCCATCAGCCCGCCGGCATGGCTCCTGACATTGCGCCCGCTCTGCAGATATTCGGCGATGTCCGCCTCGCTCCACGACTTCAGGCCCGTGCGGGAAGCGCCGTCGAGCCTTGGCGCGTACCAGCCACCGACCTCGTTGCCCGAGAGCGCCTGCGCCTGCTTGTCCGCGCCAAAATAGTTCTTCGGTGTGTGGCAGGCGCCGCAATGACCGAGCCCGGTGACGAGATAGCCGCCGCGATTCCACGCCGCGCTCTGGCTCTGGTCCGGCTCGTACAGGCCGGGCTTGAAATACATCGCGTTCCAGACCCGCATCAGGCCGCGATAGCCGAACGGCCAGCGCAGCTCCGGCGGCTTGTTGCGGCTGACGACGGGCGCAAGCGTGCCGAGATAGGCGCGGATCGCCAGCGTGTCGTCCTTCGTCATCTTCGTGAAGTAGGGATAGGGGAAGGCCGGATAGTAGTTCGACCCGTCGGGCGCGACGCCAGTGCGCAAGGCGCGGGTGAAATCGGCATCCAGCCAGGCGCCGATCCCGGTGTCGCGGTCCGGGGTCAGGTTCGGCGCATAGATCGCGCCGAATGGCGTGTCGATGCGCTTGCCGCCCGCGAACGGTTTTGCCGGATCGGCGGTGTGGCAGCCCGCGCAGTCGCCGGCCTCGACCAGCGTCTTGCCGTAGGCGATCAGCTCCGGCGACGGCTCGGCGGCGCGGGCTGCGCTTGCAACCGCACTGCACAACGCCAGGCCGACGAGAGCCGAGCCAGTCAGAATCGTCCGCATCGAAGCCTCTCCTGCGACCAATCGCCCGCATCGGGCACGACAGGGGCATCAGTTCGTTTCGCCACAGTGGGGGTATGGTGACACAAATTGAAAATGCCCAGCGTGTTTCAGGCCACGAAGTTGCGATTTTTACCCGGCGCTCCCTTTGGTCCAGATTTGTGATGCGGATCGTGAAATATCCGACATAGAGTGGCGAAACTGGTCGGCGCGCCCTAGCTAAAAACAACGGGAAGGCAACGGCTTAAGTCAGCAAGACCTGAACAGGGCGCAAAAAGAGGACAGCATGGGCATCAACCAGGGTCCGATCAGTCTCGATCAAAAATACACCCAGGAAACCGGGCATGTCTTCACCACGGGCATCCAGGCCCTGGTCCGCCTGCCCATGGCCCAGATCCGGCGCGACCGCGCCAGCGGCCTCAACACCGCGGGCTTCATCTCCGGTTATCGCGGCTCGCCGCTCGGCGGCTACGACCAGCAGCTGTTTGCCGCCCGCAAGCATCTCGAACAGTACAACATCAAGTTCCAGCCCGGCGTGAACGAGGATCTGGCGGCCACCGCCATCTGGGGCTCGCAGCAGCTTAACCTCTCGCCCGGCGCGAAATACGACGGGGTGGTCGGCATCTGGTACGGCAAGGGCCCCGGCGTCGATCGCTGCGGCGACGTGTTCCGCCACGGCAATGCCGCAGGCTCCGCCAAGAACGGCGGCGTGCTGTGCCTTGCCGGCGACGACCATGGCGCAAAATCCTCGACCGTCCCGCATCAATCCGACCACGCCTTCATGTCGGCCTTGATGCCGTATCTCTATCCCTCGAGCATCCACGAGATGATCGAGATGGGGCTGCTCGGCATCGCCATGTCACGCTATTCGGGCTGCTGGGTCGGCATGAAGGTGATCACGGAGACGGTGGAGACCACCGCCGAGATCGATCTCACCGACGAGATGAAGCCGTTCATCATCCCCGCCGATTTCGAGATGCCGCAAGGCGGACTCAATCTGCGCTGGCCCGACGATCGCTTCGAGCAGGACCGTCGGCTGCAGGACTACAAGGGCTTTGCCGCGATCGCCTTTGCGCGCGCCAACAAGGTCAACCGCATCACCATGGATTCGCCCAACGCCCGTTTCGGCATCATGGCGTCGGGCAAAAGCTACGAGGACGTCCGTCAGGCGCTGCGCGAGCTCGGCGTCACCGAAGAGGTCGCCGCCAAGATCGGCCTTCGCCTCTACAAGATCGGCATGCCCTGGCCGCTGGAGCCGGAAGGCGTGCATCAATTCGCCATCGGCCTCGAAGAGATATTCATCGTCGAGGAGCGCCGCGAGATTGTCGAGAACCAGGTCAAGCAGGTGTTGTTCAACTGGCGCGATGACGTGCGCCCGCGCATCGTCGGCAAGATGGACGAGCACGACAAGCGCTTCCTGACCTTCGCCGCCGAGCTCAGCGTTGCCTCGCTTGCGACCTCGCTTACCGAGCGACTTCTCAAGCTCGATCTCAACCCTGAGATTGCTTCGATGCTCCGCGCCAAGGCCGACTGGTTCAACGGCCGTCAGGCCACCCAGATGCAAGCGGTCGCACCTGTCTCCCGCACCCCGTATTTCTGCTCCGGCTGTCCCCACAACACCTCGACGAAGGTCCCCGAAGGCAGCCGGGCGCTCGCCGGCATCGGCTGCCACTTCATGGCGCTGTGGATGGACCGCTCGACCGAGACCTTTACGCATATGGGCGGCGAGGGCGTGCCGTGGGTCGGCATCGCACCCTTCACCAACGAGAACCACATCTTCGCCAATCTCGGCGACGGCACCTATTTCCACTCGGGCCTTCTCGCCATCCGCCAGGCGGTGGCGTCCAAGACCAACATCACCTACAAGATCCTCTACAACGACGCGGTGGCCATGACCGGCGGCCAGCGCCATGACGGCGATCTCTCGCCGCAGCAGATCACCCATCAACTCCACGCCGAAGGCATCCGCGAGATCTATCTTGTCTCGGAGGCGCCCGATGCCTATCCGGCCAGCACCATCGCGCCGGGCGTGAAGCTCTACCATCGCGACGAGCTGCAAAACGTCATGAAGATGTGCCGGGAACACAAGGGCACATCGGCAATCGTGTTCGTGCAGACCTGCGCCGCGGAAAAACGCCGCCGCCGCAAGCGCGGCCTGATGGAGGATCCGGCGCGCCGCGTCATGATCAATCCGGCCGTCTGCGAAGGCTGCGGCGACTGCTCGGTGCAATCGAACTGCATCTCGGTCGAGCCGCTGGAGACCGAGTTCGGTCGCAAGCGCGCCATCAACCAGTCCTCCTGCAACAAGGACTATTCGTGCCTGAAGGGCTTTTGCCCGTCCTTCGTCACCGTCGATGGCGGCAAGCCACGCCACCGCGCGCCGGCCGACCTCTCCGACATCGGTGCGATTGCCGAGCCGGCGTCGCGGCCGACACTCGACAAGCCCTATAACATCGCGGTCGGCGGCGTCGGCGGCACCGGCGTTCTCACCATCGGGGCGCTGCTCGGCATGGCCGCCCATATCGAGGGCAAGGCCTCGATGATCCTCGACATGTCGGGCCTTGCACAGAAGGGCGGGGCGGTGCTCAGCCATGTCCGCCTGTCGGATCATCCCGCGGAAGTGACCTGCTCGCGCATCGTCACCGGCACGGCCGATCTCGTGCTCGCCGCCGACGAGGTGGTCGCGGTCGCCAAGGACACGATCTCGCTCTGCGACTCCACCCGGACCCGCGGCATCATCAACAGCCACGTCATTCCAACCGCCGATTTCGTCCTCAACCGCGACTTCAATTTCCAGACCCGCAAGCTGAATGGGCTCTTGGAAACGGCGCTGCACAAGGACTCGGTCTTCTTCGATTTCACCAAGCCGGCCGAGCAGCTGCTCGGCGACAGCATCGCCACCAACATGATGATGATGGGCTACGCCTATCAGAAAGGCCTGTTCCCGCTCTCGGCGGAAGCGATCGAGCAGGCGATCGAGGTCAACGGCGTCTCGATCAAGATGAACAAGGAGGCCTTCCGCCTAGGTCGCCTCGCGGTCGCCGATCCCGCGCGTCTTGCCGACATGCTGAAGGGCACGGACCAGGTCGCAGCGCCCAAGACGCTGGAGGCCATGACGCTCGATGAAGTCATCGAGCACCGCGCCAAGCACCTCACGGCCTATCAGAACAGCCGTCTCGCCAAGCGTTATCGCAAGCTGATCGACCAGGTGCGCGACGCCGCGGTGAAGGGCGGTTATGGCGATGCGTTGCCGCGCGCGGTCGCAGTGAACTACGCCAAGCTGCTGGCCTACAAGGACGAATACGAAGTCGCGCGCCTCTACACCGACGGCGCCTTCGCCCAGCAGCTCCGCGATCAGTTCGAGGGCGACTTCAAGTTCAACTTCAACCTTGCGCCGCCGATCCTCGGCGGCGGCCTCGACGCGCTGGGACGCCCGAAGAAGCGCGCCTTCGGCCCCTGGATGCTGAACGTCTTCGGCGTGCTGGCGAAACTCAAATTCCTGCGCGGAACGCCGCTCGACATCTTCGGCCGCAGCGCCGACCGCAAGCTCGAGCGTGATTTGATCGCCGGCTACGAAAAGGACGTCGCCACCGTGCTCGGCCTGTTGTCGCCGGTCACGATCGACACCGCCGTGGAATTGCTCTCACTCCCCGACCGCATCCGCGGCTACGGCCCGGTGAAGGAGAAAGCTGTCGCGGACGCAAAGATGCGTTACGCCCAGCTCGCCGCCGATCTCGCGAGCCCGCCGCCCGCGCCAAGGCAGATCGCGGCGGAGTAGGGCGGTTCCGTAGGTGCTGTAGGGCGGATTAGCGAAGCGTAATCCGCCACGTCCGTTGCCGTGGAGATCAATACGGCGGATTAGGCCTTCGGCTAATCCGCCCTACGGCACTCCTTCCAGGAATAAGGCGCTCTCGTAGGGTGGGCAAAGGCGCAAAGCGCCGTGCCCACCATCTCGCCACGACTGCACCAGAAGACGTGGGCACGCTTCCGCCGTCGCCCTTCGAGCTACAGCGGACAAGTCGCTTTTTCCCTACGGACTAAATTCATCCGTTTGACAAGAGTTGTGGCCGCGCGATATCAGCAACTTGCGATAGTGAAGCGCGCCGGGCGATGCGGCCGTGCGCTATGCGGGGCGATGATCGATGTCATTGCGCACTGTGTTGATTCTGTTTCTGGCCGTCGGTGTGTTGGCGGCGTTGGGGATGTTCTGGAATCAGCATGCCATCGAACGCGTCATGCGCGATGGCTATGGCACCACCGGAAAGATCATTTCGGCCAAAGTCGTCTCGCCGCGGTTTCCGTTCGTGTTTGACGGCGGCTGGCCGCGCTATGTCGACGAAAGTCTGTCGATCGGATTGCAGTGGACCGGCAGGGATGGCGTCCAGCGCGAGCGCACGGGCATAGCGGTCAGTGCTGCCTATGCGGCGCGGATCATGGTTGGCAATCAGCTCAAGCTCCTGACGATCCCAATCCAGGCCGTTGACGACGATTCATCGCTTCCGGTCATTGTCGAAGATCTCGACGACCATCTGAGCCATATCCGGTCCACGTCCAGGTTCATGGCGGCGGGAGCGGGCGTTTGCGCCGTGCTCGTGATGCTCGTGATCGGATGGCAGGCATGGTCGGCGCGTCGAGGCGGGCCGGGGAGTGCGACGATCGCCGCCGGAGCAAGGCGTCCCTTTCCTTACATCCTCGGGACCCTGACTGCTGTGATGCTTCCGTTCGGCGGCTACATGCTGGTGAACTCCTACATTGAGCAAAGCACGTTGAATGAGATCCTCGCCCATGGCGATGAAGCTACCGCCGATGTTACCCGCGCCTACGGTGAGGTGAACAAGGCCGGTGAGGCCCCGAGCTATCTCGTGACGCTGGCGTGGACCGACAAGAGCGGACGACAGCAGGCCTACGGACCGACCCATATCAGCCCGGCCTTCTGGCGGCAGATCACGCGCAACGGCGTCCAGACCGTCAGACAGATCAGGATCCGCTATCTCACGGGCAGACCTGATGCGCGGCCCCTGATCGTCGACGACGCGGCCGAGCGCCAACACCAGGACAGTTTTGGCGTGAAGGGAGGCGCTGTTCTTCTCGTCCTCGGCCTGATGTTCGCCGGGCTGACCGCGTTCCGTTATCGCGCGCGCCCGAGCACCGCCTCGTAGCGAAGAGTCTGTCTTTCACCCCTCGTATCGGACGAGCGAGCAATGTTCACAGCTCGCTGCGGAGGCATCCGCTGAGGCCCGTGCCGCACAGCCCGACCTGACGGAAGGCAACTGGTTGGGACGGCGCAAGGTCCCGTAGGGTGGGCAAAGGCGCGAAGCGCCGTGCCCACGACCTCGCCATGATTGCGCAAAGGACGTGGGCACGCTTCGCTTTGCCCACCCTGCGACACCACCCCTTGTGTTACCGCCGGGCGAAACATCCAAGAGACGAGTCAATCCCCGCGCGCAAAAACATTCCACTTTACCGAAATTCGGAATTGTCGTATCGGTCCGCCACCTCATCCCTCAAGAGGGGCGTATCGCGATCGTCACGAAACGCGGGGTGAGTGGCGGTGGACGCGGGCTGCGTCGCGCGGGCGATTGTCTCGTGCACGACGGGCGCGGTCTCGCGTACGGCAAAATCGTGTGGTCCTGACGCCCGCAGGCTGGCGTCAAGTCTTGCGCTTCGCTCGCAAGGCGACGGGGGCAATAGTGCATCGCTCCCCGGGGAGAGCGCGACATAAGCCGTAAAGCCACTGCGCAGGGAAGGCCGGATGTTTGGCCGCACCTGTATGCCGCTGTGCATCTGTTCTTCGCGCAATCGCGCACAGCGGACCGTGGGTGCCCAGCCGGCACCCGGTCTTCCCTGCGCCCTCTGTTCAAGGAGGGAGCGAGACGGAAGCAAAGCTCGGGCGAAACATGCCGCGAGGATGCGGGGGCGTGTCTGCAGGACAAGGTCTCGTGCCCCGGACGCTGCGCAGCACGAAGTGATGCGCTGCTGAGCCGGGGCCCATCTCGCAACGAAAACGCGGCCGCATGGGTCCCGGCTCTGCGCAGCAACGCTGAAGCGTTGCAGCGCGTCCGGGACACCAGAACAGACCCCACTTGCGCCAGTCCGCGGCCCTCTCGCGGGGCGGAATATTTCCGCGCTTGCCAATCTGCCCAGTGCGGTTCAGAAAAACGGGGCAAATAAGAAAAGCCAGCGGAGACCTGAAGTTTGACCATCAAGGGCAAGGCCTACATTGCCGGGATCTACGAACACCCGACCCGGCATGCGCCGGACAAATCCACCGCCCAGCTCCATGCCGAGGTCGCCAAGGGCGCGATCGAGGATGCCGGGATCAGCAAGGACGACGTCGACGGCTATTTCTGCGCGGGCGATGCTCCGGGCGGCGCCTGGCCGATGGTCGATTATCTCGGCCTCAACACCAAAAAGCTCCGCCACGTCGATTCCACCGAGACCGGCGGCTGTTCCTACATCATCCATCTCGGCCACGCCGCTGAGGCGATCGCGGCAGGCAAGTGCTCGATCGCGCTGATCACGCTCGCCGGCAAGCCGCGTACCGGCGCGATGCCGCCGCGTGCGGCCGGCGCCGAGGTCGATTTCGAATCCGCTTACGGCGCGACCACGCACAATGCCTACGGCATGTGTGCCATGCGCCATATGCACGACTATGGCACCACCTCGGAGCAACTGGCCTGGATCAAGGTCGCAGCCTCCCATCACGCGCAATACAATCCGCATGCGATGCTCAAGGACGTCGTCACCGTCGAGGACGTCCTGAACTCGCCGATGATCTCCGATCCCCTGCATCGCATGGATTGCTGTGTCGTCTCCGACGGCGGCGGCGCGCTGATCGTGACGACGCCGGAGATTGCCAAGAGCCTGAAGAAGCCGCTGGTCAAGCTGATCGGCCATGGCGAAGCCATGAAGGGCCCGCGCGGCGGCAAGGATCTCGATCTCACGTACTCCGCCGGCATCTGGTCCGGCCCGCGCGCGTTCGAGGAAGCCGGCATCACGCCGAAGGACATCAAATACGCCTCGATCTATGACAGCTTCACCATCACGGTGCTGATGCAGCTCGAGGATCTCGGGTTCTGCAAGAAGGGCGAGGGCGGCAAGTTCGTCGCCGACGGCAATCTGATCTCGGGCGTCGGCAAGCTGCCGTTCAACACCGATGGCGGCGGCCTCTGCAGCAACCATCCCGTCAACCGCGGCGGCATGACCAAGATCATCGAGGCCGTCAGGCAGCTGCGCGGCGAGGCGCATCCGAAGGTGCAGGTCAGGAATTGCGATCTCGCCATTGCCCACGGCACCGGCGGCCTCCTGGGCGTCCGCCACGCCGCCTCGACGGCCATTCTGGAGCGCGTGTGATGGTAGATGCAAAGAAATATCCGGCTCCGGTGACGAACCCCGAGACCGCAGCGTTCTGGGACGCAGCCAAGCAAGGCAAGTTCATGATCAAGCGCTGCACGGCGTGCGGCGAAGCGCATTACTTCCCGCGCTCGATCTGCCCGTTCTGCTACTCCGACAAGACGGTGTGGGAGGAAGCGTCGGGCGAGGGCACGATCTACACCTGGAGCCTGATGCGGAAATCGCCGACCGGGCCCTATGCCATCGGCTACGTCACGCTGAAGGAGGGGCCGTCGGTGCAGACCAATTTCGTCGACTGCGATCTCGAGAAGCTGAAGATCGGTCAGAAGGTGAAGGTGGTGTTCAAGCCGACCGACGGCGCACCGCTGCCGTTCTTCACACCGGCCTGATTGCTTTCTTCCCTTCTCCCCTTGTGGGAGAAGGTGGCGCAAAGCGCCGGATGAGGGGTTCTCTTCCCAGAGAGACTTTTGCCGAGGAGCCAACCCCTCACCCAAATGAGTTTGTCGCACGGCTCTCGCGGCCCTCTTCCACAAGGGGAGAGGGCACATTAACGAGCGCCGTTGCTCGCTGAGAGAAATGCCGGAGGAAACCAAAAAAATGTCCGCCAGATACGAAGAGCTCAAAGGCCTGAAAAACCTCGGCCAGAAATACGCCTACACCGACCGCGAGGTGATGCTCTACGCCTATGGCATCGGCCTCGGCGCCGATCCCATGGACGAGAAGGAGCTCGCCTTCGTCAATGAGGGCACGCTGACGCCGCGGCCGCTGAAGGTGGTACCGACGTTTGCGTCCGTCGCAGCCTGGGGCGCGGGCCCGGGCGAGATGAACCTCAACCGCGTCATGGTCGTCGACGGTGAGCGCGACATCACCTTCCACCAGCCGCTGCCGGTGGCCGCGCACATCACGGCCGACTCCTCCGTCGTTGAGGTCTACGACAAGGGCAAGGACAAGGGCGTCGTCATCGCGCACCAGACGGTGCTCAAGAACGAGAAGGGCGAGAAGCTCGCGACACTCGTCGCTTCGCGCTTTGCCCGCGGCGACGGCGGCTTCGGCGGGCCGAGCCTGACCCAGCCAGATCCGCACAAGATCCCCTCGCGCACGCCCGACAAGACCATCGACATCACCACGCGTCCCGACCAGGCGCTGGTCTATCGCCTCTGCGGCGACCGCAATCCGTTGCACAGCGATCCCGAGTTCGCCAAGAAGGCCGGCTTCCCGCGTCCGATCCTGCACGGCATGTGCACCTACGGCATCACCTGCCGCGGCGTGCTTCAGACCTACGCCGATTACGACGCAAGCGCATTCCGCCAGCACGTCGCGCGGTTCTCCTCGCCGGTCTATCCCGGCGAGACCGTGACCATGGACCTCTGGAGGGACGGCAACACGATCTCGTTCGAAGCGAAGGTGAAGTCGCGCGGCGTCACCGTGATCAAGAACGGCAAGACGGTCTTAGGTTAGGGCAGTCTCGTGCCCCGGACGCAGCGCAGCACGCAGTGATGCGCTGCAGAGCCGGGGCCCAGAGGCGGTAGCAAAGAGCTGGGTCCCGGCTCTGCGAAGCAGCGTTTCACGCTGCATCGCGTCCGGGACGCGAAACAATAAGAGCAAGGGAGAGGCCACCATGGGACTACTCGACGGCAAGGTCGCGCTGATCACCGGCGCTGGCGGCGGGCTCGGTGAGGCCTACGCGAAGCTGTTTGCGCGGGAGGGGGCCTCGGTCGTCGTCAATGACCTCGGCGGTCCCCGTGACGGCTCCGGCGTCGACAAGTCGATGGCGCAACTCGTGGTGGACGCGATCACGGCCGAGGGCGGCAAGGCGGTCGCCAACGGCGCCGATATCTCCACCATGGAGGGCGGCCAGTCGGTGTTCGACGACGCCATCAAGCATTTCGGCCGCGCCGACATCCTCGTCAACAATGCCGGCATTTTGCGCGACCAGACCTTCGCAAAGGCCAGCGAATCCGACTGGGACAAGGTCATCAAGGTGCATCTGAAGGGCACCTTTTGTTGCACCATGCCGGTGTTTCGCTGGATGCGGGAAAATGGCGGCGGTGTCATCGTCAACACCTCCTCGACATCAGGGCTGATCGGCAATTTCGGCCAGACCAATTACGGCGCGGCCAAGGGCGGCATCTGGGGCCTGTCCAACGTGCTGGCGATCGAGGGCCGCAAATACAACATCCGGATCTGGACGCTGGCCCCGGGCGCCCTGACCCGCATGACCGCAGACCTGCCCCGCTATAAGGAGAACCCCTCGGCGGCGCTGGGGCCGGACGGCATCGCGCCGGCCGTGCTATACATGGTCAGCGACTTGTCGGGCGACCAGACCGGCAAGGTGCTGGGCGTGTCCGGGCCCCGCGGCGTGCGCGAGATGCGGATGATGGAAATGGAAGGCTGGAAACCGCCGCACACGGGCTGGAAGGCCCAGGACATCGCCGATCACGCCAAGGAGATCTTCTTCTCCGAGGAGCAGATCAAGATGGGCGCGCGGAGGTTCTAGAAGGCCGTCATCCCGGGGCACGCGAAGCGTGAGCCCGGGATCCATACTCCGGATCGTGGTTATGGATTCCGGGCTCGCGACTGCGTCGCGCCCCGGAATGACAACAGAGAGAGACGAGGACTAGATGAAACTGACCGCCGACGCCAAGGGCACTTTCGCAATTGCGCCGACGCCGTTCCACGACGACGGCCGGATCGACGAGCGCTCGATCGATCGCCTGACCGATTTCTACGAGGAGGTCGGCTGCGACGGCGTCACGGTGCTGGGCATCCTCGGTGAGGCGCCGAAGCTCGATGCCGCCGAGGCCGAGCAGGTGGCGGTGCGCTTCGTCAAGCGTGCCAGGAAGATGCAGGTGATCGTCGGCGTCTCCGCGCCCGGCTTTGCCACCATGCGCTCGCTGGCCAAGGCCTCGATGGACGCCGGCGCGGCCGGCGTCATGATCGCGCCGCCGCCGAGCCTGCGTACCGACGACCAGATCGTCGGCTATTTCAAGCAGGCGGCCGAGGCGATCGGGCCGGATGTGCCCTGGGTGCTCCAGGATTATCCGCTGACCCTGTCGGTGGTGTTCACCCCCGCCGTGATCCGCAAGATCGTCATGGACAATCCGAACTGCGTGATGCTCAAGCACGAGGACTGGCCGGGACTGGAGAAGATCACGACCCTGCGCGGCTTCCAGAAGGACGGCTCGCTCCGTCCGCTCTCGATCCTCTGCGGCAATGGCGGCACGTTCCTGGACTTCGAGATGGAGCGCGGTGCCGACGGCGCCATGACCGGCTACGCCTTCCCGGAGCTTCTGATCGACGTCGTGAACCTCTCCAAGGCCGGCAAGCGCGATGCCGCGCATGATCTGTTCGACGCGCATCTGCCGCTGATCCGCTACGAGCAGCAGCCCGGCGTCGGCCTGACCATCCGCAAATACGTGCTGCAGAAGCGCGGCATCATCGCCTCCAGCGCCCAGCGCAAGCCCGGCGCGACCATCACGGCGACGGCGAAGGCGGAGGTCGAATACCTGCTGTCGCGCGTCGCCCGCGTCGACAAGCGCGCCAATCTCGGCCCGCAATCCAGCGCGGCAGGTTAGTTGGATGGCCGAAACATCAGCATCACGCCCGGCGTCGACGATCCTCCTGCTGCGCGACGGCCCCACGGTCGACGGCAAGAGCCGCGACGAAATCGAGGTCTTCATGATGGTCCGCCATCATCAGATCGTGTTCAACTCGGGCGCGCTGGTGTTTCCCGGCGGCAGCGTCGATGCCGGCGACAACGAGATCGTCGCGCGCTCCGACCTGTATTCGGGCGGTGAAGGCCTCAGCGAGGCGGATCGCGGTTTTCGCATCGCGGCGATCCGCGAGACCTTCGAAGAGAGCGGCATCCTGCTGGCGCGGTCAAAGGGGACGAGCGCGCCTGTCGATGCCAGGCGTGCCGGCGAGATCGCCGACAAGCACCGCGTCGCGCTCAACGAGCACAAGATCAGCTTTCTGAACATTCTCGCCGACAACGGGCTCCAGCTCGCACTCGACACGCTCGTGCCTTACGCGCACTGGATCACGCCGGAGGGCATGCCCAAGCGCTTCGACACATGGTTCTTCCTTGCCGCGGCGCCACCCGACCAGCTCGGCGCCCATGACGGAAGGGAGTCGACCGATTCGATCTGGGTCTCACCGCGCGAGGCGGTGGAGGGCGGCGAGAGTGGCCGCTTCAAGCTGCCGTTTCCGACCACGCGCAATCTGATCCGGCTGGCGAAGCAGCGCAGCGTGAAAGACGCGCTCGACCATGCCAAGGGCATGTCGATCGTCACGGTGATGCCCGTGATGACCAAGACCGAAACCGGCCGCCAGCTCCGTATCCCCCGCGAAGCCGGCTATGACGGTGAGGTGTTCGAGGTCGGGGCGGTGGGCTAATACACTTCGACACGTAACGAACTATCTGCGACCGCAGACGCGCTAGGTTCCGTCCCTGACAACGGGACGGAGCGCGCGGAATGGACAGCCGGCAGGACACCAACATCGCCGTCGAGCTGGCGCTCCTGGTCGCGCTCGCGACGCTCTGGGGCGGCTCCTACACCTTCATCAAGCTCGGCGTCGCCACCATTCCCCCAATTACCTTGATCGCGGCGCGGACCACGATCGCGGGCCTCCTGCTGCTCGTCGTGATGTGGGCGCGCGGCATCAGGATGCCGATGGACGCAGCGGCTTGGCAGCGCTTCGCCTTCCAGGCCGTGCTCAACAGCGTCATTCCCTGGACGCTGATCGCCTGGGGCGAGCGCCATGTCGATGCCGCGCTCGCCACCATCCTCAACTCGGCCGGACCGATCTTCACCTTCCTGCTCACGGCGGTCGTCACCCGCCACGAGGCGACAAGCCCGCGAAAGCTGTTCGGCGTGATCGCGGGCATGGCCGGCATCCTGCTGATCGTCGGCGTCGATGCCTTCCACGACATCGGCAGCGGTCTCCTCGCGGAGGCGGCCATCGTCGCCGCCACCATCTGCTACGCCTGCGCCGCGATCTTCGGCCGCAGCTTCAAGGGCCTCGACCCCATGGCACCCGCTGCCGGCTCGCTGCTGGCGGGGGCGGCGGTCCTGATCCCGGCCTCGCTCGTGGTCGAGCAGCCCTGGACGCTGTCGCCGTCGCCGAGCTCGGTGCTGGCACTGCTCGCGCTCGCCGTGTTCTCGACGGCCGCGGCGTTTGCGATCTATTTCCGCCTGATCCAGACCCTGGGCTCGGTCGGCACCACCGCGCAGGCCTATCTGCGGGTGCCGATCGGGGTCGCCATCAGCGTCGCCTTCCTCGGTGAGAGCCTGAGCCAGACCGCCTGGATCGGGCTTGCCTGCGTCGTCCTCGGCGTCGCCGCCATGACGATCCCGGCCCGGCGGCAGGCAAGCGTCAAACCGTCATAGATCGGGCAAGGGGGCTTCGACGCCCCCAATATTAAGGATAATCGGCGGCCCGAGGCATGTTTCCCCGGGGCCGCAATACGTCGTATATTGGGCCTCCAATATCCCGGTCCCTCAAAGCCCAATGTCCGCCGAATTGACGCCGACCCCTGAGAAAAAGCGAACATTCTCGCTCTCCATCGGCCAGCTCACTTTCGGCAGCTTCCTGTTGGTGCTGGCGGTGATCATCGTCACGTCGACCGCGAGCGTGATCGCGATCCGGCACATCGACACCACCTTCGCCGAGCTGCAGCGGCTCCAGAGCGTCGGTGACCTCGCCGAGGACATCGATCGCCGCATGAACGAGTTGCGGCTTGCCGCGCGCGACTTCGTCACCGATCCCGGCGCCGGCATCCAGTTCAAGCAGGTCGGCGAGGCGGCCTCGACGCTCAGCGACATCCTGAAGAAGACCCGCATCGAGCTCGCGCCCGAGCAGCAGGACATGATCGACGGGGTCACCGAGCGGCTCGCGACTTATCGCAACGGCCTCGAGCGGATATCGACCCTGATCGATCGCCGCGCCCAGCTGCTCGCCGGCCTGCCGCCGCTGCGCGAACAGTTCGATGTGGCTGTCTCCGGTGCGGCCGACCGTGATCTGGCATCGCGCCTGTCGGAGGCGCAGAGCCGGATCGCGCTCGGGCTGCTCGCGCGCAACCCGTCCGCGGCCGAGCAGGCCGCGCAGAACATGCGGGCCCTGAACATTGTCGATGCCCGGCTGAAATCGGCGGTGAACGATTATGCCGAGGCCATCATGGCCGTGGCCGTTCGCGAGCGGCAGATCGCCGACATCGACCGCGAGGTGCTGGGAACCGAGGGCCGGCTGATCGGTCGCGTCACCGAATTGCTGCGCGAGGTCAGCGACCGGCGCGGCCACGTGCTGTCGCGCGACTTCGCCCGGACGCTGACGGAAGCGCGATGGCAGAGCATCGTGCTTGGCACCATCGGCGTGCTGATCGGCATCGGCGCTGCCTTGTTCGTGGTGCGCAGGACGGTGCGTCCGCTCGCCCAGATCGCCCGCTCCATCCGCGCGCTTGCGGCGGGCCGGAAGGACACCTCGATCCCGTCGGCCGACCTCGACAACGAGATCGGCGACATCGCGCGTGCAGCCGAAGTGTTCCGCCGCGCGCTGGAGGAGGCCGACACGGCGCGCGAGGCAGCGGTGCGCGCGCTCACCGAGCAGCGCCTCGCCGAAGAGAGCTACCGAAAGCTGTTCGAGGGCTCGGTCGACGGCATCTATGTGACGACGCCGGCCGGCGATCTGCTCAACGCCAATCCGGCGCTGGCGCGGATGATGGGCTATGACAGCCCGCAGCACCTCATCGACAGCATCAACGACATCGCCCACACCATCTACGTCCATCCCGAGGCACGCGTCGAATACCAGCGGCTGATGGCGCGCGACGGCATGGTGCGCGAGTTCGAGTACCAGGTGCGCCAGCGCAGCGGCGACATCCTGTGGCTCTCGGACAGCGCCACCGGCGTGCGGGACGAAGCGGGCAACATCGTCCGCTACGAGGGCACGCTGCGCGACATCACCGACCAGAAGCGGCGGAAGACGCCATCGCCGAAGGCCGGCGCCTGCTCCAGCAGGTCATCGACACCGTGCCGGCGGTGATCAACGTCAAGGACCGCGACCTGCGCTATGTGCTGATGAACCGCTATATGGCCGGCATCTTCGGCATCGAACCCGGCGACGCGCTCGGCCGCACCACGGCCGACCTGATGTCGCGCTACGGCGCGGCCAAGACCGACGAGAACGACAAGCGCGTGCTCAGCATCCGCAAGGGGCTCGGCTTCTATGAGGAGGAGTACAAGGACTCCGCCGGCAACATGCGGCAATGGCTGGTCAACAAGCTGCCGCTGCTCGATGCCGAGGGCGAGATCGAGCGGATCGTCACCGTCGCGCTCGACATCGGCGAGCGCAAGCGCGGTGAGCAGGAGATGCGCAAGGCCAAGGAGTCCGCCGAGACCGCGCTGCGCAATCTGCGCGAGACCCAGGCCTCGCTGATCGAGGCCGAGAAGCTCGCCGCGCTCGGACGCCTCGTCGCCGGCGTCGCCCACGAGGTCAACAATCCCGTCGGCATCAGCCTCACGGTCGCCTCCGCGCTGGAGCGCAAGACCGCGATGTTCACCTCCGAGGTCGAGCGCGGCGAGCTGCGCCGCTCCACGCTCAACGACTTCCTCAACACCAGCCGCGATGCATCCTCGCAGCTCGTCTCCAATCTCAATCGCGCCGCCGAGCTGATCCAGTCGTTCAAGCAGGTCGCCGCCGACCGCAACTATTCGGATCAGCGCAGCTTCGATCTCGGCGACCTCACCGAGCAGGTGGTGATGAGTTTGAGGCCGGGCCTGCGCAAGCACAATCTGACGCTCAATGTCGAGTGCCAGCCCGATCTCACCATGAATAGCTATCCGGGCCCGTACGGCCAGGTGCTGACCAATCTGTTTCTCAATTCGGTGGCGCACGCCTTCCCGGACGGCCGGCCGGGAACCATCGACATCCAGGTCCGCGAGTCCGGCAAGGACAATGTCGAGATCATCTTCTCGGACAATGGTTGCGGCATGTCACTCGACGTCCGACGCCGTGCCTTCGATCCGTTCTTCACGACGCGGCGCGACCAGGGCGGCACCGGTCTTGGATTGCACATCGTCTACAGCATCGTCACCAACCGGCTCGGCGGGCGGCTCGATCTCGATTCCGAACCGGGCAGTGGCACCCGCATCCAGATCATCCTGCCGCGCACGGCGCCGCTGGAGCAGGCTGCGGAATAGCTCGTGCGTCTAGTCGAAGTCGGCGAGCTTGTGCAGCGTCGCGCCAAAAATCTGGCTGGCCTTGCCGACGAGAGCCGTGCCCGTCATCTCCGCGCGCGTGTCCGTGAAGGTGCCGCTGAGGCCGATGCCGACGGGGGCAGGGCCGCCGAACAGAGGATTGTCGTCGCCCCGCGGCGAGGTGTGTCGTTGCACCAGCACTTCGCCTTTGAAGGTGTTGTTGTCCTTCACCACGTAGCTGCCGGTGTAATAGAGGTAGGCATCGCCGCCAAGGATCTTGCCGTCGCGAAAAAGGATCACGCCGCTGCCCTTGCCGGCTCGACCATCGAGCAGGGTCACGTGAATCGAATAGAGACCGTTTTTCATAACGTCCCGCAGGCCGGCCGCCATCGCCCAATGGCGTAACCGGTCCCGCTTTTATGCCAAAGCGCATTCTCTCGCGCAACGCGGCAGTTTGCCGGCCGGCCACGGGAAGTTGCCGCCGCGAGCCGTAGTTGTTCCGGCTTGTGAGTGACGTCGTCATGACGGTCTGATGACGGGGCGAGGCCGGCCGCCTGCGAATCAGGGTTGGCCCGCGAAATGCATGACAAACGTTGCACTGGACGCGGAGTGCTGGAGCTTGCGCCGGATCAGGTATATTTCTTGTCGCGCTCAAGCAGCTCGATGGAGATGCCTTCGGGGCCGCGGATGAAGCAGATGCGCACGCCGGGCCGGATCGTGGTCGGCTCGCGCGTGAACGTGACGCCCTTGGCCTTGATCTCGGCTGCAACGGCATCGATGTCCTTCACCGTCAGGCCAAAATGGTCGAGACCCTGATGCGGGTGCGGAGGCGGCGGGTTGACGGCGTTGTCGCCCTCGAGCGGCGCGATGAAGATCCTGGCGCCGCCCAGATTCACGTCGATCCGTCCCGGCGCGTGCACGATCTCGCCACCGAGGATGTCCCGCAGCCAGGCCGCCGTGGCCTCCGGATCGGGGCTGCGCAGATGGACGTGATCCCAAGTGACGACTGGCATTTCAATTCTCCCAACGGGCCTTCGCGATGTTGCTGCGCATGTTAGCGGCCGTGGGCGGTGATCGCCACCGTCCCTGCCGATTCGCAGCTGCGCGGGAACCTTAGTTCCTCTTCCGGATTAAGGTAAGCAGTGGCCGGTCCGTCGTTGCATGGGCTTTGGCCGCGATCGGTGATGCAACCATGAACGCCAGGCTCGACCGGATCGGATTGGGGCGCTTCGCCGGGACCGGCGAACGAGTGGCGCGGGCCGTGACGATCGCGAGCGTCTCATTTGGCCGCAGCCTTCTGTGGCTGCTGGCGGCCATCATTGTCGGCTGCGGCGTCTGGATGCTGCTGCCTTCGTCCAAGGGCAATAGTGCTGAGCCGTTGAAGGCGGAGCTGGCGGCCGTCGAGCCGGCTCCTCCGAGCGATACGGCCGTAGCGGTGTCGCCGGTCTCGGAAGCCCAAGCACCGGCCAAGTCACCTGCCGTGGCAGAACTCGGTCGTCTCAGGATTTCATCGCAGACCTGGCGCCGCGGCGGCCTTGGCTCGAGAGCCCTGGTGACGTTCACGCTGCGAAACGACAATGACTATGCCGTAAAGGATGTCGAGATCGTCTGCGCCTTTACGCGGCGCGACGGCAGTCATCTCACCAACCGCAGCCGCGTGCTGGCGGATTCGGTCAGCATGAAGAGCCGCAAGACCTTTGCGCATATCCCGGTCGGCTTCATCAACGTGAATGCCGATCAGGCGAAATGCTCGCTTGTTGCAGCACACCGTGCTTAACGGCGGCATGTTCCGGTAGCGGAAAAGTTACCCTCCTTGGTCCTTGCTGGCCCTTGGCGAAAAAACCTCGCATCGCCATTTGAACCGAACGGCTGGGCCAGGAACCAAATAAGAGATCGCCTGTTGAGGCGGAGAGCCCACGCGGGGATGCGGGGGGCGGAGCGCGGCCAATGCCCATCTTTCGGTATTTCGTCTTTGTCGGTGGAGCTTTGCTCGCTCTGCTGTTCGCGGTGAATTTCGCTTTCCCGGCGGCGCCTGTGGCACAAGCCGTTGCGACCGCGAGCAACGATCAGCCCCTGATCCGAATCCGGTCCGATCGGCACCTGCCTGAGCGCGTCGTCCTCGACACCAGTCAGCCGACGATTGCTGCGCCCGCGGTGAAGACCGCCGCGGTTGTGGCTCCCCAGCCGCCCGTGCAGGAGGCCCAGTCGGCGGCCTTGGCCGAGCTGTCAGCCAAGGCGCGGGTGCGCGAGACCTTCGCCCAGTTCACGCCGGCCGCGAAGACCGATACTGCCGCCAAGGCTCCGGTTCAGCCCAAGCGCAAGGTCGCCAGGGCCCATCCGGCGCCGCAGCAGGGACGACCGGTGATGCTGGTTGCCCAGCAGCCGCATTTCGGGCTCTTCAACACGACCTGGTGACAGCCGCCTTCGATCCGTCTCGAAACGAGGCGGGGGCTTTTTATTGGTCGGCCTCTCTGCTAATTCGAACCCATCCGAACCGCCGTCCGATGTGCTGGCTCGTCAGCCGCCGGTCCGGCAAGGCTCGGTTTGTGGTCCGGTACCTCCGGGCCAGGGCGCTCGTAGCTCAGCTGGATAGAGCATCGGATTTCGATTCCGAGGGTCGGGAGTTCGAATCTCTCCGAGCGCGCCACTCCTCCTTGGCGTTCCAGATATGTTCCAGAACGGCGCTGATGCCGCGCACCGTCGCAAGGGCTTGCTGCGTCGGTCAGGCTGGCGGGGTACGGCTGTGCCGGCCGCGTGCCAGCGTGTCGGACGGGGCCTCGTGGAACGTCGCGCGGTAGGCTGCGGCAAATTCACCGAGATGATGGAAGCCCTGCGCGCGCGCACACGTGGCGACGGTGGCGCCGCCGCCCTTGAGCAGACGGGCGCGGGTCGCCCACAGCCGCTTGAGGCGAATGTACTGATGCAGGCTCATGCCACGCACCTTGCTGACTGCGCCGCCGAGGGTGCGGATCGAGACGCCGAACTCACCGGCGAGATCGGCGGTATAGATCGGCACGGTCGGATGGGCTGCGACGTAATCGTCGATCCGCTGCACGAGCTTGATCGAACGCTCGCCTTGGACCGAGGCGCTCCGATCCGACATCGAATCGATCCGAAACAGATCGTCGAGTGCGAGCAGCAGGCCCTCCTGCAGATGGGCCGCCGCCTCGGTGGTCTCGAACAGGAGCGGCTGCATTGACGCGGTTCGCAGGATGTCGAGCAGGAGTTGCCGCGTGTGCAGCAGGGCGGGCCGGTTCGCGACATGAGCCCGCAAACCGTCGGCGTGATCGAACCAGCCCCGGTCTTTGAGCTCGGGGGAGAAGATGATCATTGCATGATGATTGGTCTGGGGCTCGACGAAGTGGCATTCATCGTTGCCGCGGAGCGTCACGAAGAAGCGCGCGTCGAGATCCAGGCCCTTGAAGTTGACCTGGAGGTCGTCGGTCATGGACAGGATCACCATCCCGTCCGGCATCCGATAGGCGGTGTCAAGGATGCGCGCGAACGATCTCATCATGATGATGCGGCATGCCGGCAGGGAGACGACGGCGCGGGCCGCGGCGAAGTTCGGAATGTCGAGCGGAATGCTCCTGGCGTCCTCCATCGTCTCGATCGGCCGAAACGCATCGACGTCGGCAAAGCCGATCAGTTGAAGAGCTGAGGACGGAGCGAGGGCGTCGAACAACATGGTCTGGCCGGCTGCTGAAATGTGACAATCAAATGAACGTCGATACACCGCCATCAATGGCGAAACATCGCGTTTCAGTAAACCGAATTTCAGGCCGTAGTATTGCGGACATCATGCCATGACGTCCGTCCAGATCGATGTGGCCGTCAACGTTCCCGGCTCATCGGCTGGCCGGAGGCGAGGTCGATGAAATGCAGCCGCGTGCAGGCGGGACAGGCGAAGGATGCAAAGCTCCGTCTCTCCTGCCTCAGCTGCTTCTCAAGATCCGTCTGTACGTTCATGCCCGTCTGGGGGCATCGAAAAACGATCAAGTCCGCCATCACCGTAGAATGACGGTGCGTGCCGATTTCATCCTTGATCTAGATCAGTTTTGGAATCGATCCAGGCTGGTGATGACCGCGCAAGGAATGATCTCGCAAAAGCGAAGGGGCCCCGAGGGCCCCTTCAGATGTCACCAGCGGCGATAGCGTGGGCCATAATAGCGTGGACCGTAACCGTAATAGCGCGGCCCATAATACCGGGGGCCGTAATACGGCCGGGGCCCGTAATACCCATAGTAGTTCGGACGCCAGAAGCAGCGCCCCCAGGCGTCGCAGACCATGCGGACCTGCTCGATGCCGGAGGCCTGCGGCGTCGCAGGCGCGGGCGCGATGGGCATGGCAGACGCCGCCGGCGATGTCGCCAAAGCGCCAAACATGGCGCCGAACAGGGCTGCGGCGACGAGGCCGATCTTGAGATTCATGATGTCTTCCTCCGCTGACGCGATCCAGGATATCGAAGTTGTTCTGATCAAATTGTGGCGGAACCGAAATGTAATGCTGATGAACAAATCTTCAGCCGGTCCGCCGCAGGCCTGACCTCGACCCCGCCAGACTATCCCAGGTTCGCGCGAGTGACCAATGCTGCGGCCCGCGCTGCGATGGCCACGCAGGACATCGATGCGGTTCTTGATCCTGCGCAATTCGCCGTCGGGGCTTCGTTCGTAGTCTTGTCGCGTGGGCAGTCCTTCGACCAATTCGGAGAGCCGGCTCACAGGTTGCTTGGAGCTGTGCAATGGACAAGATGAGATTAGACAAGGGCGGCTGGCTGGTCGTGTGCGATGGGCGCAAGGCGCTCATTCTGGAAAACCTCGGCGACGAGATGTTTCCGAACCTTCACACCAGGGAGGTGCACGAGCAGCCCAATCCCATGACCAGCGCGCAAGGGAGCGACGCGCCGGGTCGCCTGCATGCCGCTGCCGGCGGCCTGCGCAGCTCGGCCGAGCAGACCGATTGGCACGATGAGGCCGAGCGCGCCTTCCTGCGCAGCCTTGCCGGCCGGCTCGATGCCGCCGTCAGCTCCGGCGAGACCACGGCCCTGACCATGGTGGCCTCACCGCGCGCGCTCGGGATGATCCGCGCCGATTATTCGGACGTCATGCGCAAGGCGCTGCGGGGCGAGGTCGGCAAGGACCTCGTCAAGCTGCCGGTCTACGAGATCGAGAAGCAATTGCTGCTGTCGGGCGCCGCCAAATAGAGGCGCCCGCAGAGGCCGCGCCAGCGCCCCTCAGTAGCAGGGGTGCCGGCGGCGGTCCTGGCCGACATAGGCGGCCGCGCTCTGGTAGCAATGATTGGTCGACGGGCCGTCGTAAAAGGCGAAGGTACCGGGGGTGATGCCGGGGCCGTAATTGTGCAGATAGCTGATCGGGTAGGGCAGCGGATTGGCGTAATGGCGGTGGTGCCGGTGATGTCCCCGCGCCTCCGCGAGGCCAGGGGCTAGGATTGCGGCCGACAGGGCAGCAACCGCGGCTACAAGCGTCAACTTGCTCATCTCGATTCTCCGGAACCCGCACGAAGTGGTCAGCCATCTATAGCCACTTCGCACCTCCAGGGCACCCGTCCGGCGCCCGGAAATCGGGGCTAATCCCTCAGATTCCCGGGTGGGTGTGACAGAATTGCCCGACATGCGGTCGAAGGCTGCCCATTTTTGGCCTTTTCGGGATGCTTAACGAATTCCCCACACAAGTATGACCAAAGACTATTCGGTTAAGAATCCTGTTGCCGGCCTAGGGGCTCATTTCGCGGGTCCTTCGAAGCCGGTTCATTCCTGAAGGCTTTCGCCGTCACGCCGCCATGCGCATCACGCTTCTGAGCCTGCTGTTGCTCTCCATCGCCGCCGCCACGCCGGCGCGGGCCGAACTGCATATCACCCGCGACCACGGCGGCTATGTCGAGGAATACAAGACCAAGTACAAGCGCGTCCGCGAGAAGGGCGAGCGCGTCATCATCGACGGCATCTGCAACTCGGCCTGCACGCTGGTGCTCGGCATGGTGCCGATGAACAAGATCTGCGTGACGCCGCGGGCAAGCCTCGGCTTCCACCAGGCCTATTACGACAAGGCCTTCACCTTCGGCATCAAGGTCACCAGCTCCGAGGGCACGTCCGACCTGATGTCCTACTACCCCGACAAGGTGAAGGACTGGATCCGCCGCAATGGCGGGCTCACCACCGACATGAAGAAGATCAAGAACGGCGTCGAGCTCTGGAAGATCATCGACCCCTGTCCGGAAGAATGGTGAGCGGCTGAACTGAGCCGCCATCGTCCGTCGCAGCGCAGCATCGTCCGCACGAAATTCGCATTGCCGCATAGCCCCCGGTGGGGCAATGAGGGCGGCAATGAACCATAATCAAGAAGCCCTGACCGCCCGCACCGCGCCGATCCTGTTCGTCCTGCTCTGGAGCACCGGATTCATCGGCACCAAATACGTCGTCAACAATGCCGATCCCTTGACCTATCTCGCCATCCGCATGGCGATCGTGGTCGGCCTGATGGCGATCATCGCGGCGATCGCGCGGCCGAAATGGCCTGACAGCACCGGCATCGCGCACAGCGCGGTCGCCGGCATTCTCGTCCACGGCTTCTATCTCGGCGGCACCGCGATCGCGATCGCGCATTCGATCCCGGCCGGGCTCTCCGCGCTGATCCCGGGCCTGCAGCCGATCCTGACCTCGACCATCGCCAACCGCTGGCTCGGCGAGAAGGTGACGCCGGTGCAATGGGCCGGGCTCGTGCTCGGCCTCGGCGGCGTGGTGATGATCCTGCACAACCGTCCCATGACCGGTGAAGCCGGTCTCGGCTGGCTTGCCTCGGTCGTCTCCCTGATCAGCATCACGCTCGGCACGCTCTATCAGCGCCGCTACTGCAACCAGATCGACTGGCGCTCAGGCAATCTCGTGCAATATGTGTCCGTCACCATCTTCTTCGCGATCGGGGCCTTCCTGTTCGAAGACCGCGTGGTGCACTGGACGCGGGAGTTCGTGATCGCGCTCGGCTGGCTCGCGGTCGCGCTCTCGATCGGATCGATCGGGCTATTGTACTGGCTGATCCGCCACGCTGCGGCGACCTCGGTCGCGAGCCTGTTCTATCTGGTGCCCGCCGTGACCGCGCTGATGGCTTATCTGCTGTTCGGAGAGAAGCTCGACGCGCTGGCGATTGCCGGCATGGGGATGTGTGCGGCCGCCGTGTTCGTCGTCAACAGGCGCTTCTAGGCGGATGGAGCGGGCGACGGGATACATCCCTGACGTGCGCGGCAGGTTCGTGTTAGGCTGAACGCATTTCAGTTTCACATTCATACGGTGATTTCCATGAAGAAGGCGAGGCGCGCGCTGCTCGGCAGATCGTTGAAGCCGGTCCGCATTGCCTGCATCAACTACGCGGAGGAGATGATGAGCGACCGGATGATGGCCAAGCTCACAGCCGCGCTCCAGAAATGCTACGACGAGCATTTCCTCCCCGTCTGGGGCTACCCGGTCGATCTCGACGTCACCCGCAAGCCGAAGCCGACGGACTGGCAGCTCGTCTATTTCGACGACGCCAGCCACAAGAACTTCCTCGGACGGCACGAGCTGACGCATCGGGGACAGCCGATCTCGAAGATATTCCTGAAGGCGCTGGGTGAGGACGATCCCGTCAGCCTGGCGGCGTCGCACGAGCTGTTCGAGATGGTGCTGGATCCCATGGCCAATCTGTGGGCCGACAGGACCCGCCACACCCAATATGCCTACGAGGTCTGCGACGCCGTGGAGGAGGACTCTTTCCTCGTCAACGGCTTCCCGATGTCGAACTTCGTCTATCCGTCCTGGTTCGAGCCCTTCGAGCATCCCCGCGGCACCAAATTCGACCATATGGGATCGCTCAAGGCGCCGTTCTCGATGACCGAGGGTGGCTACGTCATCAAGAAGGTCAACGGCAGGCGGATGATCAAGCAGTTCGGCTCACCGGAAAAGCGGCGGCGCTTCAAGGCCGAGGACCGCCGCGGTCATCGCAGCGAATTCCGTGATCCGAAGGGAGAGCATCACCCGGGCCGGCGCGCATCCAAGCCGCGAGGGTAGGGTATCCCTGGAGCTTTGTCTCCGGGCGCGCACACACCCGGAGACCTGCTCCCTGATCAGCGCTTGGCCTTCCGAGTCTTCTTTTTCGACTTGGTGGTTTTCTTGGCCGCTTTCTTGGCGGCCTTCTTTGCAGTTTTTTTGGTCGCTTTCTTGACCGCTTTCTTGGCCGCTTTCTTCGACGACTTCTTTGCAGCCTTCTTCGAACTCTTCTTCGAGGCTTTCTTGGCCTTCTTCTTGGAAGCCTTCTTCGGCGCTACTTTCTTCGCGACCTTCTTGGCGGCTTTCCTGACCTTCTTGACGGCGATGACCGCCGCGTCCTTGGTCGCTTCCACGGCTGTGGTGATCGTCTCCATCGCCTGTTCGGTGATCGGCTTATCGTCGTCCATATCGTCCCCCGCGGTTTGATTGGCGCGATGACGATAGCGGGTTTCGAAATTGTGTCAAAGCGGCGCTCAACTTCTGCGGATCTTTGCGTAGGCGGCGAGTGCACGCTCGCGCCCTTTGGCATGATCGACGATCGGCTGCGGATAGGTCTTGCCGAGCGTGATGCCCGCGCTCGCAAGCTCGATCGGCGTGGCCTGCCAGGGCCGATGAATCAGCTTGGTTGGCATGTCCTTCAACTCCGGTACCCGGCGCCGAACGTAGGTTCCATCCGGATCGAACTTCTCGCCCTGGAGCTGCGGGTTGAACACGCGGAAATAGGGCGCGGCGTCGGCGCCGCAGCCGGCGACCCATTGCCAGTTGGCGGGATTGCTGCCGGCATCCGCGTCGACCAGCGTGTCCCAGAACCAGGCTTCGCCCTCGCGCCAGTCGATCAAGAGGTGCTTGACCAGGAACGACGCCACCACCATCCGCACCCGGTTGTGCATCACGCCGGTGTGCCAGAGCTCGCGGAGGCCGGCGTCGACGATGGGGTATCCGGTGTGCCCGCGCTGCCAGGCCGCAAGCGCCTTCTTGTCGCCCTTCCAGGGGAAGCCGTCGAAGCTCGTTTGCAGGTTGTCGGTGGCGAGGTCGGGATGGTCGTGGAGCAGGTGACGGCAGAATTCGCGCCAGCCGAGCTCGCTCAGGAACTTTTCGATGCCGGGCCCGAGTACCGGATCTTCGTCCGCGGCAAACCGCGCGGCATGCCAGACTTGGCGCGGGCTGAGCTCGCCGAAGCGCAGATGCGGCGACAGGCTTGAGGTGCCCTCCCGATCCGGCCGGTCGCGGTCGCCGACATAGCGGCGCGCGGTGTGCTTGAGGAAGTCGCGCAGGCGTGTCCGCGCGGAGGCTTCGCCCGGGGTCCATGTCCCGCGCAGGCCGCCCGCCCAATCGGGCCTGGTCGGCTCGAGCTTCCAGCTTTCAAGTCGATCGCTGGCGATCTTTTGACCAGGGCGCAGCTGCTTCGGCGCGGGCAAGGGCTTTGGCGGATCGCCGAGCGACAGCACCCGCCGCCAGAACGGCGTAAATACGCGCAAGCCCCGGCCTTCCTTGTTGCGGATCGCCGAGGGCTGGACGAGGAGGTCGCCGGGGAAGCTTTGCGAGTCGATGCCGAGCTTTGCCAGTGCAGCTTCGAGCTGCCTCTCAACTGCCTGATGCGGCGCCTGCGCAATTCCATTCCAGTGGACGGCGCGGGCACCGCTTTCGCGGGCCAATTCGGCGACGACCTTGGCCGCCGGTCCCCTGCGCAGGACGAGCGATCCGCCGCGCGTGGCAATCTCGGCGCCAAGCGCCCGCAACGACTGCGCCAGCCACCAGCGCGCTGCGCTGCCCGGCGGGCGCCCGGCGGCCTCGTCGAGCACATAGAGGCAGACCACCGGCGCACCGGCTTTCACGGCAGCATGGAGGGCGGGATGGTCGGACAGACGAAGGTCATCGCGAAACCAGACGATGACAGGCGCGCTCGGCGTGGTCAGGGGCGTCCTCATTTACGATTTGGAAACCATGCCGCGCGCGGCGATGTGAACTGTCGTTAATGCGGCCGTAAGCCGACTGCACCATTATGCAGGAATTACGGGGGTTGTTCCATTCATGTCCAAGGTTTCGACCGGGAAGTTCTTGCCGCAGTTCAAGCTCGGCACGAAGGCGGTTCTGTGTGCCGTGCTGCTGATCGGCGTGAATACGGCGCTTGTGGTCGGCGCCGGCTATTGGTCGCTGACATCCGCCTTCAACGATCGCGCCTTGCGCGACATCGAGGTCAATCTGCGCACGCTGGCACTGGCCTTCACGGAGACCGTTCCCGCCGCCAAGATCACGATGAAGGATGGCACGGTGGCGCGCGCCGAGATCCCCAAGATGCCTGACTTCGGGGATCACGCCATCGTCGATCGCGCGGTGTCCTATGTCGGCGGCAATGCGACCCTGTTCGTGTTCGACGATGCGAGCGGGCAGTTCGTGCGCCGCTCCACCAATGTGAAAAAGGAAAACGGCGACCGCGCCGTCGGCACCCAGCTTGCCGCCGATCATCCGGGGCAGGCGCCGCTGCGCCGTGGCGAGGCCTATAAGGGGCCGGCCACGCTGTTCGGCAAATCGTTCATGACGGCCTATTTCCCGATCGCGGATGCGGCCGGCAAGGTCGTCGGCATCCTCTATGTCGGCATCCCCATGATCCAGTACGAGAGCATGCTGGCCCAGGCGATCGAGAGCATGGCGGCGGCCGCGGGCCTCGCCGCGCTTCTGGTGCTGGTCCTGACCCTGCTGGTCGTCCGCCGCATCACCCGGCCGCTCACCTCGGTCACGCACTCGCTCACCGCGCTTGCCAACGGCCAGAGCGACGTCGCGATCGAATGCGAGGATCGCGCCGACGAGATCGGCGAGATCGCCCGCACGGTCGCGGTGTTCAAGAGCAATTCGCTGGAACGGGCGCGCATGCGCAGCGAGCAGGCGGCAGCCACAGCCGCGGCGGCCGAGCAGCGCAAATCCGACCTGCGCAGCTTCGTCGAGGAGTTCCGCGGCAGCGTCGGCGGCATCCTCGACAAGGTGCTGGCCTCGTCAGGCGAGTTCGAGCGTGCGGCGCGGCAGCTGACCGACGTCGCGCGCTCCACCGCAGATCTGTCGGCGCAGTCGGCGGGCGCGTCCGAAAACGCCTCCGAGCACGTGCGTTCGGCGGCGTCGGCCTCGGACGAGCTGTCTCAATCGATCTCCGAGATCACCCGGCGCGTGCAGGAATCCAACCAGATTTCAGCCGAGGCGGTGCAGCAGGCCGAGGCGACCGATCAGCGCATCGCGCAGCTCTCCGAAGCGGGCGCGCGCATCGGCGACGTCGTCAAGCTGATCACCTCGATCGCCGAGCAGACCAACCTGTTGGCGCTGAACGCCACCATCGAGGCCGCGCGTGCGGGCGATGCCGGTCGCGGCTTCGCGGTGGTGGCCCAGGAGGTCAAGACGCTGGCCGGCCAGACCGCCAAGGCGACCGACGAAATCTCGAACCAGATCGCCAGCATGCAGCTTGCGACCGAGGAATCGGTCGTCGCCATCAAGGCGATCGGCCAGACCATCGAGCGCATCAGCGGCATCGCCGGCTCGATCTCGGCTGCGGTCGAGCAGCAGAAAAGCGCGACCCACAACATCGTCGCAAGCGTTCGCGCGGCGGTCTCGGGCACGGCCGACGTCGCCGTCAATGTCCGCCACGCCGCCAAGGGCGCCAGCGAGACCGGCGAGACCTCGAGCCGGATGTTTGCCTCAGCCCAGGCGCTGTCGGGCGAGAGCCTGCATCTGAAAGCCGAGGTCGACGGTTTTCTGGATCGTGTGCGGGCGGCGTAAAGCAGGGCTCGAAATTCACAGCGTCATTCCGGGGCGGCTCGCAGAGCCGAACCCGGAATCTCGAGATTCTCAGGTGCGCAAGTGCGCACCATAGTTCGGTGCTTCGCACCGCCCCGGAATGACAGTTCGTTGTTATTTGGGCTGCGGCACGATGCGGATGTAGGGCTTCGGCTCTTTCCAGCCCTGCGGGTAGATCGTCTTGGCCTCGTCGTTGGAGACCGAGCCTGCGATGATCACGTCCTCGCCCTGGTTCCAGTCGGCCGGCGTCGCGACGCGATGCTTGGCGGTGAGCTGCAGCGAGTCGATCACGCGCAGGATCTCCTGGAAGTTCCGACCCGTCGTCATCGGATAGACCAGCACCAGCTTGATCTTCTTGTCCGGCCCGATGATGAAGACGTTGCGGACCGTCTGGTTGTCGGCGGCGGTGCGGGTGAGGGGATCGCCCGAGATCGCGGCCGGCAACATGCCGTACAGCTTCGAGACGTTGTAATCGGTGTCGCCGATCATCGGATAGTTCGGGGCCGCGCCTTGCGTCTCCTTGATGTCTTCCGACCATTTGGCATGGCGGTCGACCGGATCGACCGAGAGGCCCATCAGCTTGACGCCGCGCTTGTCGAATTCCGGCTTCAGCTTGGCGAGCGCGCCGAGCTCGGTCGTGCAAACCGGCGTGAAGTCCTTGGGGTGCGAGAACAACAGCGCCCAGCTGTTGCCGATCCAGTCGTGGAACTTGATCTTCCCTTCGGTGGTCTCGGCTTCGAAGTCGGGTGCGGTGGTGCCGATCGGAAGTGTCATGGTTCTACCTCATCACATTGAATATACTGGAGAATTTGTCTCTGGCCGTCCCCCTCATTATAGGGGTCTTACAACGCCAAGTGAACGCCAACTGAACCGGTTAAAGTAAAATGTGAATTCCTTCCTCGAAGGGCCGATTTTCTAGCAACTTATTGTTACACCGGCACCTGCGGCGAAACAGCTCCACCCGGGGTCACACGGTCTCGCTCGCCCCGATAATGCCTTTTATGACTTCCATCACGCTCGCCCCGGCGCGTCCTAGAACCAAAATGGTCCTGACAGCGACCAATTGGCAACCATCTAGAAAAGTCGCGATCCCCGTATCGAATCGTTAACCACCCCTTTACGCCGGCATGAAAATGCTGGCCGATCAGAAGAAATCTGGAAGTGAACTATGTCTGCCGCTGCGCCTAAATCTGCTGACTCGCCGTCCCTTGAACCGTCCTGCCGCGATACCGCGGCCCATGCACTCTCCATCGTGCGCGACGGCGTGATCACGGGCGAAGGCCCGACCACCAAGGGCCGGGTCCATTTCTCCCGCTCGCTCGATGCCGACGACACCGCCTGGTGCACGCGCATCCTCACCGCCACTGCCGTCAACGACCAGCCGGTCAGCCGCGCTGAGGCCGAGATCCTGTTCGAGATCAACGGGGCCGCGACCGAACGCACCGATGGCGGCCGCTTCGATGATTTGCTCGCCAAGGCGGTAGCCCACTATGCCGCAAGCGCCTCGGGCCTGAAAGTGCCGCCGCGCAGCGTCGCGCTGTCGGCCGACACCGAGATCGAGAGCTGGGCGCCGTCCTATGCCTCCAAGGTCAACAGCGAGATGCTGGAGTGGATCGCCGGCCAGATGCGCGGCAAGCGCCACAACAACCGCCGCCTGATGGCGATGGTGGCGACCTTCCTCGGCGCCACCGCGCTGCCCCTGGCTGGCCAATTGCCGAACGTGTTCGACATCGGCATGTAAAGACCTGGGCATGTAAAAGACCTGGGCATGTAAAAGATCTGGGCATGTAACAACCGAGATGTTCTCGCGCCCACGTGCGGGGCGCGAGCGAAAGCGGCGGGGTTATTTCCCCGCCGTTTTTTGTTTGCCGCCGTCCGGCTCGAGGCCGAGCGTCCGGCCCGGGAAGCCGGCGGCGTCGAAATAGCGCTGGCTGCCGACGCGCTGGAAGTTCAGCACGGTGGTCAGGCCGCCCTCCGCGGGCCTGGATTTCATTGTGCCGGCATGAGCCTTCGGCACGGCGCCGTTGGGCATGGCTTCCGACATCACGCGGCCGGCCAGGTCTCCTTTCTGTGTGGCGCTTAGGCCCATCAGCCGGGCGGCCGTCATGCCGACGTCGGCATTGCTGACCGGCAGCCCGTCGACGAAGCCGGCTTTGAAGTCCGGGCCGATCGCCGCCATGAAGTTCATGGTGTCGCCGCGGCTGAAGCTGCCATGCATGCCCTGGCCCTGGCGCAGCACGGTATCGGCGACCTGCACCGAGCAGTTGGTCGGCGCCTCGCCGCAATCGCTGGCGTAGGAGCGGAAGTTGACGACGATCGACGGCGTTGGCGTTGCCGCCTTGCCGCGCAGATTGATGCTCGACAGCGGCAGGGTGCCGGGGAAGCGGCCGAGCGAGTCCTCGACGAACAGGCCGGAGACATAGTCCTGCGCGAGCAGCGCCTTGATGGTCTTGGCCGCCAGCTTCTTGTCCTTGTTCGGGAGATAGACGAGGTCCGAGCCGCCGTTGGTGGCGACGACGAGGTCGGGCTTTTCCGGATCCTTGCCGAGCACGCCGTTGCCGGCCTTGGGATGCTTGTTGCCCTCGATCTTCGCGTTCTTGTCGTTGGGGTCGAACAGCGGCAGGTCGAGCGCCTTGGCGAGGTCGAGCGCCAGGAAGCCCATCGGCAGGAAGTCTTTCGGCGTGTCGTCATAGCTGACCTTGGCCGAGGGGCTGGTCTTGCTTTCCTTGGAGATGGTCGAGAAGCCGTGGTCGGCCGAGACGATGATGTTGGTCGAGGCCGCAAGCCCGAGCTCGTCCAGCGCCTTGCGGAGCTGGGCGAGGTTGGTGTCGGCGTTCTTGATGCCGGCCATCGAGGTCGGACCGTTGATGCCGGGCAGGATCTGGTTGAGGCTGTCGCCGGTGTTGTGCTGGCTGCCATCGGGGTCGCGCGACCAGAACACCAGCACGAACGGCTTGTTGCGCGCCTTGAACATCGGCAGCACCACCTTGGCGGCGACGTCGGCGAAATAGGCCTGCTGCGCCACGTTGGCGGCGGTCGTGCCCGGCGTCTTGGCATCGCCCGCCTTGGAATTGTCGCCGCGCGGCGGCGTGGTGGTGGGCAGGCCGGCCTTGGCCAGGGCGTCCTTTACCTCGTCCGACAGCGCCACGCCGTTCTTGCCGCCGGTGGCGTCGTCGAACACGATCGAATGCAGGCCGGCTTTTTCAGGCTTGTCGGTGTGATCGAACTGATAGGTCGGACCGTGCTTGCCTAGCGCTGCGGTGCTGTACCCCTTGTCGCGGGCCAGCTTCAGGATGGTGTCCTCGTTGAGGTAGTTGCCCCTGAAATGCTCGTCGATGTCGCCGAGCACGGCGTCGTTCTCGATGAAGGGGACCACGGTGTCGCCGGCGGAGACGGAGGAGTAGTTGGTCCAGATCGTGTTGGAGAACACGCCGGTATCGCCGAGATAATGGCCGGTCGACATCGCCGAGCCATTGGCCATGGTGAAGGTCGGGAACAGCGAGTGCGAATTCTTGAAATTGACGCCCTTGTCGCGGATTTCGGCCATGGCAGGTGCCGTGTCGGGGTTGACCTTCAGCGCGCGCAGACCGTCCGGAATGAACAGGATCAGATTGCGGGGCGTGTTGTTCTGGGCGGACGCAAATCCGGTGGATAGCACTGTCAGTCCGGCGGACAGCAACACCAGTGAACGGCGCATCAAATCTCTCCCTGCGGTGAGGCGGCATGGCCGCAATCCGCGGCCCCCCAGCTTCGTTTAGTTTCGCTGCATGACGGCCTTGTTACAAGGCCCGTCGCCGATGCAAGAGGGTTGGGGAGGGGAGCGGCCCCCACGCGAGTGTGAAGTACAGCATCCGCCAAGCTCGTGTCCCGGACGCGCTGCAGCGTTCCTACGCTGCCGCGCAGAGCCGGGACCCAGGAAGCCACAGCATGTGCTGCTACATGGGCCCCGGCTCTGCAGCATGGGGATCGATTCATTTCCAACAAGAGACACGCCTTCGCATCCTCGCAGCGCATTTCGCCCGAGCTTTGCTTCATCGCCTCACCCTCAATTGAAAGAGGGCGCAGGGAAGGCCGGGAGCCGGTTGGCTCCCATTGACCGCCATGCCAAGAGCAGATTGCGTATGCTTCATGCACAGCGGGTAACAGGGCAAGCGGAGCATCCCGGCCTTCCCTGCGCAGTGGTTTTACGGCTTATGTCGTGCTCTCCCCGGGGAGCGTTGCACTATTGCCCCCGTCGCCTTGCGGATGGCTGACGGGCGCGTCCGGTTGGACGATACCCATCACCACAAGACTTGACGCACAGACCCCGGGCGCCAGGACCACACGATTTTGCCGTACGCGGATCACACCGGTCGTGTGCGCGATACTTTCGCTCACGGCTCTCCGCCCTGCGAA
Source organism: Bradyrhizobium sp. CCBAU 11430 (assembly GCF_028128855.1). Classification (NCBI taxonomy): domain Bacteria; kingdom Pseudomonadati; phylum Pseudomonadota; class Alphaproteobacteria; order Hyphomicrobiales; family Nitrobacteraceae; genus Bradyrhizobium; species Bradyrhizobium sp. CCBAU 11430. Next base: position 303,408 of record NZ_LBJV01000073.1, read on the forward strand.
AGCACTTCGCGCCGATGTCACCTGCGTCCACCGCCGCCCGGCCCGCGTTCGTGACGATCGCGATACGCCCCTCTTCCTTGGGCCGGGTTGAGGCGACGCATACGCGATTTCCGAAATTCGGTAAAGTGGAATATTTTCGCCGCCGCGGGTTGACCGATACCTTGGGTGTTTTGCCCGTCGGGCAACGCAAGGGATTGTGGCCGGGACATTCAATCCGTCGCGGTCTGCACCCGTGGTGCAGGGGCTTGCGCGGGCTTCGTCGCCGTCGGAGGATGGCCGACCCTGGCGAGATCGCGGCGTAGCGAGGATGGCGCTGCGTGCAGGGTGAACACGATCGCGATCTGCGTTCGGTTCGAAAGCCGGTATTTGCGCATGATGTTGCCGATATGCGCCCGCACCGTATTCTCCGAGATCTTGAGCTCGTAGGCGATATTCTTGTTCTGCATTCCCCGTGCGATCAACATCATCAGCTCGCGCTCGCGCGGCGTCGGTGTAATCGAGTCCTGCGGATCTCGGCTCATGGCTGGTTGCTCCCTGGACTGCGGGTTGATGTGGCCACTCCCAGCATGCTGTCACTCCGTCTTGAGCGCCTCGATCGGGCTGAGCTTGGATGCCTTGTGCGCGGGATAGAAACCGAAGATGAGGCCGGTCGCGATCGAGAAGGCGAGGGCAAGGCCGATCGCCTGCCCGTCGATCGAGGTGACCCATCCTGCCATACGGGCGACCGTCATCGAGAGCGTGACGCCGCCGGCGACGCCGATGGCTCCGCCGAGCAGGCAGAGCACGAGCGCCTCGCAGAGGAACTGCAGACGGATGTCCCGCATCCGCCCGCCCAGCGCGCGGCGGATGCCGATCTCCCGCGTGCGCTCGGTGACCGACACGATCATGACATTCATGATGCTGATGCCGCCCACGAGCAGCGAGACCGAGGCGATGGCGACGAGCAGGAGCGCGACGGTGCGGATCGCTCCCTGCTGCGCTTCCATGGCGGCGGCCGGATCCTGGACCTTGAAATCGTCCTCCTGGCCGGCGGGCACGCGGTGGCGCTGCCGCAGCAGGTTCTCGATCTCCGATCGTGCCCCCGCCATCTGCCCGTCCCCGGCGACCTTGGCGATGATGTAGGCAACCGAATCCCGGTTGATGTTGCTGGCGCTGCCGAGGAAGCGCAGCTTGGCGGTGGCGAGCGGCACGAAGGCGACGTCGTCCTGTGCGGGTCCCTTGCGATCGAGAACGCCGACCACCTCGAGCGGGACCTTCATGATCCGGATCTGCGCACCGATGGGATCGTCGCCCGGCGCGAACAGCTCGCGTGCAACGGTGCTGCCGAGGATCACGACCTTGCCGGCTCCGGCCTCCTCGGTGCCGGAAAAATAGCGGCCGGTCGCGAGCTGCCAGTCGCGTACCATGAAGTGCCCCGTCGTCGTGCCGTTGATCGTCGTATTCCAGTTCTTGCCCTCGTGGATGACCTGCGCCGTTCCGGCGATCGAGCCGGCCGCGGCCTGGACTTCCGGAATCTGCTCGAGGATGGCCTGCACGTCACTCTCCGTCATCGTCAGCTTGCTGCCGTCCTTGAGACGCACGCCGCCCTGGTAGACCGCGCCGGGGGTGATCATCAGCACGTTGGCGCCGATCGAGCGGATCTGTTCCTGCAGGCGCAGCTGCGCGCCGGAACCGATCGCAAACACCGTCACGATGGAGGCGACCCCGATCACGATGCCGAGCATGGTGAGGAAGCTGCGCAGCGGATTGAGCCTGAGGGCGTGCAGGGCGATCTGGAATCCCTGGAGCATCGTCATGGCGCCGCGCTCCGTTTCGGCAGGGCCGGAGCCGGCGTCTCGTCAGCGACGAGTTCGCCGTCATGCAGGTGGATCGTGCGGCGGCACTGCGCCGCGATGCCGGGATCGTGCGTGATCATCACGATGGTCTGGCCGGTCCGGTTGAGCGCGGCGAACAGCGCCAGGATCTCGGCGCCGGTACGGCTGTCGAGCGCGCCGGTCGGCTCGTCGGCGAGCACGATCAGCGGGGAGGCGATCAGGGCGCGCGCGATCGCGACGCGCTGCTGCTCGCCGCCGGAGAGCTGCCGCGGAAAATGATGGGCGCGGTGCAACATGCCGACGGCCTGAAGGCTCGCTTCCGCGCGCGCCAAACGTTCCCTGCGGCCGACACCGCAATAGACCAGCGGCAGCGCGACGTTCTCGATCGCATCGTGACGCGCGAGCAGATTGTAGGACTGGAACACGAAGCCGATGCTACGGGCGCGCAAGGACGACCGGCGATCTTCCGAGAGATCGGCGACATCGGCCCCTTCGAGATAGACCGCGCCCTCGCTCGGCAGGTCGAGCAGCCCGATCATGTTCATCAGCGTCGACTTGCCGGAGCCGGACGGACCCATGACGGCGACGATTTCGCCTTGCGCGATGTCGAAGCTGACATTGCGGACGGCGGTGACCGCGACTCCGTCGGTGCGATAGGTCCTGCCGACCGACTGGAGGCTGATGAGCGGCGGGGAGGCGGTCATGATCCGAACCTGATTCCGAGAAATTCCATGCCCGCCGGACGGATGGCCTGGCCGACGGCAACCTGGCTGCCCTCGTCGAGATCTCCGCTCTTGAGGGCGACCTGTTCGGTGCCGGCCGCGCCGACAGTCACGGCGATGCGCTGGAGCGAGCCGCTTGCGGTGCGTACCCACACCCCGCTGCGAGCGGCAGGATCCTGCCGCGTGCCGGACGGCTGGAAGCGCAGTGCGGCGAGCGGCACTTTCAGAACACCATCCTGCCGCTCGATCACGATCTTCACCAGGGCGGTCATGCCCGGGAGCAGCGCGCCGTCGAGATTGGAGGTCGCCAGGACCACGGTGTAGGTGACGACGTGCTGCTGGGTCTGCGGCGCCTTGCGCACCTGCCGCACCACCGCCTCGAAGCGGCGGTCGGGGTAGGCGTCCACCGTGAAGTGCGCGCGCTGGCCGGGGGCGATGCGGCCGATATCGGCTTCGTCGACCTGCGCGTGAATCTCCATGTCCTCCAGGCGGTGGGCGACCACGAAGGTGGTGCGCGATTCCAGTCCGACCGCGAGCGTCTGGCCCTCGTTGACGAACCTGCCGACGACGACGCCGTCGATCGGCGAGCGGATCACGGTGCGGTCGAGATCGGCCTGGGCTGCGGCGAGAACGGCTGCCTTCTCCGGCACCGCCATGCGTGCCTGTTGCAGCTCCGCCTCGATGCGGCGGACGTCGGCCTGTGCCCCCTCCACCGAATAGGAGTTGAGGGACATCAGGATCTCGGCCTCGCGCTCCTGGGCGAGGCGTGCGGTGAACTCGGTCTGTGCGTCGTCGACTGTCGTCGTCGCCACCACGTTCTGCGATTGCAGCGCCAGCTTCCGTTGCAAGGTCTTCTGCGCCGAGGTCTTGACCGCCTGAGCGCTTTCGAGCTTGGCGGCGAGCACGTCGCGGCTGCCTCTGGCGTTTTGCAGGTCGATCCGGGCGCGATCCAGCTTGGCCCTGGCGATGTCGACGAGCGAATTGGAGACGGCAAGGGCGGCCCTGGCTTCGTCGACCTTGGCCGCAAAGCTGCGCGGATCGATCAAGGCGAGCGGCTGATCCTTGCTGACGGTGTCGTTGAAATCGACATAGACCCGGGCGAGCTGCCCGGACAGCTGGGAACCGACCTCGATCGTCTTGACCGGCTGCAGGGCACCGGTGACCGTGACGGTCTGCTCGATGCTGCCGCGCTGGATCGAGGCGTAGCGGAACACGGGCGAATCGGACCCGAATGTCGGAGCTTCGCGTCCGGTGGGGACGAGCAGGCGCCTGGTCGATTCCAAGGCGTGCGCCGCCTTGTCCGTAGCCCTCCCGGCCGCGCCGGTGATGACGGCCGGCCCCACGGTGGTGACCGCGGCGAGGCTGCATGCAGTTCCAAGCAAGGCAATAACTGGCACAAATCGCATATCAAAACCCGCCTGGTTGAAATGGCTTCGTTGCGGCAGGAAAAAATGGCAAGCTCGCTATGGTTGTAAATCATCTAAGGTAGTATCTATCGTCAGTATGTCGTTCTCATCGGGGCGTCGGTCGGGTGCGCCTGATGATCCAGTAGTAAAGGCGCGGGGTGCGACTTTTCGTGATTTGCTGGAGATGCATACGAAGCGTATCGATATGACGCGCGCGGTATCGAACTCGATTAGCTGACTGAATGTCCCGTCTGCTCCGGCCGAAAGCGGCCGGCGCCCGGCGTTCGACTCGGCACATGAGTGGCGATGCCATGATGCAGTTGGCAATACCGCGATCACGCGACCGGACTCCACGCTACCGGACTCCACGGCACCGGCTTGCCGCATTCTCGATATCGCACTCCGCCGCGATGCCGACGGAGCCGCGCTCAATTCCCTCCGATCACGAAGCCCGATATGTGAACGCCTTCACTCGCCACGAGCGGGTGTTGGCTCTAAGACGTCGAACCGGTGGACCGATGCGCTTCGCCCGGACCCCGCGAATTCACCCAAGCACCTTGTCTGCGCTTGCAAGAAGAATGGATGGCTCGATGCCTGCTCATCGAGCCCCAAGCCGGGGAGTCCGTTGCAATGGTTTCAGGTCAAGCCATAGTTTATGTCGTTGACGACGAGATTCAGATTCGAACTGCGATCGGAAATCTCTGCGAGGAGACCGGACACCGGGTGAAGTTGTTCGCCTCGACGGAAGAGTTCCTCACCGAGAATCTTTCCAGCAGTCCGTCGTGCCTCGTGCTCGACGTCCGCTTTCCCGGCACCTCGCCGACCGGCCTCGAGCTTCAGCGCCGGCTCGCCGAGACGGGCGTGCCGATCCCGATCGTCTTCATCAGCGGCCATTCCGACGTCCGCGTCTCGGTCGAGGCCATGAAGCGCGGCGCGGTCGAATTTCTGCCAAAACCGTTTCGCGAGCAGGAGATCCTCGATGCGATCAGGCACGGCATCGAGCGCGACCGCAGGCGGCTGGAACGCGAGGACATCGTGCGTGAAGCCCGCCAGCGCGTCGAGACGCTGACGGCGAGAGAGCGCGAGATCATGCTGCTGATGGCCGAAGGGCTGGTGGCCAAGCAGATCGCGGCCAGGCTCGGCGTGAGCGAAGTGACGGCGAAGGTCCATCGCGCCAGGATGATGCGAAAGCTGGAGCTGCGTACGCCGATCGAAGTGGTGCGGCTGATCGACAGCATGGGGCGCGAAGCCGAGACGATTCGCGCCGGCGCGGGATAGCAGCTGTTTCTGCGCTTCGATGTGCCGACATCTCGCGCAACGTCTAGTCCGTACCGATTAGCATGAACTGCAGTCTGTCGCGCAGGCCACGATCGGTTCACAGTATCCCTACGATGTCGGCCTCTTCCAAGACGGCATCCATACTCAGTCAGACAACTTGGTCAGAAAGGGATACTCCATGCGTAAATTGTTTTTTGCTTCCGTTGCATTGTTCGCCCTGTCCTCCGCGGCGCAGGCCGCCAACACCTCGACCACGGTGCAAGTCGGCGTCGTGAACGGCTCGTCCGTCACGCAGAACGGCCTCACCAATGACAGCTCGTCGACCAGCCAGCTCGGCATCGTGAACACTGCGTCCACGATGCAGGGGACCGGCGCTGCCTCGCTCAACAACGGCAGCACGGTGAACCAGGTCGGCGTGCAGAACTCGGCGACCACCGGCCAGGTGGCGTTCGGCAACAACACCAGCGCGATCACCCAGAACTCGTTCGGGCCTCCCGCGCTGCAGAACAACGCCGCCGCCGTCGGCCAGCTCAGCGTGTTCGGCGTCAACGGCAGCACCGTCTCGCAGACGGCGCACTGACACACAGCCCCGTTTGGCCGGACGCATCCAGTTGCGGTTGCGTCCGCGCCATTCTCGAATGCACCGCAATCCGGCCGGCCGATCAATTGCGATGGCCCGCCCATTGTCGCGGAGGAAATGACATGCGGATCACCTATTTCATTGCAACTTTCGTGGCGCTCGGTGCGCTGACGGCCGCCGACGCAAACGCCGGCAACACCGCCAGCGTGCTGCAATTCGGCACGACCAACACTTCGTTCATTTCGCAGAGCGGCGGCACCAGCAACAACGCGACCACGATGCAGTTCGGCGCCACCAATACGGCGACCACCTTGCAGATGGGCTCGCTCCTGACCGTCAACAATTCGGTGATCGGGCAGGGCGGCACGACCGCGACGGCGTCCAACACCGCGCTGGCCGGCCAGGTCGGCGGCTCCAATTCGAGCCTGATCGGCCAGATCGGAGCGAACAATGCCGCCGGAGTTGGTCAGCTCGGAATCCTGAACGGCTCGACGATCATCCAGCAGGCTCCGTGAGCCGACCCGAACTGACGAGGCATGTCATGAAACATCATTTGGGACGCGCGGGCGCCGTCTTGCTCGCTCTGTGCTCGGCGGGCACCGGATCAGCCGGTGCCCAGACCGCCGACATCAAGACCATTGTCTCTGTCGGCGGGCCGCCCGTGGTGCTGAACCAGAACAGTCAGCTCAACATGGCGGGCGTGTTCATGATCGGCGGCAGCACCAGCGCGACAGTGACGCAGAACGGCACCAACAACGCCACGGGCGTCCTGCAATTCGGCGGAACGAATTCCGCATCGATCGGGCAGGCCGGAACGAACAATCTCGCCTTCGTCGGTCAGACCGGCCAGTCGGCGACGAGCCTGATATCGCAGCTCGGCACGATGAATGCGGGCACGGTGGCGCAATTCGGCACGATCAACGCCTCGACGATCGTGCAGACCGGCCCGTAAGGCGCGAGCCAAAGCGCCGGTGCCAGGAACGAACGGGGAAGCGCGATGCGATGCGGACAGATCTTGAGGCACGTGTTGGCCGTGGCGGCGATGCTCGCCGCCATCGGCACGGCAACCCAGGCGAGCGCCGGGTCGATCCAGCGCAGCGTGACCAACCGGAACGTGAGCATCGAAACGGTCGTGCAGTTCGGCGACAACGTTCAGCCCGTGACGATCGAAGAGAACAGCCGCATCAATATCGCGCGGGTGATCCAGATCGGCGGCACCGGGACGGTGGACGCGACCATCATCCAGAGCGGCACGCGCAACTATGCCAATGTGATCCAGGTGGGCGGCACCACCAATGCGATCATCGGTCAATCCGGTGCGAGCAACACCGCCGAGATCACCCAGATCGGCAATTCCACCAACGCGCTCCTGCTCCAGATCGGAGACATGAATACGGGAGCGGTAAGGCAGTTCGGGCGTTTCAACTGGCTGGCGATCTTTCAGTTCAGCCGATGATGGAGGTGTGACATGAGATTGCTCCTGCTCGCATCCGGAATAGGACTCATGAGCGTGGTCGCAACGGCGCCGGCCGGCGCTGCCGACGGTCACACCACTGTGGTCCAGGACGAGAACGGCACCTCGGTGATCACGCAGAGCGGCGATCCCGCGCAGGCCGAGGTCAAAATCGAGAAGGAGCCCGGGCGCACGACGGTCTACCGGCGCAGCGGCGGCAACACCGCGATCGTGACGCAGGGCACCGGCAACGCGCAGGAAAACATACAGGACATGCTGGATTGGCTGCGCAAGCAGCAGGGCCGTTGACGCACGAAGGCCCACCGTCCGCGAAGGACGGTGGGCCTCGCCGCGAGCGGGCCTTACCAGCGATATCCGCCGGTCAGCGTGCCGTTGTTGTTGCCGTCAGGGCCGACGTCACCCTGTGTCGAACTCGGGGTCGGATGGTTGGTGCCGTTGAGCGCGCCATAGGGCCCCCCGACATCAGGATAATACGCGCGCGGCTGGACCGGTTCGTAGGCGGGCGCGGTGCGGTCCCAGCCCACGCGCGGTCCGTTCCAATCATAGCCCTGCGCCGAGGCAGCCGCAGTGCCGGCGACGAGTGATGCCGTGATCAGGCACAGGAGTTTTGACTTGTTCTGCATTGGAGATGCTCCTTGCTGGTGTCGGGGGCCAACGGTTGCACTGCGGGAGCGTTCCGGGATGCGTCCAGCGGGAGCGATCAACTCCGATCAACTGGTTATGAAGCGCGGGCCGCGGAACGAAGTGCTTGAAATGAGCCGGGGATCCCGGGCGTCTTGCCGCACCTGTTCCCAGGTTACGCCGGTGTCTTAACCAATAATTAATTATACGTTTGCGGGTGGGCGACGGCCCGGCCTAGCGTAGCGGCGGGGAGCCGCTATCGCTTAAGCCAAACGAGTTGGTGCGTATCATGATGTCCAGATCCCATGCGGCGCTATTCGCCTCGCTCAGCGCAGCCGCGCTGCTCCTTAGCCCCATTGACAGTTTTGCCAGACCCGGCGGCGCCGCGCCGCATGGGGTGACCGCGGCGCCTTCCGGCGCGATGGCGCGTGCGCCGATGGGGCCGGGAGCTCGGTTCCACCGGCGGAATAACCCCTTCGTGTACTGGCCGGGCGGCGGCGGGTTCCTCTACGACGGCGCCGGCTACAGCCAGCCCTTCGTGGATGCCGGGCAACCGGTCTCCACCGACGTGCGCTACACCTACACCTATGATGTTCCGTGGGACTGGTCGCATCGCTTCCCGCCGAACGTGGTGCCGTCCGACCGGCCTTATGTGCCGAGCTGCCCGACGGAGCAGGTGACGGTGCCCGGCCGCGGCGGCAGCGAGCATACCGTCAACATCACGCGCTGCTACTGAGTTCTAGCCTAGCTCGAAGCTGGTCACGCCGAAGACGCGGTCGACGCGCAGCGGCGGGATCGCTCCCGTGTACATCCGCGCCGTCTCGAACACCGGCTCGAGGCCAAGCGCTTCCGCGAGCGCGATCGCCTCGCGATTGACGGCGGGGACGTCGAGGAAGATCTCGCCGACATCGACGCTCGCAAGCAAAGCCTGCACGATCGCTTCCGCCGCCGCGCGGTCGTCGGCGACGAGCGGGCCGATCTTGCAGCCGGTCCGGCAGGGACGGATCACGCCCCATGCTTTGAGCTTGCCGTCGCGCACGAGGGCGCGGCCGACATGGCCTGATGTATCGATCCAGGTGCGCAGGAAGGCGCTGCGCCGGGCGGGGAAGACGGTGGCGTCGTCGGCTTCCACGAGCGCAAACGGAATCGTGTCGAGCGCCACGACGTCAGTGGGCGGCCTCGAGCGCGCGGCGACGCCGCCGCCATAGCGGATGTTGGCATAGGCCAGCTGGAAGCCGGATTTCCTGTAATTGTCCTGTTGCGCCACGACGCCGTCGAGCCCGATGACGCGTGCGCCCGCATGCGCGATCGCCGCGTTCCAGATGCGCAGGCCATGGCCCGCGCCGCGAAAACTATCGCGCACGATGTAGAAGCCGAGGAAGGCGAAGCGATCATCGTAATTGACGCAGGAGACGGTCGCGACCGGCTCGCCGTCGATCTCGCCGACGAAGAAACCTTGCGCGTCGGGAACCGCGAAGCAGGCGGCATCGCCGTGGCCCGGATTCCAGCCCTCGGCCGCGGCCCAGTCGATGGCCAAGGAGATCTCCTCGGGGCGCAGATTGCGGATCAGCAAATCACTCATCTCGGGTTGCTCATGACGGATGCCTTCGACCATGGACCTGCCGACAGGTCTGGCTGTAGAAGGCCTCATGATAGGCCGAGCCTGCGGCTCGCCTCAACTGAAGGGATGATCGGTCATGGCAGCAGAGAAGGTTGCGCTCGTTACCGCCGGCGGCAGCGGCATGGGGGCAGGGGCTGCGCGGCGGCTGGCGGCCGACGGGTTTCGCGTCGCAATCCTGTCGTCCTCCGGCAAGGGCGAGGCGCTGGCGGCCGAGCTCGGCGGGCTCGGCGTCACCGGCTCCAACAAGGAGAACGACGATTTGAAGCGCCTCGTCGACGGCGCCATGGCGAAGTGGGGACGCATCGACGTGCTCGTCAACAGCGCCGGCCACGGGCCGCGTGCGCCGATCACCGAGATTACCGACGAGCAGTGGCACACCGGCCTCGACACCTATCTGCTCAACGTGATCCGTCCGACGCGGCTGGTGACGCCGATCATGCAGGCGCAAAAGGGTGGCGCCATCATCAACATCTCGACCGCCTGGGCGTTCGAGCCCAGTGCGATGTTCCCGACCTCGGCGGTGTTCCGCGCCGGCCTTGCCGCCTTCACCAAGATCTTCACCGACACCCATGCCGCCGACAACATCCGCATGAACAACGTCCTGCCCGGCTGGATCGACAGCCTGCCGCAGCTGGACGCGCGCCGCGACAGCGTGCCCATGAAGCGCTACGGCAAGGTCGAGGAGATCGCCGCGACGGTCTCGTTCCTGGCCTCGGACGGCGCGGCCTACATCACCGGCCAGAACATCCGCGTCGACGGCGGGTTGACGCGCTCGGTCTGAAGCGCGCGGTCGCGAATCGCGGTCTGGCGAGCTTGTCGTGGTGCGACACGGGCGTGTGCTGCGCGCCGCCGGTCGTGGTTGATGCGTGGCTCCTCGGCCACACCCGTCATCCGTTCGCACGATCCGAGGCGCACACTACGTCACAGTCCTTGCGAACTTCGCCGCAGCCCAAGACGAGCAGTGGCGCACGCCCTATGCCCTAACTGCGCCGGTTGCCTCTTACCCGCGCGCATTCGAAGCGCGAGGTCAATCGCGTGGGGCAAGGAGACTGGAATGAAGAAGTTTTTGCTGGCGGCCGCCTCGGTTGTCCTGGGTACCGCATCCGTTCAGGCGGCCGACCTCGCGGCGCATTACACCAAGGCGCCGGTGATGGCGCCAGTCTATAACTGGACCGGCTTCTACGTCGGCGGCAATGTTGGCGGGCAGTGGGGCAGCGCGAACCCCGCCACCACCACGCTGTTTCCGGTGGCCGCCTATTTCGCCGATTCGAGCGTGACCGCCATCGGGACGGTCGGCGCCCAACACATCAACAGCTCCGGTGTGACCGGCGGCTTCACCGCCGGCTACAACTGGCAGGTCAACAACGCCGTGCTCGGCCTCGAGGGTGACATCAACTATTTCGGCTTCAAGGGCAGCGCGAGCAGCACGGCCGTGTATCCCTGCTGCGCGCCGACCACCTTCACGGTCAATTCGTCGCTCTCGGCCGATTGGCTCGCCACCATTCGCGGCCGCATCGGCTTCCTCGCGACGCCGAGCTGGCTGATTTACGCCACCGGCGGCGCCGCCATCGCCGAGGTGAGGGGCAACTTCAGCTTCACCGACACCTTTGCTGGCGCGACCGAGTCCGGAGCGATCCGCGACACCCGCGTCGGCTGGACAGCAGGCGTCGGCGGTGAGTACGCCGTGGGCAACGGCTGGTCGCTGAAGGCCGAATATCTTTACGTCGATCTTGGCCGCAGCAGCATGACCAGCAACAATTTCAACGTCGGTGTGGCGTTGCCGGCCCAGACCTTCACCCATTCGGTCGATCTCAAGTCCAACATCGTGCGCGTCGGCGTGAACTACAAGTTCGGCGGACCGGTCGTCGCCAGATACTGAGCATCCCGTTCCGATCCTGACGTGGAAAGCCCCGGCCTGGCCGGGGTTTTCTGTTGTGAAAAGGCTTTCTGTTGTGAAGCTCAGCCTGCGTGCGATGCCAGCAGATGCGCCAGCGCGGGCAGGATCTTGTAGCGCGCGATCTCGTGCGGGTACTCGCCGCGGTTGGCGAGCAGGACGATGGCGATCCGCCGCGACGGAACGAGGCCGATATAGCCGGACGCATTGTTGAGGCCGCCGGGCTTGTCGATGACGGTGACGCCCGGCAGACGCACGGTCTCCCAGGCCATGCCCTGTCCGAACTTGTCGTCGACGCGGAAGACCTCACGCTGCGTCATCCGCAGCGCCTCGCGCAGATTCGGATCGATCGCCCGGCCGTCAACGCAGGGCGCCGCGAAGGTGGCAAGATCCCGGGCGGAGGAGAACATCTGGCCGGTGCCGGGAAAGTCAAAATAGCTCTGCTGGTCGCCGATTGGGCCGACCGCCGTGCCCTGGTCGGAATAGCCCTGGACCACGCGCCGCATCCAGGCCCCGTCCATGACGGCGCGATTGTCCGCGCCGCGCTCGGGGATGAAGCTGGCGTCCATGGCGAGGGGGCGCAGAATGCGGTGCTGGATCAACGCGCCGATCGGCATGCCGTAGCAGCGCTCGAGCACGAGCTGAAGCAGCACGTAGCCGGCATGGGTGTAGATGCGCTGCCGGCCGGGTGCGACGCCGGGCGCCGGCGCGAAGGCGTTCAGCATGGCGATGAACTGCTCGCGCGTGAACTGATCGTTCGGCCAGGGCGGATGGTCGGTCGGCAGCAACAGCCCCGAGGTGTGCGTGACCAGCTCGCCGACGCTGACGCGGCGGATGTAATCGCCGTCGAGCTCGGGAAGATATTTAGGGACGCGGTCGTCGAGCCGCAGCTCGCCGCGCAGCGTGCCGAGTGCGATCAGCGTCGCTTCGAACGGTTTTCTTAGAGACGCGAGGTTGAACAGCGTGTCCGGCGTCACCTTCCGTTTGGCGGCGTCATCGGCAAGACCGTAGTTGAAGAATTCGACATGGCGCCCGGCATAGAGGGCGGCGGCGAGGCCGCCCGCACGGCCCGGCGTCACGGTCGGCGCCAGCTCGCTCGCGACGATGTCGCGCATCTGCGCGATCATGTCGGAATCCGCGGAGGCGCGGCGTGGGCGAAACGCGATCGCGAGGGGAACAAGCGCGGCCCGGGCGAGCGCCCGCCGGGTGAACGATGATGATGTGACAACAGACGGCACGTGCCCTGACGAACGATGCAATGGTGCCCCCGGTCTCATTTAGCGGGAAGCGCCCGGCGGCCCAATTCACAATTGCGCGTTTCAGGTTCCGCTTCGCGGCCAGCGATCAAATTACTTAGCCTATGAGCTAACAATTATTGACATCCGACCCGGCGGCTCTATAGTTAGCTTCATGGCTAACCAATCGCCCCGCCTCGATCAGGTCTTCGCAGCGCTCGCCGATCCCACCAGACGGGCGATCGTGATGCGGCTGTGTGCCGGCGAGGCCTCCGTCGGCGAGCTCGCCGATCCCTTCGCCATGGCGCTGCCGAGCTTCATGAAACACATCCATGTGCTGGAGACGAGCGGGCTCGTGCTGTCGGAGAAATCCGGCCGCGTGCGCACCTGCCGCCTCAGCCCGGATGCGCTGCTCGGTGCGGAGGACTGGTTCCAGCAACAGCGCGCGATCTGGGAGGCGCGGCTCGACCGGTTCGAAGCCTACGTGATGAAGCTCAAGAAAGAGAAGGAGAGGGCGGCCGCCAGGCGGCCGTCCCGAACAACCAAACGGAAAGGTTCCGAGTGATGACGAATTCTGCCAATCCCGCTCTATCGCAATGGTCGCTCGACCGTGAGATCGTGATGTCACGCGTGATCGACGCGCCGCGCGATCTGGTGTTCGAGGCGTGGTCCGACCCGAAGCATCTGCCGCAATGGTTCGGGCCGAAGGGATTCAAGATCGAGACCTTCGAGATCGACGTACGCGTCGGCGGCGTCTGGCGCTTCAACATGATCGGCCCCGACGGCACGGTCTATCCGAACCGCATGCGTTTCCGCCGCATCGAGCGGCCGCAGCTGATGGAGATGGATCACGGCGTCGACCAGGACGAGGATCCCGGCATGTTCCGCTTCACAGTCACCTTTGCCGAGCAGAGCAATGGCAAGACCGTGCTGATGATGCGCCAGCTGGCCTCGAGCACCGCGCAGCGCGATGGCATGATTGGCTTCGGCGCCGTCGAATATGGCTATCAGACGCTGGACAAGCTCGCGGCCTATGTGGCGGGCATGAAGCGGTGAAGACAGAAGCGCTCCCGGCGAAGGATTCGCCGGGAGCGCTTTCGTACATCTCGAAGGATCGGTTTCCCAGGAGCGCGATCGACGAGGCAACTAAAGCGCGATGAGAGCAGGATGAATCCTCATCGCGCTTTAGCTTATCGTTTGAGCATGATCCTTCCGGAAAACCGCCGCATACTTTTCCGGATCATGCTCTAGCGGCGCGGTGTGGTGCCGCTCGACGGCGGAGTGGTCTCGTTGCGCATGCCTGGAGCGCTGGAGGCGCCTTGCCCGCCGCGTTGCGTATGAGTGCTTCCGCCACTGCCGCCGCCGGAGCCGTCGCCAGCGCTTCCGCTTCCTCCGGCAGCGCCGCTGCCGCCAGCACCTGCTCCCGCTCCGGCACCCGCGCCACCGGCGCCTGCACCTCCCCCACCACCGGCACCACCTGCACCACCGCCGGCACCTTGTGCGACCGCTGCGCCGACTGAAGCACCAGCCAGCACGGCTGCTGTGAAGATCGTCAGAATTGTCTTACGCATGTTGCTTCTCCCTGAGGTTACGGCGGACCAATCACGCGCGCGGCCAACCGTTCCTACGCGCGTCGATGTGGAGGAGCTGCGTCGGCGAAGGTGTTGGCGGTGCTATCGCAGGTCAACTTCGGTGCATGGCCGCCTGGATCGACTCCAATGTCGATAAGGTGACCATGGAGTTCCTGTCGCATCAGCGCCAGGCGGCGTAGCCCCACGCAATCCCTGCCGATATGGACCACCGGCACGCCAGAGCGGCCGGTGGTTTTTCTATGGCCTCAGCTCGGCAGTGCGCTCGCCACAGGAACGATCGCGCGCCTGCGGCTTTGCCGGTGATGGCGCACATTATCTTCAGCGACTACCGCAACCCCGCCGCCGAGCAGGCCTATGATATCGCCTGGAACTTTCTCACGCGGACGGGCGCCATCGGCGACGAGTTCGAGGCCTGCGTGTTCCTGGCACAGCGCATCACCATGATGGTCGAGGAGGGGCAGATGAACCGGATCCGGATGGCCAACCGCGCGATCTCCGAATATCAGCGCCATGTCGGCCAACGCGACGATGTCATCCGCAGCGGCAGCCGCCTCGCTGGAGGGCAATGAGCGCCGCAGCGGAATTGCGCCTGTCGCCGCCTCACTCTTTCGCTTCGTCTGTCACGATGTCGCCGAGCTTCTGCCAGCGCTGGCCGTCGAACTGCACCATCTGGAACTGCTTGTTGACGCGATAGTCGGTCGGGGTGGTCGTGACCGAGATCCCCGGCAGCGTCAGGTCGAGCTCGACGTTCTTGAGGCTGGCGGCCTGCCGCATCACGTTGTCGCGAGTGAGGTCGTCGCCGCATTGCTTCAGCACCTGAACCAGCAGCTGGGCGGTGATGTACCCATAGACGTTCAGGTTCGAATCCTTGTCGCCGTCGGGATAGTATTTCGCCATGAAGGCGAGGTAGCGCTTCATGCCGGGATCGTCCTTCCATTCTGGATCGGCGGCATCCTTGACGTAACCGACGCTGACGACACCCTTGGAATTGTCCAGACCTGCCGGCTTCAGCACGGCGCTGAGCGAGGAGGCGTTGATGTCGATGATGTGCAACGGCTTCCAGCCGATCTCGGCGACCTTCTTGATGGCCTGCGCCGCCTGTTTCGGCGTGGTGGCGCTGAACAGCACGTCGGCGCCGGCATCCTTCAGCCGCAGGATCTGCGAGTCGATCGTCGGCTCGGTGATCTCATAGGATGTCTCGGCCACGATCATCTTCGCCTTGTCGCCGAGGCCGGCCTTGAGTCCGGCGAGATAATCCTTGCCGAGGTCGTCGTTCTGGTAGAGCACGCCGATCTTCGCGTTCGGATGGTTCTTCAGCAGATATTGCGCGTAGATGCGGCCTTCGACGAGGTAGGAGGGGTTGAATCCCATAGTCCAGGGAAAGTTCTTGGGATCGGTGAAGCGCGCCGCGCCAGTCGCGGCAAACAGCTGCGGGATCTTCCTGGCGTTGAGATATTTCTGCACGGCGACGTTCGGCGCGGTGCCGATGATCTGGAACGTCAGCAGCACCTCGTCGCTTTCGACCAGCCTGCGGGTCTGCTCCACGGTCTTCGGCGGCGAATAGGCATCGTCATACTGGATCAGCTCGACCTTGCGGCCGTTCACGCCGCCCTGGTCGTTGATCATCTTCATGTAGGCGGCCTGGGTCTTGCCGATCACGGCATAGGCGGAGGCCGGGCCGCTGAGCGGCACGGTCTGACCGACCTTGATCGCCGTGTCGGACGCGCCGGAATCGTATGTCTTCTGCGCCTGCGCTGCCGCGCTCGACAGCACGAGAAGCAGTGCGGAGGCCGCGATCTGTTTGAGAAGAGTGCTCGTCATGTCCGGTCCTTCCCGATTGCTATTCGCCCTTGAGACCGGCGTCGCGGATCAGCTTGGTCCATTTCTGCGTCTCGGCGTCGATGAACTGGCCGAACTCGGCCGCGGTGCCGGCACGCACTTCGAGGCCCTGGGCGGTCAGCTTGTCCTTGATCGCGGGCTCGGCGAGCGCGCGCAGGACTTCGGCCTGAAACCTGTCGACGATCGCGCGCGGCGTCGTGGCGGGCGCCATGAAGCCGTACCAGCCGGCGGCAGCGACGTTGGGAAAACCCTGCTCGCGCAGTGTAGGCGCCTGCGGGTAGAGCGCGCTGCGCTCGGGCGAGGCGACGCCGAGCACGGTGAACTTGCCGCTCTGGATGTAGGGCAGGGCGGTCGGCAGCGCCGTCAGCGTGGCATCGACGCGGCCGGCAAGCAGCTCGGTGTAGGACGCGGCATCGCCCCGGAACGGAATGTTGAGACCCTTGACACCGGCGTCGCGAAACAGGAGCTCTCCGGCAAGGTGCGGCTGCGAGCCGGCGCCGGGAGACGCGAAGGTCAGCCCGTCCGGTTTCGACTTGCCGTAGGCGATCAGTTCGGGGAGCGTCTTGAACGGCGCGTCGGCGCTGATGATGAGGAAGAGCGGCGCGACCACGACCATCGCCACCGGCTGCAGATCCCCGCGGTCATAAGTCAGCTTGCCGAACAGCGCCTCGGCGGTTGCGTAGGGAGCCGCGACATAGAGAATGGTGTAGCCGTCGCCCGATGCATGGGCGACCATGTCGTTGGCGATGCGGGTGCCGGCACCGGGCTTGTTCTCGACGATGAACTGCTGACGGAGACTGCGGCCGAACTCTTCGGCGAGCAGTCGCAACGAGATGTCGTTGGAGCCACCGGGCCCGTAGGGCGAGATCAGCCGCACCATGCGCGAGGGCCATGCATCCTCGGCCTGGGCCGTCAGGCCCGAGCCGGCGGCGAGCCCGCCTGCGAGCGTGCCCAGCAGGGTTCGGCGGGTGACCTTGAATGATGTCACTGTTTTCTTCCTCCCTTTTTATTGTTGGTCTTCTTGTCAATTTCAGATCACCTTTCGCGCGGTGAGCCTTTCGATCTCCTGGTCCGAAAGGCCGAGCCAGTTTCGAAACACCTCGTCATTGTCCTCGCCGACGTCGCCGGCGGCGTGACGCAATCGCGCGGGATCATTGGTGAAACGCGGAACGACATTGGTCATGGCGACGGTGCCGAAATGCTTGTCGGCAACGCGGGTGATCACCTCGCGCGCCTTCACTTGCGGATCGCTCGCGATCTGGTCGATCGAATAGATCGGGGCGAGCGTGCCTTGCGCTGCATTGAATCGCGCGAGGACCTCCTCGAGGGGATGGGCTGCGCACCAGCCGGCGAAGATGTCGTTGAGCTCGGCGGCGTGCCTGACGCGCCGGTCGTTGCTGGCGAAGCGCGGATCGGTGATCAGGTCGGGGCGCTCGATTGCCCGGCAGTTCGCGGCAAACAGTGCGTTGGTCGAACCTGCCAGCGTCACCCAATGATCGTCGCTGGTGCGAAACACGGCGGCCGGCGCCGAATAGCCGTTGGAATTGCCGATCCGGCTGCGAACGGTGCCGAGCTGGTCGTGCTCGATGGCGAGGACGTCGAGCAGGCGGAAGGTTGCCTCAGTCAGCGAAAGATCGATCTCCTCGCCGGGCGCATTCGGGTCGCGCGCCCGTTTCCACAGCGCCGCGAGCACGCCGACGGCGCCGAACAGGCCGCCGATCGAATCCCCGATCGGGTATCCCGGATGGGTCGGTTCGCCGTCGCTCTCGCCTGTGATGTAGGTAAGCCCGCCCATGGCCTCGAAGATGCGGGCAAAGCCGGGTCGCTCGCGATAGGGCCCATCCTGCCCGAAGGCGGTGGCGCGCAGGATCACGAGGCGCGGCTGGATCGCCCACAGCACCTCCTTAGGCAAGCCCCAGCGATCGAGCGTTCCGGGACGGAAATTCTCGATCAGCACGTCGAAGCGCGGAAGCAGCTGCTTGAACAGCGCAAGTCCTTCCCCGGTGCGCAGATCGAGCGTGGCGAACTTCTTGTTGCGGTTGGCCGCCTTCCACCACAGCGGCTTGCCGTACTTGAACGGCGGAAACGACCTTACGCCGTCGCCGTTTCCGGGCATCTCGATCTTGAGCACCTCGGCGCCGTAGTCGGCCAGCAGCGTTGCTGCGAACGGCGCTGCAATGATCGTTGCGATGTCGAGAACTTTCAGTCCCTCGAGCGGTCCAGCCATGTCATTTTCCGGCGCTTGTGATCTTCTTGGTCTTGCGCGGCGGCGCGGACTCTGCCTGCCCGACGATGGCGCGGATGCTGTCGGCGAGCGCCGCGATGCGCGGACCGATCTCGCCCTCCAACTGGCCCGGCTGGAGCCGGAACGCGGGGATCCCGCAATTGATCGAGAACGACTGCTTCGATTCGCTGGCGTGAAACAGCGGCGCGGCGACGGCATGGATGGAGGCCATGTACTCGCCCCAGCAGGTGCAGAAGCCGCGGCTTTTGCATTGCGCGATCCCGGCCCGGTATTTGTCGCGAAAGGCCGACCACAGCTCGGGGTCTTCAGCACCGATGTTCCGCTCGAGCCGGTCTGCATCGGCTGGCGGCAAGGTCGCCGCCGCGGCGCGTCCCATGGCGGTCATCACCACGGGAATCGGCATGCCGATGTCGGGCGCGTGCGGTCCGACATCGCCGGAGCGCGCGGTCTCGACATAGATCATCGAGGTGGCGTCGAGCAGGCCGATCGAGACCGTGCCGCGGACGCTGAGCGCCAGCTCCTGCATCATGGGCCGCGCCATCTGGCGGAATTGCATCCCGGCAAGCAGAGGATGCGCGATCCGCAGTGCCCGCGCAGCGACGCGGTACTTGGCGCGCTCGGCGTCGTAGCGGAGGTAGCCGAGCTCGGCCAGCGTGTGCGTCAGCCGCGCCACCGTCGGCCGCGGGATGCCCGTCAACGCCGACAGCTCCATGTTACCCAGGAGCGTGCTCCCGGCCTTGAACGCCTCGAGCACGACGAGTCCCTTTGCCAGTGTCGTTGCGAAGGCGGCGTCATCGACACTGTCCGCCAGCACTGCGGCGGCGGAGGAGAGCGGATGTCGCGGTTTGGATGAATCTCTCGGGGCCATCCACGAATATCAGACGGTCAAATTACTTCTGTCCAATAAATTCGACAACATCGGCGAAATTGTCCGATATGTGGACACCGATATCGCGTCGACGTTTTCGTTGAAGGACGCGCCGGACCGGGCCGCACACACAGATTTTTGTCGTGATTGCATGTCGTGTTGTGACAGGATTATTACGACGACATGTCAGATCGATAATTTGCGGAGCGGTTCATGTTGCAGTGGCAGGCGCGGTCAAATCCCCTCGCGTGGTGGTGGGGATCCCTCACGCTCGTGAGCGGCGCCAACATCCTGGTGTGGTTCATGCTGTACCGCGAATTCTACCCGACGCCTGCGGGCAGCCTCAGCGGCGGCTCTGACATCGGGCTGATGTTCCTGCTGTGCGCCGGCTACGTGTTCGGCTGCGCGTTCCGCTCGTTCCTGCCGCGCGCCGACGTGCAGCGCATCTGCCTGTTTGACACCTGGCTGTCGAGCGTCGTCGTCGGCCGCACGGTCGCGACCGTGGCCGAGCTCTGCTTCGTCGCGCAATGGGCCATCATCCTGCATCAGCTCGGCAAGATGACGGGCGCCGAGACCGCGGTGAACATCGCGCTCGTCATCGTGCCGATCATCATCATCGCGGAGTGCTTCTCCTGGTACGCGGTGGTGACGACCAACTTCCTCTACAACGCGATCGAGAACTCGCTGTGGGCGGTGACCTTCTTCCTCGCCGGCATCGCGCTGTGCCGCCTGATGCCGGAATTCCAGGGCGTGGTGCGCTGGGCGCTGATGTCAGGCATCGTCGGCATCGCCTGCTTCCTCGCCTTCCTCGTCACCGTCGACGTGCCGATGTATCTCAGCCGCTGGCGGGCCGGGCACGCCGAGGGCAACACGTTCCTGGGCTTCCTCGAAGGCCTGCACGACGTCTCGACGCGCTGGGTGGTGACCCACGACATCGCGCATTGGAAGGGCGAGCTGACCTGGATGTTCCTGTATTTCAGCGCCGCGGTGTGGTCGAGCCTCGCGCTCTGCGCGCTGTATGCGATGGAAGGCTATCTGGCGCAGTATCTGGCGTAGGGTTGCGCACTTTTCCGGATCAGGCTTCGTGCCGCCACCTATTGGGCTTCAACATAGCGAATGATGCTCTGATTTTGCACGTTTGCGACCAATTCATCCGCACGGGATAGCAGCCGACGCAGCAAGGGCGACGGATTTTCCCGATTGTATCCCAGGGCCAACTCGACTGTTGGCGTGCCGCCGTCAAGTGCTCTAGCGACGACGTTTGGTGCCAGCATGTTCTGCGCATAGAGGGGTACGAGGCTGATTCCGCCCGTGGAAGCCACGAGTGACATGGCCGATGATATGTTCTCGCCTTCGTACTTCGCGTTCAGAGTAATCCCGACCCGAGCTGCGTAGTTCTGGATGACCTCTTGCAAGACCGGAGACGTTCTTGCCGAGCTGACATAGATTTCGCGGGCGAGATCCTGGGGACGAATCTTTTTGCGCGATGCCAGGTGATGTTCGGCCGGCAGCACGGCGATCAAAGGCTCCTTCGCCAACTGTTTGAAGACGACGCCCTCATTGTCTTTCTCAGGACGGAGGAAAGCGATGTCCAACTTCCCCTGCATCAATGCGAGCGCAAGTTCCGGTGACGATTGCGTGCTGAGCGTCACCTGGAGATCGGGGGCTTCCTCGCGGAGGATACGCAGAAGCTGGGGGAGCCACATGACCTCCAACCCGACGAGAAATCCCATGGAGAGGGTGGGCTTTTGCGGTTGCGCCGTCTGCCGGGCTCCCTCCGTAGCCGCCTGAACCTGCAGCAGCGCCAGCCTCGCGTGATCAAGAAACACTCGTCCGGCTGCGGTCAGCGTTACGCCGCGCGGCTGGCGCTCCAACAACTGAACGCCGACTTCGGATTCGAGATCGCGGATCTGCCGGCTCAGCGATGGCTGCGAGGTGTTCAGCCGGCGCTGGGCGGCAGTCAGCAGGCTGCCTTCTTCAGCGACGGCAACGAAATAGCGCAGATGCCGGAGTTCCATGGTTCCTCGTATATCTCTGAGGCATAGCTCCAAGCGTACAAGGTCTTAGTCATCGGCAAAAGGGAGATTTACCGTCACGCAGTCTTCAACCAAAAAAGGACAACGAACAATGTCTTCGCCGAAGCATAGTATCGTCTTCAGCAAAGTGATCCCAGCACTCAAGGCCGACAGGAACGGCGTGATCGCAATTCAGTGCGGCCTCGACAATTCTGCAGCGCGATCGAGAGTGGCGACCCTCATTTAGCGGGAAGCGCGCGCGAATGCGCAGGAGCGACGAATAGCGCCGCGCCGGATCCGGCGATAACGCGTCGGCGATCGGGTGTTGGCACGGCAAGGGCTTGCCGGCGAGGCCGCTGAACATCGTGTCTTTCAGGAAGCCAAAGGGCGCGATCTGTGGCCTGATCAGCTTGGGCCTGCCTGCTTTTTCAGACCCCCGTCCGCAAACTTTTCAACAAAGATCTAACAGCGCAGATGGAGCGACTCGATGTCGACGATCACGACTACAGACGGCGTAAGCATCTTCTACAAGGATTGGGGATCAGGTCAGCCGATCGTGTTCAGCCACGGCTGGCCGCTGACAGCGGACGACTGGGATGCCCAGATGATGTTCTTCCTTCATCACGGGTATCGTGTGATCGCCCACGACCGGCGCGGCCACGGCCGGTCCGACCAGCCCAGCACCGGCAACGACATGGACCATTGGGTTGACGACCTCGCGGCCCTGACTGAACACCTCAACCTGCGCGACGCAATCCACATTGGGCACTCGACAGGTGGCGGTGAGGTGGCTCGCTATGTCGCTCGCCACCAGAAGCGCGTCGCGAAGGCGGTTCTGGTCGCTTCACTGACGCCGAACATGTACAGAAGCGAGAACAACGCGTCCGGCCAACTCCCGGCGTGGTTCGAAGCGATCCGGGCAGGCGTGCTGGGCAACCGGGCGGAATTTTACCGTTTCGTCCCTGAGAATCCGTTCTACGGGTACAACCTCGATGGGGCCAAGCCTTCGGAGGCAATCATTGCGAACTGGTGGCGCCAAGGCATGGCCGGCGGTGCTCTCGCTCACTACGCGACTGTCGACTCTTGGCTCGAAGATTATACCGAAGACCTCAAGAAGATCACCGTGCCGGTGCTGGTGATGCATGGCGAGGCTGATCAAGTCGTCCCGTTCGCAAGTTCCGTGCCGCGTGCGGTCGACTTGCTTAAGAACGGATCGCTGAAGACCTATCCCGGCTACCCCCATGGCATGCTAACCACGCATGCGGATGTCCTCAACCCCGACCTGCTCTCGTTCATCAAGTCTTGACGACATCTCTCATCCATTATCGCCTTCCCGCACGAAGGAGATGCCGTTTGCAAGGCGGCCTCTCCTTCCAGTTCAAGAGACGGTATGCGACAGTCGCTTTTTGGCCCATCGCAGACCTACCGCGGCGCCCGCCGAATTGTCCGCTATTGTCAGAAGCAAACGTCATACCTCTCAGCATGGCGGACATCGAATGCGTGTGATCTGGAGTCACGAGTCCACGCCTCGGCACTACTTTCCCACCAGGCTGCACTTGCTGCGGTCGAGCGGACGGAAGGCCTGGTCGGGCGGGATCGTCGCGACCAGCTTGACGAAATCCCACGGGCCTTTGGACTCTGCGGGTGTCTTGACCTGCACCAGATAGAGATCGTGCACCATGCGCTGGTCCTCGCGGATGCGGCCGTGGGGCGTATAGGCATCCGACACCGGCGTCGCTTTCATCTTCGCCATCACGGCGGCGCTGTCGTCGGTATCGGTGTCCTTGATCGCCTGCAGATAGTGACGCACGGCGGAATAGACGCCTGCCTGGATCTGCGAGGGCATGGCCTTGCGTCGCGCATAGAAGGCGTCGGAGAATTTTCGCGCGGCCGGCGAGACGTCCTCGAAGAACGAGGTGACGATGAGGTCGCCGCGGGTTGCCTTCAGCCCGACCGACTCGATGTCGACGTTCTGGAACGACATCGGCACGATCTTGATGCCCTGGTCGGCGAGGCCGAACTCCTCGGCCTGCTTGATGGCGGTGGCGTTGTCGCCGGCGACGTTGATGGCGAGGATCTTGGCGCCCGACGACTGTGCCTGCAGCAGGAATGAGCTGAAATCGGGCGTGCCGAGCTGCGCCTTGACGCTGCCGGCGACCTTGCCGCCGAGCTCCCCGATACGGGCGCGCGCGGTCGCTTCGATCGAATGCCCGAAGGCATAGTCGCCGGTGATGAAGAACCATGGCTCCTTGCTGGTCTGCATGATGCCGGAGACCACGGCGGTCGCCGTGGAATAGGCGTCCTGGGTCCACTGCACGCTGGTCGGCGCGCAGGCCTCATCGGTGAGCTGGTTGGCACCGGCGCCGGAGACGAGGAAGATCTTGCCGTTGCCGCGCACCAGCTCCTGCACGGCGAGAGCCGCGCCGGAGCTGCCGCCGTCGGCGACCGCCTGGACGCCTTCGCTGAACCATTTGCGGGCGAGCGATGCCGCCAGATCCGGCTTGTTCTGGTGATCGGCCTGCAGGATCTCGATCGGCTTGCCGTTGATCTTGCCGCCGAACTCCTCCGCGGCCATCCGTGCCGCCTCGACCGAGCCCGGGCCCATCGCGGTCGCGAACACGCCGTTCATGTCGGTGAGCACGCCGATGCGGATGGCATCGGCCTTGATCTCGGCGCGCGCAGGCGGGCCTGCGAGCGCCAGCGTGATGAGCAAGGTGGAGGCGGACGTCGTACGGAGGTTGGCCATGGCGTTTCCTGACTTGTCGTTCTTGATTGCTCGAAGGCGTGGTCAGACCGGTTCGGCGACGACCGTGTTGCGCAAGGTTCCGATGCCGGAGATCTCGACCTCGACGGTATCGCCGGGACGCATCCACAGCGGCGGCGTGCGCTTGGCGCCGACGCCGCCGGGCGTGCCGGTGACGATGACGTCGCCGGGAACGAGCGGGCAGATCGTGGAGATGTAGGCGATCAGCTCGGGAATGCCCGTGATCAGGAGGTCGGTGGTAGTGTCCTGCACGACGGCGCCGTTCAGGCGCGTCCGCAAGGTGAGCTTCGACGGATCTGGAATCTCGTCCGTCGTCACCAGCCACGGACCGAAGCTGCCGCTCTCCGCAAAGGTCTTTCCGGAAAGGAACTGGCTGGTGTGGCGCTGCCAGTCGCGGATGCTGCCTTCATTGTAGCAGGAGTAACCGGCGATGTGATCGAGCGCGTGGCCAGCCGGGATGTGCCGGCCTTGCTTGCCGATCACCAGCGCGAGCTCGCCTTCATAATCGAAATCGTCGCTCACTTTGGGCTTCACGATCGGCTGGAGATGGCCGACCTGGCTGCAGGGAAAGCGCACGAACAGCGCCGGCTTCTCGGTGACGGTGCGCCCGGTCTCGGCGACGTGGTCGCGGTAGTTCAGGCCGACGCAGATGATCTTGCCGGGATCGGGGATCACCGGTGCGAAGGTGACTTTGTCGAGCGGATGATCGGGCGCAGCGGACGCGACGATCTTTGCCGCCTCGCCAAGGCGACCGGCTTCGAGCAACTGCCGCAGCGTGGCGCAGGGCGCCATGCGCGCGCCGAGATCGACGACGCCGTTGTCCTTGACGGCACCGAAAGAGGCGCGGCCGTCGGCGATGAAAGAAAGCAGCTTCATGAGATGTCCTTGAAAGTGGGTTCGATCAGGCCGCGGACGGCGCTTGGGTTAAGGGAATCTGGGTTGCAGGAATGGCGGCGGCGACGAGTCGCTCGAGCTCGGGCTCGTCGCGGGCGGTGCCGCGGATGTAACGGTCGGGACGAACCAGTGCGGCGATGATGCCGTGCTTGCGCAGCCAGTCTCGGACGCCTTCGGCGTCGTCGCCGGCGAGGATCTCGATCCCGGCCTGCGCCAGCGCCAGGCGCGACGGCAGTGCGGCCG
Source organism: Bradyrhizobium sp. CCBAU 11430 (assembly GCF_028128855.1). Taxonomy (NCBI): domain Bacteria; kingdom Pseudomonadati; phylum Pseudomonadota; class Alphaproteobacteria; order Hyphomicrobiales; family Nitrobacteraceae; genus Bradyrhizobium; species Bradyrhizobium sp. CCBAU 11430. The sequence goes on from NZ_LBJV01000073.1 coordinate 328,513, forward strand.
CGGCCTCGACGAGCAGCACATGATGATAGCCGGTCCGGTCGTCGCTGCGGCCTCCGTCGCGCAGCATGAATTGCGGTGCGAGATGGCCGGCGAGCGGCAGGTCGCCGAACGTGAGCCCGGGGCCGAGCAGGGGCTTCTTCACGTCCAGCTTGACCGGCGCGTTCTCGCGCGCTTCGCCGGCAGCAAGGCCGGCCTCGATCGCCTTGGTGTTGATCACGCCGCCGAGACGGATGGCGAGCTCGATGAACTCGCGCACATGCGGCTGGCGCTCGCTCTGGTAGGTGTCGAGCAGATCGGGTGCGGCGCCGCCCTGGATGATTGCGGCGAGCTTCCAGGCGAGGTTGGCGGCATCGCGGATGCCGGCGCACATGCCCTGGCCGAGGAAGGGCGGGGTCTGGTGCGCGGAATCGCCCGCAAGAAACAATCGGCCGCTCCGCCATTGCCGTGCGATGACCGAATGAAACGTGTAGACCGCGGCGCGTTCGAGCTCGGCATCATCAGGCGTGATCCAGCGCGACAGCAGGTCCCAGACCTTTGCCGGTTGCGCGATCTCCTGAGAATCCTCGTCCGGGAGGATCGTGATCTCCCAGCGGCGCCGCGTGCCGGTGCCGCGCACATAGGTCGCCGGCCGCCTTGGATCGCAATGCTGGAGACTGTAGTCGCCGAGATCGTCGCGCGCGCGCTTGAGCAGCACGTCGATCACCAACCAGCGCTCGTGGAAGCCGAGATCGTCCATGCTGGAGCCGATGAAGCGGCGGACCAGCGAGCGGGCGCCGTCGCAGCCGATCACATAGCCGGCGCGGACCTCGCTGAGCTTCCCGTTCGAGAGGTCCTCGTAGCGGACGCGCACGCCGTCTTCGACCTGGTCCAGCGCGAACACGTCGCAGCGGCTGCGCAAGGTGACGTGCGGCCAGCGGGCGAGGCCGCCGATCAGCACGTCCTCAAGATCAGGTTGGTGAAAGCGGTAGCTGAGATGCCAGCCCATCGGCGTCAGCGTCTGCGGGCGCGACCAATCCAGCAACATCTTGCCGTTGGCGTCGAGGAAGAGCATGCCGGGGCTCAGGATGACATGCGGCAGGATCGCGTCGGCAAGACCGACGGTCTGGAAGACGCGCATGCATTCGTCGTCGAAATGCACCGCGCGCGGCAGATGATAGGTCTGCGTCTCGCGCTCCAGCACCAGTGTCCGCACGCCGCGGAGGCCGAGCAGATTGGCAAGTGTCGCACCAACCGGCCCGCGGCCGACGATCACGACATCAAATTCTTCGGGGGCGGATTTATCTTGCATGGGGCTATCTCTTCCCCAAGCCGCGCCGCAGCATCAACGCCGCCGCGCCAAGTGTCCGCCCAGCGGACGGACGGAGTCTAGACCTCGACCGGGATGGCCGCGGCCGTCTCCTGAAGCTGCGCTGCAAATTGCGCAATTGCCTCCTCGATCCCCAGTGCCGAGCGAATCCAGATGATGGAGATGCAACCGAACACGACGCCGCCGCGGACGATGGGTACGGCGATCGAAGCCGTCTTGGGATTATACTCGCCCTCGCTGCGGATCGCGTAACCGCGCCGGGCAGTCTCGGCAATCATGCGGTCGAGGCGGGCTTCGTCGAGAAAGGGGCGGTCGTCGGCCTCGTCGATCCGGCGCAGATGATTGACGATGAGGTCGCGCTCGCGCGCCGGGCAGGCGGCGAGATACGCGCGCCCGGCAGAGGTTCGCAGCATCGGCAGACGCTTGCCGATCATGCCGCGGTCGATCGAGAGCGGGCTGCGCGAATGGGTGGTTTCCTGCACCACCATCGCGGCGTTCTCATAAGTCGAGAGATCGACGGGCCAGACCAGGGTCTTGCTGAGTTCGGCAAGATAAGGCGCTGCCGCCTGGCAGATCACCACGCCGGGGTCGTAGCCATCGCCGAGGCTCAGCGCGCGCCGGGTGACGCGAAAACGGTCGTCGCTGGCGCTGCGCGCGATATAGCCAAGTTCCTCCAGGGTTTCGAGCAGGCGATAGACGGTCGGGCGGGGCAGGTCGAGCGCGCGAGCAACGTCGCCGGCACGGATGCCGCCCGAGCGATTGACCTCTCGCAGCACGTCAAGTCCGCGCTTAAAGGCGCGGACGCCTTCCGACTGCCGTGGTGCGCCCGTCCCCGTCCGCTCCTTGGACACTTCGCATTTCCTCCCTTGTGGCGCACGGTCCCGCGATTATCGTTGCGAACGCGAAGCGATTGCGGAACGCCACCGTAGAATCGTGCGCAGCCGGTATCAAGTTCGCCGCATTGCGGCACACGCGATGCCTTCGGGAGGAATTCGATGGAAATCACCGCGCTCGGTTATATCGGGATCAACTCATCGCAGCTCGATCAGTGGGGCCGGATGGCGACGGGGCTGCTCGGCATGCAGCAGGTCGATCGCGGCGGCAAGATGCGCGCGTTCCGCATGGACGATCGCAAGCAGCGGCTGATCGTCGACGGCAGTAGCGACGCCGGCCTTGCAGTGATGGGCTGGGAAGTTCCATCCATGGCAGAGCTGGATCAATTGGCGGGACGGCTCGAAACCCACGGCGTCAAGGTGACGCGCGGCTCGCGCGCGCTGGCCGACGAGCGGCATGTCGCCGAACTGATCGCGTTCGTCGATCCCGCCGGCAACTGGCTCGAGGCCTTCTGCAAGCCGGAGCTTGCGAGCGAGCCGTTCAAGCCGAGCCGACCGATCTCGGGCTTCCGTACCGGCGCGCTCGGCATGGGGCATGTCGTGCTCAACGTGGAGGATGTCGAGCCGCTTTTGCCGTTCTACCGCGACCTGCTCGGCTTCCACGTCTCGGATTTCGGGCTGAAGCCCTATGGGCTGTATTTCTTCCACGTCAACGGCCGCCACCACAGCTTTGCGATGGTCGGCTCGGGGCGCAAGGCGATGCATCATTTCATGGTCGAGCTCGGCAGCCTCGACGATGTCGGTCAGGGCTACGACCTCGCGCAGCTGGACGAGGGCCGTATCGCCTATACGCTGGGCCGGCACACCAACGACCACATGACCTCGTTCTACGTGAATACGCCGTCCGGGTTCTTCATCGAATATGGCTGGGGTGCGCGCGTCATCGATCCCGAGACCTGGCAACCGCACGAGACCTTCGACGGCCCGTCGCTGTGGGGCCACGAGCGGCTGCATATGCCGGAGGAGCAGCGCAAGCGCCTGCGCGACATGCGGCTCGATGCGGCAGCGCGCGGCGTTCGCGTCGCTGATCCCCGCGTGCCGCCGCTCAACTGCGCGTGGCTGGACCAGGTGGTCGCGCGCGAATAATCGACCGCTTCTCGGGGTCTATCACGCTTCGCCGAGATCCGGCTCGGTCAACAGTCCCTGGCGCAAGGCGAGGCGGACCAGCTCGATGTCGGAGCCGACGCCGAGCTTGTCCTTGATCAGGGAATGCAGGTTCGCCACCGTCTTCGGGCTGACATGCAGCGTTTCTGCAATCTCCTCCGTCGTCCGCTCCGCGAGCAGCAGCCGCATCACCTCGAACTCGCGCGCGGTGAGGACGTCGGCGGCCGAGCTTTCGCCGCCGAGCCGGCTCAGCGCCAGCTCGTGGTCGATGTCGGGGCTGATGGCGATCTTGCCGGCGAGCACGTCCATCACGGCCCGTACCAGCGTTTCCGGCGGGCTGGTCTTGGTGACGTAACCCCTGGCGCCGGCGCGGATCGCCTGCACGGCGAAGCCCGCATTCTGATGCATGGTGAAGATGAGGATCCTGGCGCCCTTGTCCCATTGCCTGATCCGCCTGACGGCCTCGATGCCGCCGATGCCGGGCATGCTCAGATCCATGATGACGAGGTCGGGCGCCTCGGATTTGTACAGCCGGTAGGCCTCTGCGCCGTCAGCGGCTTCGGCGATGACGCGCAGGCCCGGCTGCTTCTGGAGTACGGAGCGATAGCCCTCGCGGACCACGGAATGGTCGTCGACCAGCAGGATGGAGGCATCGGCCGCGCTCATGCCGCATGCTCCAGCGCCTGCCGCTCGGCGGCGGTGAGCGGAATGACGACGCGCAGCGCCGAGCCGCCGTTGGCGCCGACTTCGAAGCTCATCCGGCCGCGCAAGGCCGCAACGCGCTCGCGCATGCCGAGCAGGCCCATGCCGGATTTGCTGGAGGCATCGTTCGGCCGGCCATCGTCGTCGATGGCAAGCGCGATCTCGTCTGCCGCCATCGTCAAATGCAGGTCCACCTTGGTGGCCCCGGCGTGCTTGGCGGCGTTGGTCAGCGCCTCCTGCACGATGCGGTAGAGGTTGGCGCTGATCGCGGCGGGCAGGGTCTCGACCGCGCCGTCGAAATGGATCGAAAAGCGCGTCTCGCCGCGGCTGCGTCCGTTCCAGCCCGCGACGAGGCCTTCCAGGCTCGCCACCAGCCCGAGCTCCTCGACGTCGGGCGGGCGCAGCCGGAACAGCGCGCCGCGCAGCGTCTCCATCATGCTGGTCGCGGTCCGCGCGATACCGTCGCATTCGCCGAGCAAAGCGGGGCAGTCCTGCGCGGCGCTCTGGCGGGCGGAGGAGGCCAGCGCGCGGATGGCGGCCAGCGACTGGCCGAACTCGTCGTGCAGCTCACGCGCCAGATGGCGGCGCTCGTCGTCCTGGAGCGCGATCAGCTTGCGCGTCAGCTCGCTGCGCTCGGCGAGCGCATTATCGAGGCTTTCGGCGAGATGGTTGAAGCCGTCGCGGATCGCGGAGAGTTCGGCCAGATCGAACGGCGGCAGCCGCGCCGAGAGGTCGTTGGCGGCGATCCGCTCGAGGCCGTTGCGGATCAGGCGGGTCGGGCGCAGCGCGCGCGCCAGCGCGGCGTAGACCAGCAAGCACAGCAGCGGCAGCGCGATCGCAAGCGCAATCATCAGGCGGCCGGCCTCGTGCCAGGCCTCCGCCGTCTGCACGGCCGGATCGACCGAGACCACGGTCTCGCCGAGCTTGGCGCCGCGCACGATCACGGGCCGTGCCGCTTCGCGGCCGGGGTCGAACAGGCTGCGATAGAAGGCCGCGAAGACCTGCGGCGACGGGCTCTCCGGGGCAGGCGCACCGCTGCAGAACCGCTGCAGCATCTCGCCGCTCGGTCCACGGAATGCCAGACACAGGCCGGGCGTCATCACATAGGCGGCGACGGGATCGAGGTTCGGAAAGTCGCGCGGGCCGGCCACCCACTGGATCTTGCCCTGCTGCAGCTCCAGCGACTTCGCCACGATCGCGGCGATGCCGTCGATGCGCGTGTGCACCGCGCGTTCGGCCGCGATCAGGAAATAGGCGGAGATTGCGGCGAAGCAGGCGGCCGTTATGGCGGCCACGCGCAACGTCAGACGGACCTTGAGATCGAATCTCGGGCGGTTCCACATCGGGCAGCACCTAGCGCGAACAGGTTTGTCGCCGCCGCATTAAACGGCAGAACGCCAGCCGCGCAAAGCGCTACGCGTTACCGCAGTGCAACGACGTGAAATTTTCCCGGCGCTCGCCGGGACGGGCCCCGTTGCAGGGTGTAGGGCTGCTGCCGAGATTTGCCGATCGCTCCATCTGCGAGGCTCCGCTCATGTACCTCTCCCGGTTGATCCTCCCTGCTTTTCTCCTTGCTGTCCTCGTGGGTGTCCGGCCTGCCGGCGCGGGCACCGAGGCGGCCGCCGCGGCACCGGCCGGCGTGTCGATCGAGGATTTCCAGTATCTGGATACGTCCGGCGAGCCGGTCGACCAGACCGCCGTCCACGAGAAGCGGCTGGGCGCGTTCATGGTCGCGCTGCGACGGGATGTCGGGGCGGACAAGCGCTATCAGCTCACGCCCGCCGGGCAAGCCGATGCAAAATTCAAGGTCGTCGGCGGCGTCCAGAAGACGAGCACGCTGGTGCAATGGGCGCGGGTCGCCGTGATCGATACCGCGGCCAAGAAGGTCCTGTTCGAGAAGCTCTACACGTTCCGCGGCGACAACGACGAAGCCTGGGACCGTGCCGAGGCGTTCCTCGCCCGCGAGGTCATCGCGGCGCTCGGCACGCCCGCGCCGGTCGCGCTCGCCGTGTTCGATTTCGAGCTCGAGGACATGACGGCCGCATCTGGGAGCACCTTGGCCGGTTCAGACGCATCGTACCTCGCCGAGACCACCGGCGGCGTGCGTGACGTGCTCGGCCAGTCCGGCCGCTACCGCATCGTCGAAATCGGCAGCGCGAGCGGCGAGGCGGTGAAGGCGCGCGCGTTACGCGACTGCGGCGGCTGCGAGGCGGCGATTGCGAAAGAGCTCGGCGCGGATCAATCGCTGATCGGCGTGGTGCGGCGGGTCAGCCGCACCGAATACACGCTCGGCTTCCAGCTGCGTGATGCCCGCACCGGCGCGGTGCTGGCGCGCGGCGACAGCGGCCTGCGCCTCGGCGCGGACTATTCGTGGAAACGGGGCGCCGTGCGGCTGGTCAGCGACCGGCTGATCGAGAGCCAGCAGGCCGAGGGCGCAATTAGAAAGTAAGCTGCACCTTCATCGACTGTGAGCGGTCGCTGGCAAGCTCGAAGGCGGCGACCGCGTTCTCGAACGGCATGGTGGCCGTGATCAGCGGCTTCACGTCGATCAGGCCTTCGCCCATCAGCCGCACCGCCAGCTCGAACTCGGGATCGAAGCGGAAGGTGCCGCGGAGCTGCAATTCCTTGGCGACGATGGAATTGATCGGCAGCGTCATCTCGCCGCCGAGACCGAGCTGCACCAGCGTCGCACCCGGGCGGAGCACGTCGAGCGCAGTGCGCAGCGCCGCCTGATTGCCGGAGGCTTCGAACAGCGTGTCGAACACGCCCTTGCCGGCGCGCCAGGGATCGAGCGCCGTGGCATCGGCCGCGACATTGATGGCATGCGTCGCGCCGAGTTTTCTCGCGACCGCGAGCGGCGCCTCGGCCACATCGGTCACCACGATCTCGGACGCGCCGCCGAAGCGCGAGACCAAAATCATCAGCGCGCCGATCGGGCCGCAGCCCGTGATCAGCACGCGCTTGCCGAGCAGGGGGCCGGCCTGCTTGCCGGCATGCAGGCACACCGCGAGCGGTTCGGCGACCGCAGCTTCCGCCAACGAGAGCTTGTCGGCGATCGGCACCGCTTGCGTGGCATCGACCGTGATGAACTCGCGAAAGCCGCCTTGCACGTGAGGAAAGCGCATCGCGCTGCCGAGGAAGCGCATGTCGAGGCATTGGTTGCGCATGCCTTCCTGGCAATGCAGGCATTGGCCGCACGGTCTGCTCGGATTGACGGCAACGCGCGTGCCTGTTTTCACGCTGGTGACGCCGTCACCGACGGCCGCGACCACGCCGGCGATCTCGTGCCCTAGCGCCATCGGTTGCTGGATGCGGACGACGCCGAAGCCGCCGTGATGGTAATAGTGCAGGTCGGAGCCGCAGATGCCGCCATTGGCGATCTTGACGCGGACTTCGCCCGGGCCGGGCGCCGGATCGGGATAGTTGTCGATCCGCAGATCTTTCGGGGCGTGGATGACGACGGCGCGCATGGCTTGCTCCTGGTTCGCGGATCACATCGCGGCGATCATGCCGCCATCGACATAGATGATCTGGCCGTTGACGTAGGTCGAGGCGTCCGACGCCAGGAAGATCGCGGCACCGACCAGCTCGTCCGGCTTGCCCCAGCGCTTGGAGGGGATGCGGCCCATCAGCCAGTTGTTGAAATCGGTGTTGTTGACCAGCGCCTCGTTCATGTCGGTCAGCATGTAGCCGGGACCGATCGCATTGGCCGTGATGCCGTGCTGGGCCCATTCCACCGCCATCGAGCGGGTGAGATTCTTGATGCCGCCCTTGGCCGCGGTGTAGGGCGCGATGGTCGGGCGCGCGAGCTCGCTGCCGAGCGAGCCGATATTGATGATCTTGCCGTGCTTGCGCGGGATCATGCGCTTGGCCGCCTCGCGGCCGATCACGAAGGCGCTGGTCAGGTTGGTCTCGATCACCTTGCGCCATTCGTCGGTGGTGAACTCCACCAGCGGCTTGCGGTGCTGGATGCCGGCATTGTTGACGACGATGTCGACCGCGATGTTCTTCTTGTCGAAGTCGTTGAACGCCGCGACGATGGCGGGCTCGTCGGTGACGTTGAAGGCTGCGCCTTCGGCCTGATGCCCGGCGGCGCGAAACTCGGCGACGGCCTGCTCGACTCGCTTGGGATCGACGCCGTTGACGATGATCTTCGCGCCGGCCTTGGCCATGCCCTCGGCGATGGCGCGGCCGAGGCCGCGGGAGGAGCCGGTCACGAGCGCGGTGCGGCCGGAAAGATCGAAAAGAGAGGTGCTCATGTCAGAAAGTCCTTAGGCGTTGGAGCGACGCACGGTGAGATCGGAGCGGTCGAATACGGCGGGCAGGAGGTCCACGCCGAGACCGGGGCCTTCCATCGGATAGACAAAACCGTCCTTGATCACGGGCATCGTGGTGACGAGCTCATTGTACCAGCCTTTGTAGAAGGCGCGCACCGATTCCTGGATCAGCGTGTTGGGCTGGCTGAACGACATGTGGATGGCGGCGATGAAGCCGATCGGGCCGATGCAATCGTGCGGCGCGAAGGGCCGGTGATAGGTCTCGGCCATCGCCGCGATCTTGCGGCCCTCGGTGAGACCGCCGGTCCAGCACAGATCCGCCATGACCACATGCATGGCGTCGCGGTCGAGCATGTCCTTGTAGGGAAAGCGCGAGCCCAGCGTCTCGCTGGCGCAGACCCAGACGTCGGTCGAGCGGGCGTATTCGGCCAGCGCCTGCGGCGAGTTCATGCGGATCGGGTCTTCGTACCAGGTCGGCTTGTACGGCTCGAGCGCGCGCGCGATCTGCTTGGCGGTCGGCAGGTTCCACAGCGAGTGGAGCTCGACCATGATCTCCATCTTGTCGCCGACCGCTTTGCGGATCTTCTCGAACGGCTCGATCGCCTGCTTCATCTGGGCTGCCGTGATGTAGAGGCCCTTGTTTTCCTGCGCCGCCGGATCGAACGGCCAGATCTTCATCGCGGAGATGCCGCTCTCCAGCAGGCTTTCGGCCAGCGCATCGGCGCGGTTCATGAAGCCGTCGAGATCTTCATAGGGGCCCTTGGCGGCGCCGAGATTCCAATTCGAGACCGGGCTGATGTTGGTCGAGCGGACATATTGCGTGCCGGCGCAGGTGTTGTAGATGCGCTGCTTGTCGCGGCAGAGGCCGCCGAGCATCTGGTGCACCGGCTGATTGCAGACCTTGCCGAACAGGTCCCACAGCGCGATGTCGATCGCGGAGGCCGCGCGATACTCGACGCCGGTGGAGGACTGCGCCATCGGCAGGTTCAGCATGTCGCGGTGGATCGCTTCGATGTGCAGGGGATTGCGGCCGAGCAGGCGGCCCGCAAAGGTATCGTGAATCTGCGCCTCGACCGCGCCCGCGCCGTAGAAGGTCTCGCCGAGCCCGATCACGCCGGTGTCGGTGTGGATTCGTACCCAGATGACGTTGGAGAATTCCTCGGTGCGCAGGGTCTCGATCGACGTGATCTTCACTGCAACAGTCCTCCCATGATAAGGCGCCTCGCGCCCGTCTTGTTGTTCGTGTCTATGCCGGTCAAAACCGGCGATCTCGGCGGGCAGTCATACGCCCGCTTGTAATATATCACAACATGTTTTAAGGATGTCACAAATATGCCGCCGCTCGATCGCGCGAGCAGGGTGGCAGGGGAGGACAACATGGCACGGCGCAAGCGCGCGCTCGAAGTGGTGAGAAGCGACGAGGACGGCGAGAGCAGGCCCTCCCGGCGCAACCGTCTCAACTTCTTCGAGCTGGCCTATCAGAGGATCGAGGAGCTGCTCGTTCATTGCGAGCTCAAGCCCGGTCAGTTCATGACCATGCTGGAATTGCAGCAGATCACCGGCTTCGGGCGCACGCCGGTGCACCACGCCGTCAATCGTCTCTCCGCCGATACGCTCATCATCATCCGTCCGCGCCACGGACTGCACATTGCGCCGATCGATCTTGCGCGCGAACGCATGCTGCTGGCCTTGCGCCGCGACATGGAGCGTTTCGTGATCCGCCTTGCGGCCGATCGCGCCAGCCTCTCGCATCGCAATCAGGCGCTGCACATCGAACGTCTCCTGCGCGAGCGCCGCGCCAGCCTCACCCTCGACGAATTCAACCACATCGACCGCCGCATCGACGCGCTGGTGCTGGAAGCCGCCGGCGAGCCGTTCCTGGTGCACACGCTGCGGCCGCTGCACACGCTGTACCGGCGCATCGGCTACATCCACCACCGCTTCATGCCGGGGCAGGCCGATCTGTCGGGCACGATCGATCGTCATCTCGCCATTCTCGCCGCGGTGGCCAGCCGGCGCGTCGACGACGCTGTGAAGGCGAGCGATGGGCTGATCGACTACATGGGCGAGATATTCACGGGCATGGAAGCGGGGATCGACCCGCGCCTGCTCGATTGCAGCATCGAGCCGCTGCTCGGCACGTAGCGAGTTTTGAAAAGAGGACCAAGCATGACAACGATGGCGATGCCACAACCGACCGCGAACGAAGCCGCGGTCCGCTACCTCATCACGAACTACAGCCCCAAGGGCAACAAGGTCGGCTGGCTGATGATGGCCTCGATCCTGGTCGAAGCCTGGGACCTCTATTCGATCGCCTTCGTGCTGATCTTCATCAAGGAGCAGTACAATCCCACGGCGCTGATGCTGGGCCTCGCCGCGGCGGGCACGCAGGGCGGGGCCCTGATCGGCGCGCTGCTGGGCGGCTGGCTGTCCGACAAGATCGGCCGCCGCGTCATGTTCCTGGTGACGATGGTGATGTTCATCGTGCTGGCGCTGGCGCAGGCCTTCGTGCCTGACGTCACCTGGCTCATCGTGATCCGCTTCCTGCTTGGCATCCCGCTCGGCTCGGACATCTCGACCGGCTACACCTACATCATGGAATCCATGGCCAAGGGCGAGCGCGAGGTCATGGGCAACCGCTGGCAGTTCATGTTCGCCGTCGGCGAGGTCCTCACCATCGGCGTCATCGTGATCTTCCTCTTGATCGACATGCAGCACGAGATGCTGTGGCGCGTGACGCTCGGCCTCGGCGCGGTGCCGGCGCTGATCATCCTCCTGATGCGCCACGACGTGCCGGAGACGGCGGTGTGGCTGGTGCAGAAGGGGCGCTATCGCGAGGCCAAGCGGGTCGCGCGCGAGATGTTCAACGACAATCTCGACATGCTACCGGATCAGGATGTGGTTGTTCCGAAGACCAGCACGCGTGCGTTCCTCGCCGACCTCAAGAAGGATCCGATCCGCTGGCGCGCCACGGTCTACGGCTGGATCGCCTGTTTCACCCAGGCGAGCGAGTTCTCGACCTTCGCGTTCTATTTGCCGGTGCTGTTCGTGATGGTCGGCGTGTCGAGCGTGCTCGGCATCAACCTGGTGACGATGGCGCTGTTCTCCTTCGCCGCACTGTCCGGCTGGGTCGGGCCGCTGCTGACGCCGAAGATCGGCCACCGCGGCATCGCGATCGCCGGCTTCTCGATCGTGCTGGCCTCGCTGCTGGTCGCGGCCTTCGCGCTCTACACCGACAACAAGATCCTGCTGCCGTTCGCGGCCGCCGCGATGCTGTGGGGCCATTATTGGGACGCGTCGAACTGCATGACGATCCCGACCATGGTCGCCAAGCCGAAATATCGCGGCACCGCCAGCGGCTTCGCCTACATGTTCGTGAAGCTGCCGTCGTTCCTGGCGATCTTCCTGTTCCCGACGGTGTTCGCCGCGATCGGGCAGGCGAACGCCACGCTGATGGTCGCGATCTTCCCGCTGATCGGATTGCTCGCCGCGATCTTCATCCTGCCGGAAGTCTACGGCTACGAGAACGACTGACGAGGCGCCACCCGGTCGCGGCGTCGCCGCCGCGATCGGGACTGATTCCGGAACGCTTCGGCCGGCAACTACGGGCTCAAGAAGACCGGATCGATTCCCATCCCGTGGCCGAGCAGGCCGAGCGCCTGAAGCTGGGCGGAGTGGAGGTCGACCTCCACGATGATGAAGATGGTGAACAACGCCACTGCGGAGACGACCAGCAGGGGATGGGCCGTCTCGACACCGCTCTCGCTCGCTGCGGTGAGGCTCCGGATCGCGCGACGCAGAAAGGAGCTCTGCGGCAACGCTTTCGATTGGATCTGCATGATGAACCTTCCTTGCCGCGTCATATTCGTCTGATTGGCGCGACAATGGAATTCTAGCCGCAGCGTCGCCGCCGGCATTGACGCACCGCAAATGGCTTGCACTTAATTTCGAAGGCCGCGGCCTGCCTTACCTGATTGCGGCCGCCAGCGCCGCGATCAAAGCGGGGGGCGTCACCAGCAGGCCGAGCTTGAGGAAGGGCCAGGCGCCGACCTCGATCTTCTCCCGCCTGAGCGCGACCAGCCAGAGGATGGTGGCGAGCGAGCCCGTCACTGACAGATTGGGGCCGAGGTCGACGCCGATCAGGATGGCGCTGACGACAGGCGCGGGCAGATGGTCGCTGGCGGCGACCGAGCCGGCGACGAGGCCGACCGGCAGGTTGTTGGCGATATTGTCGGCTAGCGCGGTGGCAATGCCGACGCTCCAGGCCGCCTTCGGTACCGATTGCGCCACCGCCTGGTGCAACAGCGCGCTGAGCTGCGCGATCACGCCGGTCTTGATCAGCGCCTCCACCATGACGAAGAGCCCGCCCACGAGCGGCAGCACGCTCCAGGACACGCCGCGCAGCACGGGCAATGGCGATTGCCGGCTGAGCAGCAGCACGATCGCGGCCGTCACGCCGCCGCAGATGAACGTCGGCAGCCCCAGTTGCTTGTCCAGCGCAGACGCCGTGACCAGCACGGCGCCGATCGCGACGATGCCGATCGCCGTCAGCTTGCCGCCGCGGCCGAGTTTTGGATGCGGCACGCGGCGCGCAATCGTCTCCTCCTTCAGGGCCCGGTGCTGGGTCAGGCGCAGCACGATGTAGGTCAGCAGGATCGACGCCGCCGAGGGCAGGGCGAACATACGCAGCCATTCGGTGAGCTCGGGCATGCGCGCGCCGAACACGACGAGATTGGCGGGATTGGAGATCGGTAGCACGAAGCTCGCGGCGTTGGCGATGAAGGCACAGACGAAGAGATAGGGCAGTGGCTTGGCGCCGGCCGCGCGCGTCGCGGCATAGACGGCGGGCGTCAGCACGATCGCGGTGGCATCGTTGGAGAGCAGCACCGTGACGAGCGTGCCGACGAGATAGATCAGCAGGAACAGCCGCTGCGGCGAGCCGGCCGCGTATTCGACCGCGAGCGCGGCGAGGTAGTCGAACAGGCCCTCGAGGCGCGCGAGCTCGGCGATCAGCATCATGCCGATCAGGAAGAGATAGACGTCGAGGCCTTTTTCGATGCCGGCAAGCGCGTCCTGCCACGGCAGCAGGCCTGATAGCACCAGGGCGCTCGCGCCGATCACCGCCCAGACCGCCTCGGGCAGGCGAAAGGGGCGGATGATGACGCCTGCTGTCGCGACGACGATGATGCTCCAGGCCCAGATGGCGTCAGACGGCACGGTCGGCAAGTTGATCTCCGGAAAACCGCTCCTGACTACCGTGCCCCGGATCGATCCGCCAGCCTCAAATCTCGGCTCGCGTCACCTTGCCACCGACAGCTTCTCCGTGATCGCCTTGCGCAGGATGCGCGACAGCGATTCCACCGAATACGGCTTCTGGATCAATTCGAAACCGCGATGGGCGTTTTCTGCGAGCACGTTGCTGTAGCCGGAGGTGAGCACCACGGGCAGGCCCGGATAGCGCTCGCGGATGATGCCGGCGAGCTCGACGCCGTTCATGCCGGGCATGATGACGTCGGAGAAGACGAGGTCGACGGCGAATTCGTTCTCGCCGAGGATCGCCAGCGCGGCGTTGGCGTTGGCGACGCGGCGAACGACGTAGCCGAGATCTTCCAGAAGCTCGGTGGAGAAGCGGCCGACTTCGTCGTCGTCCTCGACCACGAGCACGCGATAGCCGCGCCCGGTGGCCGCGGCCTCATGGGTCAGTGCCGCGGCTTCCTTGTCGGTCGCGGGGCTTTGTGCCTGCGGCAGATAGATGGTGAAGGTCGCGCCTTTGCCCTGGGTGCTCGTCACCGCGACGTCGCCCTCGGACTGCTTGGCGAAACCAAAAGCCTGGCTGAGGCCGAGGCCGGTGCCCTTGCCGACCTCCTTGGTGGTGAAGAACGGCTCGAAGATCGAGTCGAGATGTTCCGGCGCGATGCCGCTGCCGGTGTCGCTGACGGAGATGGCGACGTAGTCGCCGCCGCGCGCCGATTGTGCGCGCAGGCTGGGAATCCCGGAGACCTTGCGCACGGCGATGATCAGGCGACCTTCGCCGTTCATGGCATCTCGGGCGTTGATGGCGAGGTTGATCAGAGCGGCCTCGAACTGGGCGATGTCGGCGACGGTAAAGCAGTCGGCATCGTGAATCTCCACCGCGATGTCGATACGGCCGCCGACCAGCGGTCGGACCAGCTGCGCGACGCCCTCGACCTGGCTGCCGACGTTGAAGATCTGCGGCTTCAGCGGCTGCCGGCGCGCGAACGCCAGAAGCTGGGCGGTCAATTTGGAGGCGCGCTCGACGGTCTCGGAGATGGCATCGACATAGCGGCGGCGGCGCTCTTCCGGCAGCTCGCGGCGGCGCAGGAAGTCGGTGGCCGAGCGGATGATTGTGAGGAGATTGTTGAAGTCGTGGGCGACGCCGCCGGTGAGCTGGCCGATCGCCTCCATCTTCTGCGATTGCCGCAGGGCTTCCTCGCCGCGCCGGCGTTCGGTGATGTCGACGGCTTCAGGGACGGCGCCGGTGATGTTGCCGTGGCGGTCGAGCACGGGGCGCATGCCGAAGTCGAAATCGCGCTCGCCGATGGGAAGGCGCAGCCGCATCTCCAGCCGCACGGCTTCGCCCTTGAGCACGGTGTGGAAGGCCTCGCGCACCTGCGCGCTCATGCCCTCCGTCGCGCTGAACCAGGGCGTCTCCCACAACGGCTTTCCGATCACATCCGACGAGCTCGCCCCGATGCCATCGAGTGCGGTGTTGTTGGCGTAAAGCAGCTCGCCCCTGAGATTGACCAGGCCTTGATACTGGTTGCTGGTCTCCAGGATCGCGCGCAGCCGCGCCTCGTTGGATTCGAGCTGGGCCGTGCGCTCGGCGATGCGCTCTTCCAGCGTCTCGTTGAGCTGCCGCAGCTCGATCTCGGCCTGCTTGGCGACGGTGATGTCGTGGGCGACGCCGATGAAGCCGATGTGCTTGCCGGTCGGGTCCCAGCGCGGCTGCGATTCCGAGCGCAGCCAGCGCCATTCGCCGCTGGCGTTCTTGTAACGCGCTTCCAGCACGAAGGGCTTGAGCGACGCTTCACCCTGGACCGATTGCTGCAGAACGTGCGGCAGGTCGTCGGGGTGCAGCACCTTGCGCCAGTCGAAGTCGATGGCCTCATCGTAGGGCAGGCCGACGAAATCGACATAGGCCTGGTTGGCGAAGGAGCGCTTGCGATCGAGCTTGGTCACCCAGATCGGCACCGGCGCGCTGTCGGCGATCAGCCGGAAGCGCTCCTCGCTCTCCCGCAGGGTCTCGCGCGCGAGCATCTGGTCGGTGATGTCGATATGGGCGCCGACGAGCCGGATGGCGCGGCCGTCCTTGTCGCGCTCGATCTTGGCGACGACCCGGATCCAGCGGGTCTCACCGTCATTGGGACGGACGATGCGGTATTCGGCGGTGTAGTCTTCGCTCGTACCAGCGAGTGCATCGACGAAGTGCTTGACGGTGGCGTCGCGGTCCTCGGGATGGATGCGATTGACCCAGTCCTCGTGCGACTCCTCCGCCGCCTCCGGCGGCAGGCCGTGGATCATGAGGTATTCGGGCGAGCGGCGGTTCTTGAAGCCTTCGCGAAAATCGACCTCGACGCCGCCGACCTTGCCGATGCGCTGGATGCGCGCCAGCTCGGCCTCGCGCTCCTGGAGCGCGCGATAGGCGTTGTCGCGCTCGCGCGCGACGTCTTCGAGGTGTTGACGCAGCCTTTCGGCGGCGATGGTCTCGGGCAAGGGATCGTTCAAGGCATCGGCCGTTGTCATGCGGGAGCGCACGTGCCGGACCGATATTCACACAGACGGAGCGTGATGGCCATTGTTTAGAGGAATAAGGCTGGGAAAGGCGCCATTAAACGGATGGCGGTGCGCATGAACGAACGCCGGGTCTGGCAATTTGTTCCGGAGACTGGAACGATCGGCCGGCGGACGCGTCTTCGCGAGGCGTCGCGAATGTCTTTGATAAGGCTCCCTTTCCGAAGAGGATAAATCTTGAAGCTCTTTGTCTGCCAGGCCTGCGGCAACGTTCTCTATTTCGAGAACCGTGCCTGCGAACGCTGCGGCCATCGGGTCGCCTTCCTGCCGGAGAAGGAGACGATGTCGGCGATCGAGCCCGACGGAGAGGCCTGGCGGATCCTGGCCGACAAGGGCGAAAGCCGGATGCTGTGCCGGAATGCCGAGTACGATGCCTGCAACTGGCTGACGGATACGGGCGAGGGCAACGGCTATTGCCGTGCATGCCGCCACAACGGCATCGTGCCGGATTTGTCCGACCCCCGCCAGCTTGCCGGCTGGCGCGAGCTGGAGGTGGCGAAACACCGTCTGTTCTATTCCCTGATCCGCTGGAAGCTGCCGCTCCAGGCCCGGCAAGACGATCCCGAGCATGGTCTGATCTTCAATTTCCTCGCCGACGATCCGAACAGCGCAGAGAGGGTCATGACCGGCCACGACAACGGCCTGATCACGATCGCGCTCACCGAGACCGACGACATCGAGCGCGAGCGCCGCAGGCTCGAGATGGGAGAACCCTATCGTACGCTGCTCGGGCATTTCCGCCACGAAGTCGGGCACTATTTCTGGGACGTGCTGGTGCAGGGCGGCGGCAAGCTCGAGGAATGCCGCGCGGTATTCGGTGACGATTCCACCGATTACGGCCAGGCCCTGCGGCGTCACTATGCCGAAGGCGCGCCGCCGGACTGGCAGCAGAACTATGTCTCGGCCTATGCCACGATGCACCCCTGGGAAGATTTCGCCGAGACCTGGGCGCATTATCTTCACATCGTCGACACCCTGGAGATGGCCGCCGAGTTCGGCATGGAGGTGCGTCCCAAGGTCGACCGCGACGGGGAGTTGACGGCGCGTATCCGCTTCAACCCCTATGAGGCGAGGGACGTCGAGGCGCTGGTCAACGCATGGCTGCCCTTCACCTTCGCCATGAACAGCGTCAACCGCGCCATGGGCCTGCGTGACCTCTATCCCTTCATCCTGTCGCCCGCCGTGGTCGGCAAGCTGGGCTTTGTTCATGGCCTGCTCCGGGACGTCGCCAGGTCCGCGTCGAGGCCCGGCAAGCCGTAGGTCGTCCGACGGCTCGTCGGTCCGGTTTCGGTCTTGCGCTGGTACGCCAGATGGCCCGGATTTAGACCGTTGCCTCCGGCCGATTTTGATGTACCACGGGAGCCACACGGCCCGTCCCATAGGCCCCAACGGCCAGGGAAGGGTCCCGCCCAAGGTCGAGACTCAAGAAAAGCATGTTCAAACGCATTCTGATCGCCAATCGCGGCGAAATCGCCTGCCGGGTCATCAAGACTGCCCGCAAGATGGGAATCGAGACGGTTGCCGTCTATTCCGAGGCCGACCGCGACGCCCTCCATGTCGAGATGGCCGACGAGGCCGTGCTGATCGGCCCGCCGGCGGCAGCCGAGAGCTATCTGGTGATCGAGAAGATCGTCGAGGCCTGCCGCAAGACGGGCGCCGAGGCCGTGCATCCCGGTTACGGCTTCCTGTCCGAGCGCGAGGCGTTTCCGCGCGCGCTGGAGGCAGCAGGCATCGTCTTCATCGGCCCGAACCCGGGCGCGATCGCGGCGATGGGCGACAAGATCGAGTCGAAGAAGGCGGCCGCCAAGGCCAAGGTCTCGACCGTGCCCGGCTATCTCGGCGTCATCGAGGACGACAAGCACGCGGTCAGGATCGCCGACGAGATCGGCTATCCCGTGATGATCAAGGCGTCCGCCGGCGGCGGCGGCAAGGGCATGCGCATCGCGCATTCGACCTCCGAGGTTGCGGAAGGTTTCAACCTCGCCAAGGCCGAGGCCAAGGCCTCGTTCGGCGACGATCGCGTCTTCGTCGAAAAGTTCATCGTCGATCCCCGCCACATCGAGATCCAGGTGCTGGGCGACAAGCACGGCAATGTCGTCTATCTCGGCGAGCGCGAGTGCTCGATCCAGCGCCGCAACCAGAAGGTCATCGAGGAGGCGCCGTCGCCGCTGCTCGACGAGGCCACGCGCCGCAAGATGGGCGAGCAGGCCGTCGCGCTGGCAAAGGCCGTGAATTACGACTCCGCCGGCACCGTCGAGTTCGTCGCGGGGCAGGACAAGAGCTTCTACTTCCTGGAGATGAACACGCGCCTCCAGGTTGAGCATCCCGTCACCGAGCTCGTCACCGGCATCGACCTCGTCGAGCAGATGATCCGCGTTGCCGCCGGCGAGAAGCTCGCCATCGCGCAGAAGGACGTCACGCTGACGGGCTGGGCGGTGGAATCGCGCCTCTACGCCGAAGACCCGTTCCGCAACTTCCTGCCCTCGATCGGGCGGCTCGTGAAGTATCGTCCGCCGGCGGAAGCCAGCAAGGACGGCATCACCATCCGCAACGATACCGGCGTCCAGGAGGGCGGCGAGATCTCGATCCATTACGATCCGATGATCGCCAAGCTCGTCACCCATGCGCCCTCGCGCGCGGCCGCGATCGAGGCGCAGGCGACCGCGCTCGACTCGTTCTATGTCGACGGCATCAGGCACAACATCCCGTTCCTGTCGGCGCTGATGCATCATCCGCGCTGGCGCGAGGGGCGGCTCTCGACCGGCTTCATCGCCGAGGAATTCCCCAAAGGCTTTGCGGTGCGCGTGCCGGAAGGCGAGGTCGCCCGGCGCATCGCCGCGGTCGGCGCCGCCATCGATCACGTGTTGGGGGAGCGCAAGCGCCAGATCTCGGGGCAGATGGGCGGCCGCGTCGTGCAGCGCGAGCGGCGCCGCGCGGTCTGGCTCGACCGCCAGGAGATCCAGCTCGAGGTCGGACGCGAAGGCGAGGCGATCGCCGTGCGCTTCATCGACGCCGAGGGCAAGGCCGGCAATTCGCATCTGCTGGCCTCGCCGTGGAAGCCGGGCGATCCGGTCTGGCAGGGCAGCATCGACGGCCACTTCGTCGCGGTGCAGGCGCGGCCGATCCCGAACGGCATCCGCCTCGCGCATCAGGGCGTCGAGGTCCCCGTCTATGTCTGGACCGAGACGGAAGCGACCTCGGCGCGGCTGATGCCGGTGACGACGGCCTCCGACACCGGCAAGAAGCTGCTGTGCCCGATGCCCGGGCTCATCGTCTCGATCGCGGTGACCGAAGGGCAGGAAGTCAAGGCCGGCGAGACGCTCGCGGTGGTCGAAGCCATGAAGATGCAGAACGTGCTGCGCGCCGAGCAGGACGGCACCGTGAAGAAGGTCCACGCCAGCGCCGGTGCGACGCTGGCGGTGGACGCGCTGATCCTGGAGTTTGCGTAAGGCGCTCCGGAGTACGACAGTCGACCCTCACCCTGAGAGCCGCGCTTGCGCGGCGTCTCGAAGGGCGAGGCCACAGCCGGGCCTGCATCCTTCGAGACGCGCGCAAGAGCGCGCTCCTCAGGATGCGGAATTGAGAGTGAGGCACCCATGGCCTTTCGTTCCCGCCGCGAGAAACTGCGCCTCATCCTGTCGGGCTCGGCCTGCATCCATCCCGGCTCGGTCTATGACGCGATCTCGATCCGCATCGCCGAGGACCTCGGCTTTCCGCTCGGCATGTTCGGCGGTTCGGTCGCCTCGCTCGCGGTGCTCGGCGATCCTGACGTCACGCTGATCACGCTCACCGAGCTTGCCGAGCAGATGCGGCGGATGTCGCGCGCAGCTGGCCTGCCGGTGCTGGTCGATGCCGATCACGGCTATGGCAATGCGCTCAATGTCCGCCGCACGGTGCAGGAGCTGGAGACCGCTGGCGCCGCCGGCCTCACCATCGAGGACACGCTGCTGCCGGCCGCCTTCGGCGAGGCGAAGACGCAGCTGATCTCGCTCGAGGAAGGCGTCGGCAAGATGAAGGCGGCGCTCGATGGCCGCAGCGATGCCTCGCTGGTCATCATGGGCCGCACGGGAGCAGCCTCGATCACCTCGATCGAGGACGCGATCCGCCGTGCGCAGGCCTATGAGGCGACCGGGGTCGATGCGCTGTTCTTCACCGGCATCAAGTCGCGCGCGGAGCTCGAGGCCGTCGCAGCCGCCACGCGCCTGCCGATCGTGCTTGGCGGTGCGCCGGAGGAGCTGAGCTCGCTCGACTATCTCGCCAGTCAGCGCGTGCGTATCGCGCTTCAGGGCCACGCGCCGATCGCGGCTGCGACGCAAGCCGTGTATGAAACGCAGAAGGCACTGCGCGAAGGCACGGCGCCGAAGGCGCTGAGAGGTCTGGCATCATCGGACCTGACCACCCGCGTCATGCGCGAGGCCGACGTCAAGGCGCGCAGCGCCGACTTTCTCGGGCTGAAAAAATGAGCCGGGCGATCCTCCAGGTGATGATCCGCGGTCGCGTCCAGGGCGTCGGCTACCGGGCCTGGGTCGAGTACCAGGCAACTGCGAGCGGCCTCGAAGGCTGGGTCCGCAACCGCCGCGACGGCTGCGTCGAAGCGCTGTTCGCGGGCGCACCGAAGCATGTCGCCGACATGGTCGCGCTGTGCCGCCACGGCCCGCCATCCTCGCGCGTGGATAGCGTGACGAGCGAGACCGCGAGCGTGGATGAGCTGAACCTGCGCAGGGCAGGGGAAGCGTTCTCGGTGTTGCCGACGGTGTAGGTGCTGTCTGTGCGCCGGCCGCATGGAAAGGTAAATGCCGAGCGGCTAAGTTGGTCTCGTAGGGTGGGCAGAGGCGCTCTTGCGCCGTGCCCACCACGACTTTCGCGATCGTCGTGAGATGGTGGGCACGCTTCGCTTTGCCCACCCTACGAAGTGTTCACCTCTCGAGAACCTCACCGCGGCAGCTTGGCGATCGCTTCGCTCAGCTCGTGGATTTCGTACGGCTTGCGCAGGATCGGGAAATCGCCGCGCACGCCGGCGGCGACGTCGCTGTAGCCGGTGGCGAGCAGGATCGGCAGGCCAGGACGGATCTGACGGAGGCGATGGGCGAGGCTGAGCCCGTCCATCTTGCCGGGCATGACGATGTCCGAGAACACGAAGTCGACGCCGCTATTCTCGATCTCGCGCAAGGCGGCTTCGGCATCGGCGACCCGGCGGACGTGGTAGCCCAGCTGCTCCAGAAGACCGATGCTGACGAGCGCAACGTCGGGATTGTCCTCGACCAGCAGCACCGTGCCGCTGCCTTGGAAGGATGGTCCTTCAGCCGCTTCTCGCAACGGCGTGTCTTCTCCGCGCGGCAGCAGGATGGTGAACGTCGTGCCCTTGCCGAGCGCGCTTGCGACCTTGACGGTGCCGCCGGCCTGATGGGCGAAGCCGTGCACCTGGGAAAGGCCGAGGCCGGTTCCCTTTCCGATCGGCTTGGTGGTGAAGAACGGCTCGAAGATCTTGTCGAGAACGTCGGAGGGAATGCCGAGCCCGGTATCGGTGACGTCGATTGCGACGAAGTCGCCGGCAAGCGGCGCCTCGTCCAGCACGACATTGTGCGCACCGATCGTCACCGTGCCGCCGTCGGGCATCGCGTCGCGGGCATTGATGACGAGGTTGAGCAGCGCGGTCTCGAGCTCGGAGGCATCGGTCTTGACCGGCCAAACGTCGGGGCCGATGTCGAAGGCCAGGCGTACGGAACTGCCGACGCCGGCATCGAGCACCTCGCGGATCGCCGCGATGCGTTCGGCGAAATCGATCGCCTGCGGATTGACGCTCTGCCGCCGCGCGAAGGTGAGGAGCTGGTTGGTCAACGCCGCGCCGCGCTTGGTGGCGGTCTCGATCGCCGAGATCGCGCGCTGAACCTTGGCCGCGTCGTCGGGGCCCCGCTTCAGCATGTGCAGGCTGCCACTGATGATCATCAGGAGATTGTTGAAGTCGTGCGCGACCCCGCCGGTGAGCTGCCCCAGCGCATCGAACTTCTGGGACTCGGCGAGCTGCTTCTGCATCGCCTCGAGCTTGAGCTGCGTATTGCGGCGTTCTGTGATGTCGCGCGTGATCTTGGCGAAACCGACCAGCTCGCCGTCCTCGTAGATCGGGTCGATCACGACGCTTGCCCAGAAGAAGGTGCCGTCCTTGCGGACGCGCCAGCCTTCCTCCTCATAGCGGCCCTTTTCCCGCGCGATGCCGAGCGCGCGGGCCGGCCTGCCGTTGGCACGGTCAGTCTCGGTGTAGAAGCGGGAGAAATGCTGGCCGAGGATCTCCCCGGGCGAATAGCCTTTGATGCGCTCGCCGCCGATATTCCAGCTGGTGATGATCCCTCTGGGATCGAGCATGTAGAGGGCGTAGTCCGCAACTCCCTCAACCAACAGCCGGAAACTGCGCTCGCTCTCGAACAAGTCTCGCTGTTGACTGAACTTTCCGATCATTCCGGGACCCTGCCTCGACGGGAGCAAACGCCACAGGAGGCGGATGGTTCCCTGAAGTTGGGACATTTTTAGGCAGATATCCGGCACCCGTATACGGGATGAAGCCCGCTTGACAAGGGGACATTATCGTCAGATATTTCTGTCATGACAGAAATAACCGGAAAGAAGAAACTTCCCGCCGCCGTCGAGCGCTTCATCCTGCATTGGGGCGACATGGGGGACGAGTGGGGCGTCAATCGCTCGGTCAGCCAGATTCACGGGCTGCTCTATCTTGCCGAGGCGCCGATGACCGCCGAGGACATCGCCGACACGCTCGGCATGGCTCGCTCGAACGTCTCCAACTCGCTCAAGGAGCTGCTCGCCTGGAACCTGATCCGGCGGGTGCCGATCCTCGGTGACCGCCGCGACCATTACGAGGCCGAGACCGACATCTGGGAGGTCGCCGCCAGAATAGCGGCGCGGCGCAAGGAGCGGGAGCTCGATCCGGCAATCGCGGCGCTCAGGGCGTGCGTGTCCGATGCCGCCGGCGATCCGACCATCAATCCGGTCGCGAGCAAGCGGCTGAAGGAGATGCTCGCCTTCACCGAGCTCGCCGATCACTGGTTCATGCAGATGCTGAAGGTGCCGCGGCCGCGGCTGGTCGCCTTGATGCGGCTTGGCGAGAAGATCGCCAACCTGCTGCCGCTGGGCAAGGCCAAATAGTATTGAGGAGGGTACGATGACGTCGGCAAGATTGTTAGGCTGCAACGCATCGACCTCCGCTCACACCCGACTGCTCGACGATCGCCGCTTCCGCACTTTGCTGTCGAACGAGGATTGGGGCCGGCTGCCGCTGGCGACGTGGCGGCGTTTCTCCAAACGCGTCGCGGACGGCGAGAGCGTCGTCTATGTCGGCGTGGTCGACGAGGTCTCCTTCAGCGACATCGGCTGGTGGTTCGCCCAGGCTGCGCGCCTGATCGGCGGGCCGCTGCCGACCGGCCGCGACACCGGTGTTCCCATGATCGTCACCGTGACCGAGGACGGCACGACCGGCGGTCAGACCTGGACCCGCATCTGCGCGCGCAAGCGCGGCTTTCCGCACGTGATCCATTCCGCCAAGCGTTTTGCCGGTCCGACGGGGCTCGAGGAATATGTCGGCTTCGGCGTCTCGATGGCGCTCCGCACCGCGGTCGAGGACCAGACGCTGACCTTCCGCAGTGCCGGTTATGGGCTCCAGCTCGGACGCCTGTGGATCCCGTTGCCGCGCTGGTTCACCCCGGGCGATCTCACGGTGACGCACCGCGACCTCGGCAACGGCGCATTCCGCTTCACCCTCGATGTCATTCATCCTCGTTACGGCGCGCTGATCCACCAGTCCGCCACCTTCAGGGAGGCCGTATCATGACGCCGCTATTGTGGACGCTCATCGCCATCCAGATCGTGATGGGAGTGTTCGACACCTTCTATCACCACGAATTCACCGAGCGCCTGGCCTGGCGGGTGTCGCAGCGTTTCGAACTCAAGCTGCATGGCATCCGCAACATGCTCTATGCCTTGCTGTTCCTCGTGCTCGGCTGGCTCGAGGTTTATGGATTGCTGGCGCTGCTGATCGTCGCGGTGCTGGTCGCCGAGATCGTCATCACGCTGATGGATTTCGTCGAGGAGGATCTGAGCCGGAAACTGCCGCCGAGCGAGCGCATCAACCACACGCTGCTCGCGATCAATTACGGCGCCATTCTCGTGCTGCTGCTACCGGTGCTGACCGATTGGGCGATGCAGCCCTTTGGCGTGACCGTCATGAACCAGGGCCTGCTCAGCATCGCCGCGACCGCCTGCGCGGTTGGCGCCTCGCTCTGCGGCCTCAGGGATTTTGCCGCAATGCGCCGGCTCGGCCGGATGCGCAGCGTTCCCGCCGAGGGGCTTGTCGAAAAGCTCCCGGGCCGCAAGACCGTGCTGATAACGGGTGCCACCGGCTTCATCGGCAGTCGCCTCGCGGCGAGCCTCAGCGGCGCCGGGCATCAGGTCATCGCGCTGATCCGCAATCCCGCGAAGGCGGAGATGCTGCCGCCGCCGGTCACGCTGATCACCAGCCTCGATCAGCTCGCCGCGGACACGCCAATCGACGCCATCGTCAATCTCGCCGGCGAGCCGATCGGCAACGGCTTGTGGACCGAGGCGAAGCGCGCGAAGATTCTTGGCTCCCGCATCGACATGACGGGCGAAATCGTCAAACTGATCGCGCGGCTCGATCGCAAGCCCGAGGTGCTGGTCAGCGGCTCCGCGATCGGCTGGTACGGATTGTGGGCCGACCAGGTGCTGACGGAGTCGGCCAAGTCGCACGCCTGTTTCAGCCACGAGCTCTGCGCGGCCTGGGAGAAGGCGGCGCGGCCGGCGGAGGAGCTTGGCGTGCGCGTCGTCTGTTTGCGCATCGGCCTCGTGCTCGGCACCGAAGGCGGCTTCGTCACGCGCATGCTGACGCCGTTCGAGTTCGGCCTCGGTGGTCCCATCGGCACCGGGCGGCAGTGGATGTCCTGGATCGAGCGCGATGATCTCATTCGCCTGATCGCCTATGTGATGGCGACGCCGGATCTGTCGGGCCCCGTCAATGCCACCGCGCCGATCCCGGTGACCAATGCAAAATTCACCGAGGAGCTTGGCCGCCGCCTGCATCGGCCGGCGATCTTCCGCATTCCCGGCGGCTTGTTGCGCCGGATCGGCGGCGGCTTCGCCGACGAGCTGCTGCTCGGCGGTCAGCGCGTGCTGCCCAACAAGGCGCTGAGCCGCGGCTTTGTATTCAGGCACGAGACGCTGCGCAGCGCGTTCGAGGCGATTTTGTGAGACATCAGGTGGCCGCGACGCTCCGAAACGTCGCCGCCACCGCGCGTAGCGCCGCAAGCTTGGCGGGATCGCTGACCTTCGAATGTAGCATCACCTTCGAGCTGCCGAGTTTCGGCAGCCTGTGCGCGGGTCCAATATCGACCAGCCCGGGAGGCGCGATCCGCCGCGCCAGTGGCGCGATCGCAAGTCCCGCGAGCGCAGCTGCGACCACCGCCGTGACGCCGCCGCCGACAAAGCGCTCGCGCCAGGCGAGGCCGGCCTTGTCGAGCGCGCGCACGGCGATGGCGCGGACGCCGCAGGGCGGAGCGAGAGTTGCGAGCGGCAGCGCTTCGCCCTTCGGCAGGGTGAAGCGGCGTGACGCGAACCAGCCGAATTCGTCCTCGGTCAGCCTCTCGCCGCCGCGGCGGCTGCCCTCCTGGCGGACGATCACAGCGTCCAGCTCGCCGGCGTCATAGGCATCCTGCATCTCGCGCGAGAAGCCGATGGTGACGGCGAGGGTGAGATTTGACGACATCGCGTGCAGGCGTTCCAGCAGCGGCACCAGCTCGGGGCCGGCGGCGTGATCGGAGATGCCGAGCGAGAGCGATTGCGCGGCCGGGGCCTCGCCCGACAGCGCGCGGTCATGCGCCGCCATCAGCGCGCGGGCGCGATCGAGGAAGCTGGCGCCGTCGGCAGTGAGCCGGACCGCGCGTGGCGAGCGCTCGACGAGGCGTCTTGCCAGCAACGTCTCCAGCCGCTGCAGCTTGAGACTAACAGCGGCCTGCGTCGTGCCCAGCGCCTCGGCAGCACGCGTAAAACTCTGGAGGTCGGCGACCAGCAGGAAGGCCTTGATCGTGGCGATGTCGAGGGTGGCTGTCATTATGGATCATTATCACTGGTATCAACAGAGATAAGATATCAAAATGACGAGGGGAGGTCTAGATTCTCACCAACGCCGGGCAAATCCCGCGCTGCATCTTGAGGAGAGCCACCATGCCGCTGATCACCGTGTCCTACACCTCGTCCCGCCAGTCGCCCTCGCTGAAGGCCGAGATCGCCAACGCCGTGTCCGAGCTCACCGCAAAGATACTGCACAAGGATCCCAAGGTGACTGCCATCATCGTGAAGTCGGTCGAGGCCGACGACTGGTTCGCCGGCGGCAAGTCGCTCGCCGAGCAGAAGCTTGCCAGCTACTGGATCGACATCCACGTCAGCGAAGGCACCAACACCAAGGACGAGAAGGCCGCTTATCTTGCCGCCATGTTCAAGCGCATGGCCGAGATTCTCGGGCCGCTGCATCCCGAGACCTATCTGCATGTCGACGAGGTTAAGGGCGATGCCTACGGTTTCGGCGGCCTCACCCAGGAACGCCGCTACATCGCCGGCAAGCTCGACGTGTCGCTGCAGGCGGCGTGAGGCTGCAAGCCGCGGGTAGAGCCATCTCACCCGCGGCCTGATCGTCAGCTTGCTGCCCTGAACTGAACTTCGGAATTGTTCAGGAAGCAGGTCTTGTCGAACAGCTTCAGATCCAGCGGATTTGGCAAGCGGACATCGTCGAGGTCGGGGCAGGGCTTGACTGCGGGATCGTAGGAACGATCGATCTGCGAGATGAAGGCGACGATCAGCCCCTTGTCGCGTGCGAACGATTTCAGCGCGCGAACCTGAACGGAGAGGTCGGGGTTTTCCCGCCTCTGGTCGAGCAATTGCAGATAGTCGATCACCACGAACGTGCCGCATGGTGCCGCGGCCATCTCCTTGACGATGTAATCGGCGCTGATGGCGTCGGAGCAATCGACATCGAAGAGCTCGCGGAATTGCGCGGGGTCCGCGCCGATCGCCTGGAAGCGCTCCAGAACATCCTTCTCGGTGTATTCGAGCGAGAAGAACGCAGCGCGATGGCCCGACCGCATGGCTTCCACGGCAAGTTCGAGGCTCATCAGAGTCTTGCCCTGGCCGGGGCGCGCGCCGACCAGCACCAAATCGCCGGGCCGGAATTGCGGAAACAGCCTGCCCGCCGGCGTGATGGCCGCGGCTTTCGCTGCGAGCATGCTCCAGGCGGAAAACCCTTCCGTCGTCGCGATGCGATCAAGTGCATCGTGCAGCGGAATGCCTTCCTCGCGGGACAGGCGCTTCGCCTTGCGCTTCAGATGATAGATCGGTGCAGACAATCTCATCGTCAAAACCTCCCATTGCGAGCAGAAAGCGCAATCCCTCCTTATGCCTGGCGCTCGAACAGTCGGCCGATGATCTCATCGCCCGGCATGAAGTCTGCTTTCCCGGCGGAGGGGGGAGGCGTGGGCGACACCTGACGCGAGCATAGCCGATTCCGCGACGAGCGGGGACTGCGCGCGGTTGGGCGCCACAAAAATGCTAGGCGGCCGCTTCCGGTACCAACGCTTTGGTCGGCCCGAACAGCTCCTCAAACGCCTGCCGAAGCGCGATGTCGACGTCAGCCATGGTCACGAGCTGGCCGAGGTCGACCAGCGAGGTGACGCCGTAGCGGGCGTCAGTGACGCCGCACGGCACGATGCCGGTGAAATGCGACAGCTCCGGCTCGACATTGATGGCGATGCCGTGGAACGAGACCCAGCGTTTCAGCCGCACGCCGATCGCCGCGATCTTGTCCTCGTAACCTTCGCCCTTGTCGGGTCGCCTGACCCAGACGCCGACCCGATCCTCACGCCGCTCGCCGCGGACGTTGAAGGCGGCGAGCGTGCGCAGAATCAGCTCCTCCAGGCTCGCGACATAGGCCCGGACGTCCGGCCGGCGGCGCTTGAGGTCGAGCATGACATAGGCCACCCGCTGGCCCGGCCCGTGATAGGTGAGCTGCCCGCCGCGTCCGGTGGCGAAGATCGGGAATCGGGGATCGAGCAGGTCGGCTTCCTTGCCCGAGGTGCCGGAGGTGTAGAGCGGGGGGTGTTCGAGCAGCCAGACCAGCTCCGCGGCCTCGCCCGCGGCAATGGCGGCGACCCGGGCTTCCATCTCGGCCACCGCCTCCGGATAGGGCACCGCCGCGTCCGAGATTCGCCACTCCACGGGCTGGCCGTGGGACGCCGAAAACGACGTCAAATCCAGCTCTTGGCGCGGGTTTTGGGGCAAATTAACCATTGGCTAACCATAACGTGGTGATCATTGCAGGCGCAAATGCCAAGGGCTTGTTCCAAGTCCTTGGTCCTTCGTCCCTGGTTGCGGCGGTCCTGACAGTGCCCACTCTCGATAAAGTCACCGTGGATCTCATGGTCGTCCTCGGGACGACCACGATGCCGATCCATCAAGTATTACGTCTTTCCCGCGGCGCCATCATCGAGCTGGACGCAACCGAGGCCGATGAGGTCAAGGTTTTGGCCAATAATCTGCCGGTCGCCTCCGGCGTCGTGCTGGTCGACCGCAACCGGATCGCGGTCGAGGTCAAGCAGATGCTGCCGCGCACGCCGGGCACGCGGTAGCGGCCCGGGGACCCGATAGGGCCGGGAGCACGCGGTCGCGGCCCGGCACACGGTAGGGGCACTGGGCCGGCGGTAAAGGCCGATTCGGGTGGAAGGCCAGGAACTTTCCTGCAAAGCTGTGGAATTCAGGGCCTTTGCAGGCTTGTACCCCTCTGATGGATTTGTTAGATCGGCGCCGTTGATCCGGCCGGCCTTCAAGCCTCAAGCCGGCATCCCCAAAGCGCTCGTGGCGGAACTGGTAGACGCGCTGCCTTGAGGTGGCAGTGAGTAAAATCGTGGGGGTTCGAGTCCCTCCGAGCGCACCACCTTCATCCCTTATCGTTGTTTGGGCTGGATTTCGGCGGCCGCTTCGCGTGCCGCCCATTGATCTGGCGGGTCATGCGCGCAGCCGCCGGCAGGGATATCCGGCGGGAAGATGCTGTCGTAGATCGCACGCGCCTCGCGGATGAGGCGCTGCCGCTCGAGTTCGGATTTCGAGGCGAAGCGGACGACGTTCGTCATTCGTGCTCCAAAACTTCGTTCGCGCGCCGCCAGACTGGAAACGGGTCTGCAAGCTTCGCCCATTCCGTGACGTTCATGGCCGGCTTGCCCGGGACAAGGCAGGCATCCAGGCGTGCGCGGAGCGCGCTCTCGTCCATGCCCGCGCCGATGAACACGATTTCCTGGCGGCGATCGCCATAGATGTCGTTCCAGTTCGCACGCAACCGCTTGCGCCAAAACGGGTCGTCCGGCCAGCGTTCCGCAGGCACGCTCGCCCACCAGAATCCAAGGGCCTCGGTGCGCGTGATCGCGCCGGCCTGGCTGATCTCGCCCAGCCATTGCGGCCGCGTCGCCAGCCAGAAATGTCCCTTGGCGCGAATGACACCGGGCCAGGGCTCTCGCACGAACTTGTCGAACTTTTCGGGATCGAACGGCCGGCGCGCCCGATAGACGAAGCTGCTCACGCCGTATTCCTCCGTCTCCGGCACGTGATCGGCAAAGCCGTAGAGTTCCTTGAACCAGAGTGGATGCGCTTGCGCCTTTTCGAAGTCGAACCGGCCGGTGTCGAGAATGCGATCGAAGGCGACCCGGCTGTAGTTGGCTTCGATCAACTCCGCTTCCGGATTGAGCGCGCGGATGATCTTTCGCGCTGCTTCGCGTTGTGCCGGCGAGGCGTCATCGACCTTGTTGAGCACGATCACGTCGGCAAATTCGATCTGCTCGACGAGCAGATCGACCAGCGTGCGCTTGTCGTGCGCCAGCGCTTCGCCGCGCTGCTCCAGGAAATCCGTCGATGAATAATCCCTCAGCAGATTCACCGCGTCGACCACGGTGACCATGGTGTCGAGGCGTGCCACGTCGGAGAGGCTTTCGCCGTCCTCGGAACGGAAGTCGAAGGTCGCAGCAACCGGCAGCGGCTCGGAGATGCCGGTGGATTCGATCAGCAGATAATCGAACCGGTCGTTTTCGGCGAGGGCGCGCACCTCCTTCAGCAGGTCGTCGCGCAGCGTGCAACAGATGCACCCGTTGGTCATCTCGACGAGCTTCTCGTCAGTCCTGGACAGGTTCGCACCGCCACCACGGACCAGATCCGCATCGATGTTCACCTCGCTCATGTCGTTGACGATCACCGCCACTTTCAGGCCGTGCCGGTTGTTCAGGACGTGGTTCATCAAAGTGGTCTTTCCAGCCCCGAGGAAGCCGGACAAGACGGTGACGGGGAGTTTTTGCATGGAGATCGAACAGTCTTTTCAAGGGGATAGAGTGACGCGGGGGCATTGGGACCGGATATGTAATGTTATAACATTACATTCATTGTCGGCGTCGTCGTCAAGCCGTTTTGCGGTTCAACTGAAGTTGCGAACGTTCAAGTGATTGTTCTTTGCCCCGTGGGAGCGGTCGGGGCAGGCAAAATGCCGGACAGCGGTGCGCCGGAGAACGGGCGACGCAGCCCAGCGTAGAAATCGAACTGAACGTCAAGCAGGTTGCATCACTGCGGCAAGTGCACCAGCAGCCAGGCGCCCGCGGCCACACATGCGATGCCGGCAGCGCGCGCGATCCATCGTCCGACCGGCGTAACTTTCTCCAGGAGGACAAGCAGCGCCAAAACCGCGATCCAGAGCACGTTCATCACTCCGCCTACGAACAACAGCGCCATCAAAACCCAGCAGCAACCGACACAATAGCCTCCGTGCCGAAGTCCCAGCAGCAGGCAGCCGCGCAGGTCGCCGCGAAAGCCGCCATGGCGCATCAGGAACAGAAACGGCGACTGGCATTGGGCGAGACAGACGTCCTTCAGCGGTGTCCATTGATAGACACCAGCCGCGACCAGCACGATGGCGCCGAGCAGGTTGCTTGCGAGCGCCATTCGGGAATCCAGCAAGGTGGCGCGCTCGACCGCCCATTGAAGAAGGGTGGCCGCCAGCGAAAAGCCGCACCAGGCGAGGAGATAACCGGCGGCAAACCAGCCGGTCGCGGCGAACGGCTTGCCCTGTGCTTTGCCCTGTCGGCCTACGCGGGCGTACATCAGGATCATCGGCGCGGCCGAAGGGGCCATCATTCCGATCATCATCACCGCCCACATCAGCATCACGTAGGCGAACTCGAATGTTCGCCACGGCTCGCTCGTCGGCAGCATGATTCCGATCCCGGCCGGGATCATGCGGAATCCGGCCATGTCCATGCCGCCCATGTCCATGTCGTTGGCGAGCCAGAGCACATAGCTCCATGCCAGCCCGACAATGAGGCCGATCGCGCCGCCGACGATCCAGCGATCGCGACGCAGCACGGTTTCCAGTGGGTTGTCCGTCATTGGCGATCGAAATTGCCGGGCCTGACGCCGGCCGGTATCGGAAGTTTACATCACGCCTGGTTCGACCAGCGGATCGGCGCATAGAGGCCGTTCCCGCCGGAATTATCCCAGCGCATGCCATGATCGCTGAAGGTATTGCCGGCGGCGCCGACGGCCATCACCATGGCATCGGGGCTGACCGGATGGCCGATGTTCGCCCACATCTCCCCGCTCGGATGCATGGTTGGCAGGGGATCGACGGACATGTGCAGGATGCCGGGGATTTCCGCGGACCGCGTCTTGCCGTCGATCCGGAACGTGATCGGGACCTTGCGCACCCCCAGGTTCTTGCTGATCAGCGGCGTGAACGCCGCCATCGGACCGCCGGCACCGCCGGTGAAGATCGCAGCCAGGGCCTCGGTCTGCTCATCGCTGGCGCGCTGATCGATATAGGCGGCGATTGACCAATCTCCGTCTGCCATGGCCCCAGGTGCGTGGAGGACGACGAGGACATTAAGTCCATCCAGCTCGATGTCACCGTAGCGGCCGCTCTCGATGTGGAAGATCAGCGGTACGTTGCAGAAGCCTTCGGTCGGTCGTGCGGTCAACGGGGGCGCCGCCGACACCAGGCAGGGACACACGATGCTGCAACTGCAATTCTCGAAATAGTCACCGGAAAGGTGCCATGGGACATCTGCCATCGCTGTCTCCCGCTAGGCCGAACCCGATAGATGCTTTCGAATGAGCTACGCTTGGTTGAAAGTTACGCCGCGCGGCGGAGCCCCGCAATGGGGCTCGGCCGATTTACGGAAAAGTGCACCGATCAGCTGGAATTGCACCTGAACTCCAAACGCGACCGTCCTCCGAGCGTACCGAAGCCAATTTTCCCTTTGAGATCACGGATATTTTGGACGTGTTCCGGAGATGGCCGAGCCTACTGCGGCTCGATTCCGGCCGCTTTGATGATCCGTCCCCATTTGCCGATCTCGGCTTTCAGGAAAGCTTCGAGGGCTTCCGGCGTCGCGCGCTCGAGCTCGACCGGCGCCATGCTGAGCTCGGCAAAGCGGCTGATCAGCGCGGGATCCTTCAGCGCCGTCTGCAGTGCGCCCACGAGATGGTCGACGACGGGCTTGGGCGTGCCGCGCGGCGCGTAGAGGCCGTACCAGGTCGTGACATTGAACTCGGGAACGCCGGCTTCAGTCGAGGTCGGCACATCAGGCAGCGTCGCGACACGCGTCTTGCTGGTGATGGCATAGCCCTTGATCGTCTTCGACTGGATGTACGGCGTCGGCCCTGTCGCGGGATCGCAATAGACGTCGATGTGGCCTGCGATGACGTCGTTCAGCGCCGGTCCGCCGCCCTTGTAGTAGATCGGGGTGAGCTTGGTATCGGTGGCGCTCATGAACATCAGGCCGCAGAGCTGCGAGGCCGAGCCGAGACCGACATTGCCGAAAGTGACCTTGTCACCGGCATTGCGGATATGCGCGACCAGCTCGCCGAGATCCTTGGCTGGAAAATTCGGCCGCGCCACCAGGATCATCGGGACGTCGGTGACGAGCCCGATCGGTGCGAAATCGCCGACCGGGTCGAACGGCAGCTTGGCGTAGAGGGCAGGCGCGGTGGCCTGGCCGACATGCATCAGCAGCAGCGTGTAGCCATCCGCGGCCGCCTTGGCGACGCGGTTGGTGCCCAGCGTGCCGCCGGCACCGACGACATTCTCGATCACGATGGACTGTTTCAGCGTCGCGCTCATGGCGCTGCCGAGGATACGTGCGATGACGTCCCCGGGACCGCCGGCGGAGAACGGCACGATCATCGTGACCGGGCGATTGGGAAAGTCGTCTGCGAGCGCTGCGCCGCAGGGATGAAGTAGGAGGAACAGGATCAGCGATCGTACGAGAAACTTCATCGAACACTCCCTGGCGGCATTATTCTAGTCGTCGGAAGGCGCCGCCTCCTTGGCCGCCGACGATTTTTCGATCATGTCGAGCGCGGCCACCGCGGCCGCGTTGATGTGGTCGACGCAGCAACGCTCGGCGAGATCCGGATCGCCGTTCTGGATCGCACGCCAGATCGCGGTGACCTCGCGCAGACTCTTGTTGATCCGCTTCGGCTGCGACATCGAGGTGATCCGCAGCAGCTGGATGCGATCGTGCAGCGGCTTGAGCATGCGCTGGATAAACGCATTGCGGCAGCCGCCGATCAGCGCCGCGTAGAAATCGGTCTTGGCTTCGAGGCATCCGACGAGGTCTTGCTTGGCCGCGGCCGCCTTCAGCCGTGTCAGGGCATCGCCGATCCGGCGTGCCACTTCGGGGTCGTGAAGCCTGGCGCATTCGCGGCCGGCGAATCCTTCGAGCACTGCGCGCGCCGCGTAGAGCTGCCGGGCCTCTTCGAGGCTGATCGTGGACACCACGGGGCCGCGGTGCGGAACCGTATTGACCAGCCCGTCGGCTTCAAGCGCACGCAGCGCTTCGCGGATCGAGGGGCGGCTGACGCCCATCATCTCGCAGAGCTCGCGCTCGACCAGGCGCTGGCCCGGCTTCAGCGTTCCCGACATGATCGCCTCACGCAGCTTCTGCGCCACCATCGCCCGGACGGTCGGGACGTCCTCGATGCGGAGTGTCGACTGCAATTCGTTGCGTCTTTCCATGTCCGGGTCCTGTTCGGGAAAACTCAGTACCGGTTTACAGGCAGAATCATCATTTCGGCAATTTGAACGTGGGCGGGCTGGTCGAGCGCGAAGACGATCGAGCGGGCGATATCGGCCGGATCGAGCGCCATCCTGAACTGGTCGAAATAGTCCTTTTCCTTCTGCTGATCGCCGCGGTAGCGGGTCAGGATGATGTTGGTCCGGGTCAGGCCGGGCTGCAGTTCGGTCACCCGGATCGCGGTTTCCGCCAGCTCGCCCCGGAGGGTCTCGGTGAACATGTGCACGCCCGCCTTGCTGGTGCTGTACGCCGCCATGTCGGGCACGATCCGCACCGCGTTGATGGAGCTGATGTTGACGATGTGGCCGGCGTTGCGCTGGACCATGCCGGGAAGGATCGCGCGCGTGACGCGCATCAGGCCGATCAGGTTGGTCTGGATGATGCTGGACCAGTCGTCCGCAGAACCGATGTCGAAGCGCGTCCGGCCGCCGATGTCGTGGCCGGCATTGTTGATGAGAACGTCGACCGGCTTGAAATGACCGGGAATGGCATCCGGCAGGCGATCGACGGCCGTTGCATCGCTGACGTCGAGCTGGATCGGAAACACCGCATCGCCCGCCGTCGCCGCCAGCTCTTCAAGCGCCTTGGCGTCGCGATCGACCAGCACGACGCGGCGGCCGCTATCCAGCAGTGCCTTGGTGATGGCGCGTCCCATGCCGCCGGCGGCACCCGTCAGCACCACGGTCTGGCCTGATTGTTCAGTCATCGCTGCACTCCCATTCCAGTTCTCATGCCACCGACCAGCCGCCGTCGATCGGCAGGCTGGCGCCGGTGATGTCGTTCGCGGCCGGACCGCAGAGGAAGACGACCATGGCGGCGACGGCGTCCATTTCGACGAAGCGCTGCGTCGGCTGGCGCTCGCCGAGATAGTCCCGCGTCACGTCCTCGACCGGACGATCGCTGCTCGATGCCATCGTCGCGATCTTGTTCAGGATGGCCGGCGTCGGCAGCGTGCCTGGGCAGAGCGTGTTGCAGGTGACGCCGCTGCGTGCCGTCTCGATGGCGACGGCGCGGGTCATGCCTGCAATTGCGGTCTTGGTGGTGACGTAGTCGATGCGGTCCTCGACCGCGCGGCTGGAATAGATCGAGCCCATGTTGACGATCCGGCCCCAGCCGCGATGCTTCATCGCAGGCAGCGCCAGGCGGATGAGGTGGAACGGCGCCGACAAATTGACGGCGAGGGCCTCATCCCAGCGCTCGGGCGGAAACTGTTCGATGGCAGAGAAATGCCGCACGACGGCGTTGTTGATGAGGATATCGATCGCGCCGCAGCGGTCGAGCAGGTCCGCCATCATGGCCTCGATCCCCTTGCGCCGGGACAGATCGGCGCCGGCGGCGATGACCTCCACGCCGAAGCGGGCGCGGAGGTCATCCGCGGCCTGCTTCGGCGTGTCGAGATCGTGAAGGACGATATTGGCGCCCGCGCCGGCAAGCCCTTCGGCGATGGCGAGGCCGAGGCCCGCGGTCGCGCCGGTCACGAGTGCCCATTTGCCCTTCATCGCAGCCACGCTCCGCTACTTCTTGTCGAGCTCGGCGAAGACTTCCTTCGCATTCCGAAATGCATCCACGCCGGCCGGCACGCCGCAATAGATCGCGACCTGCATGAAGACCTCGCGGATTTCCTCCTTGGTCGCGCCATTGGCGAGCGCGCCGCGGACATGGGTCTTCAGCTCATGAGGACGGTTGAGTGCGCAGAGCATCGCCAAATTGAGGAAGCTGCGCGTCTTTCGTGTGAGGCCCTCGCGGCCCCAGACGTAACCCCAGCAATATTCCGTGGTGAGGTCCTGCATCGGACGGTTGAACTCGTCGGCGGATGCGATCGCCTTGTCGACGAATTCGTTGCCGAGCACGCTCTTGCGAATTTCGAGGCCGCGGTCGTAGGTCGCTTTGTCCATTGTGGTCTCCGTTTCTTGGTCTCAGCTCTCAGGTCAACTCTTGGGCCAGAACGGTTTTGCTAGCGCGAGTTCGGGCGGGAACACCGTCACCGGCACGCCGGCTTGCCACTGCACGATGGTCATGCCGGCGCCGACGCGGCGGCCCTTCTCGTCGAACTTGATCTCGCCCAGCGGGTAATACTTCGAGGGGCCGCCATCCATGGTGCGCAGCGCTTCGCCGACGGCGACGCGATCGGCCTTGCCGGCCTTCTCCAGCGCGTCCTTGATCACCCACATGTCGCCATAGGTGGAGATCGCGTTCTGCGTCATCCACGGCTCCTTGTAGCGCGTCTTCAACTCGGCGATCAGCGCCTCATGGCCCTTGGCGCCCCAACTGGCGACGCACGTCAACACGCCCTGGAGCAGTTCGGGGCTGACAGTCTGCAGCATGTCCGGCTCGGCGATCGCGATGCCGAACGAGATCGTCGGGATCTTGCCCTGGCCGAGGCCGAACTCGTTCATCTTCTCGAGCAGCAGTTTTGCATCCGAGATCACCGTCGGCAGGAAGAACAGCAGGTCGGGCTTGGCCGAACGGATCTTCTGCACCAGCGACGTCGCATCCGCCAGCGGCGGCGTGAACGTCTCGTCGACGATCAGCTGCAACTGGTTCTCCGCCAGCAGGCCCTCGCGCATTGCCTTGGCGGAGGCGATCGAGGCCCCCGTGTTGTCGGTGAGGATCGCGACCGTCTTCGGCCGCTTGCCGGAGGCCGTCTCCGCCAGCTTGATGAGCTGGGGCAACGCCTGCCGTGCCTGCGACCCCGCGGTGGCTGCGGTCTGGAACACGTATTTGAATCCGCGCTCGGTGATGAGATCCGAGTAGGAGAGGGTGAGCATCGGCAGGTTGGCGCGCTCGGTCACCTCGGTCACCGCGAGGGTGAACGAGGACAGATAGGCGCCGCTCGCCGCGACCAGATCGGTCTCCTGCGCCACCATGCGCTGCGCCGCGTTCTTGGCCTTCTCGGTGGTGTCGCCGGAATCGAGCACGACGAGCTTCAGCTTGGCGCCGCCGAGCGCCTTGACGCCGCCCTGCGCGTTGATGTGATCGATCGCCATCTCGGCGCCTTCGCGCATCACCGTGCCCGGACGGGCATAGAGCCCCGAGATCGGCACCAGCAGGCCGACCTTCACCTCCGACGGCTGCTGTGCCCAGGCACGGGATGCGATCAGCGTGCCGGAGGCGCCGGCCAGCAGGGTTCGCCGCGATATCGTGATCTTGCTTTTGGCAGTCATGACAGTCTCTCCTCCCCAGGATTTGCGCGACGCCTAGGATTTCTTCGGCCAGAACGGCTGCGCCTGCGCGAGCTCGGGCGGATAAACGGTGACAGGCACGCCCGATTGCCATTGCACGATGACGACGCCGGCGCCGACGCGGCGGCCCTTCTCGTCGAATTTGAGCTGGCCGCCCGGGTAATATTTCGACGGGCCGGCATCCATGGTGCGGAAGGCCTGCGCGACCGAATTGCGGTCGGCCTTGCCGGCCTTCTCCAGCGCTTCCTTCATCAGCCACATGTCGCCATAGGTCGAGATGACGTTCTGGGTCATCCAGGGCTCCTTGTATTTGGCCTTGAGCTCGGCGATCAGCGCCTCGTGGCCCTTCGAGCCCCAATTGGCGACGATGGTCATGATGCCTTGCACCGTCTCCGGGCTCACGCTCTGCAGCATGTCGGGCTCGGCGATGGTGATGCTGAAGGACACGGTCGGGATCTTGCCCTGGCCGAGGCCGAACTCGCTGATCTTCTCGAGGCCGAGCTTGGCGTCCGAGACCGCATTGGGCATGAACAGCAGCAGATCGGGCTTGGCCGAGCGGACCTTCTGGATCAGCGGCGTCGCATCCGACAGCGGCGGGGTCCAGACTTCCTCGACCACGAGCTGAAGGCCCTCCTGCGCGAACAGTCTTTCCTTGAGCGCCTTGGCGGTGGCCACCGACGTTGCGGTGTTGTCCATCAGCATCGCCACGGTCTTCGGCTTCTTGCCCGAGGCATTCTCGGCCAGCTTCATCAGCGTCGGCAGGCCGAGCTCTGACTGGCGGCTCGCGGTCGCTGCGGTCTGGAAAATGTATTTGAAGCCGCGGTCGGTCAGCAGGTCCGAATAGGACAGCGTCAGCACAGGCAGCTCGGCGCGCTCGGTCACCTCGGTGACCGCCAGCGTGAAGGAGGACAGATAGGAGCCGGTCGCGGCGACCAGATCTGGCTCCTGCGCCACCATGCGCTGTGCCGCGTTCTTGGCTTTCTCGGTGGTGTCGCCGCAGTCGATCACGACCAGCTTCAGCTTGGCGCCGCCGAGCGCCTTGATGCCGCCCTGCGCGTTGATGTGTTCGATGCCCATCTCGGCACCCATCTTCATCACCTGGCCGGGGCGGGTGTAGATGCCCGACAGCGGCACGATCAGTCCGACCTTGATCTCGCCAGGTGCCTGCGCGCGCGCAACGCCGGCGAGGCCGACGGCGGCGGCGCCGGAGAGCACGGTGCGGCGACTCAGTCCTTTTGAAGTCTTGTTCATTTTGTTTCTCCCTGATCTTTGTCTTTTGTGTTGGTCACATGCCGAGATAGGCTTTGCGCACGCGGTCGTCGGCGCGCAGCGTAGCGTTGTTGCCTTCGAGCACGACATGTCCGGCTTCGAGGACATAGCCGTGGTCGGCGGATTCCAGCGCTTCCGCGACGCGCTGCTCGACCAGCAGCATGGTCAGCCCGGACTGGCGGCGGATCTCGATCAGCCGCTCGAAGATGAAGTCCGCGGTCGAGGGCGCGAGCCCCATCGAGGGCTCGTCCAGCATCAGAAGCTTCGGGGAGGAGGCGAGGCCGCGGCCGATCGCGAGCATCTGCTGCTGGCCGCCGGACATCGTACCCGCGAATTGATCGCGGCGCTCCTTCAGCACCGGCAGCCATTCGAAGATGCGCTCGATATTGGCTTGCCAGTCGCGGCGGCCGCTTTCGGTCATCGCGCCCATTTCCAGATTCTCCATCACGGTCAGGGACGGGAAGACCTGGCGTCCCTCCGGGACGTGGGCGATGCCGAGATGGGCGCGCTGCGGCGGCGGCACCGCGAGCAGGTCGACGCCGTCGAACGTGATCGCGCCGCCGCTGGGCTTGACGATGCCGGAGATCGTCTTGAACAGCGTGGTCTTGCCGGCGCCGTTGGGGCCGACGATGGCGACGAACTGGCCGGCGCCGACCTCGATCGAGACGTCGTTCAGGACGGGCTTGGCCGAATAGCCCGCGCTCAATCCCTCAATTCGCAGCATGGCCCACCCACTTTTTGCCGAGATAGGCCTCGATCACGCGGTTGTCGCGCGTCACCACTTCCGGCAGGCCTTCGGTGATGACGGCGCCGTGGTCGAGCACGAGGAATCTGTCGACCAGCCGGACCATCGCCTGCATGGTGTGCTCGATGATGGCGATGGTGATGCCATCGCGCGCGAGCTGCTGGATCACGGCCACGACCTCGTCCGCCTCGCCGTGGCCGAGGCCCGCGAGCGTCTCGTCGAGCAGCAGGATGCGCGGCTGGCCGGCGATCGCGCGGGCCAGCTCCATCAGCCGCAGTTCCTTGGTCGAGAGCTCGCCGGCGACACGGTCAGCCACGGCAGACAGCCCGACGCGGGCGACCGCGTCAGCGGCCAGCTTGCGGGCTTCATCGTCGGTGCGGGCGCGCACATAGGCCCCGACCACGACGTTGTCGAGGATCGACATGCGCAGGAACGGCCGCATCACCTGGAAGGTGCGGCCGATGCCGGCCTCGCAGATCACGTGCGGCCGCTGGCCCGACATGTTGCGGCCGTCGATCAGCACCTCGCCCTGGCTGGGCTTGAGGAAGCCGTTGAGGAGATTGAACAGCGTGGTCTTGCCGGCGCCGTTGGGGCCGATGATGCCGAGGATCTCGTTCTTGTGCAGCTTGAAGCTGACATCTTGCACCGCCTTCAGGCCGCCGAAGGAGCGCGAGAGGTTCTTCACTTCGAGGACGACCTCGCCGGTGGCGGCACGCTGCCGGGAGGCGGGCTTCAGGGCCGTCACGTTGGCAGCTGCTGCTTCCGCGGTACCACTGACCGCCGCCTTGGGCGCGCTCCGCTTGCGCAGGAGATCGCGCAGCTTCCAGAACAGGCCTTCCGGCGCCAGCAGGATGACGCAGACGATGGCAATACCGAAGATGACGCCCTGAATGCCGGGGATGCGCGCGCCGGCCTCGGCGTGCAGGATCTCGGCGAGCGGGATCAGGATCACCGAGCCGATCACCGGGCCCCAGACCGTGCCGACGCCGCCGAACATCGCGACCGTCAGCGCCTGCGCCGACACCAGCATGCCGAACACCGATGCCGGGGTCACGACCAGCAGCACCTGCGCGTAAAATCCGCCGATGGCGGCGGCGATCGCCCCGCTCAGCGTGATCGCGCGCAGCTTCCAGGCGAGCGTATTGATACCGGCCGCCTCGGCCGCAGCCTCGTTCTGCTTGATCGCGAGCAGCGCCATGCCGAAGCGC
Source organism: Bradyrhizobium sp. CCBAU 11430 (assembly GCF_028128855.1). Taxonomy (NCBI): domain Bacteria; kingdom Pseudomonadati; phylum Pseudomonadota; class Alphaproteobacteria; order Hyphomicrobiales; family Nitrobacteraceae; genus Bradyrhizobium; species Bradyrhizobium sp. CCBAU 11430. The sequence continues at coordinate 369,184 of NZ_LBJV01000073.1, forward strand.
GATCGCTCGATCACCTGCGTCAGCACGATGGTGGCGAGCATGAGCGCCAGCCCCAGCAGCGTGTAGAGGTGCGGATCGGCGAATTGCATATAGGCGATCGGCGCCTCGCGCTTGATCGGAAGCGTCACCTCCTGGAAGCCGAGCCACTCGAACACGTAGAGAATGGCGAGCGGATAGGCGAGCATGGCCAGCGCGAAGTAGTGGCCTTGCAGCCGGAAGGTCGGAAAGCCGATCAGGAGGCCGGCGATACCGCCGAGCATGGCGGCGACCGGAATCAGCAGCCAGGGCGAGATGTCGAAATAGATCTGCCCGAGCGCGGTCGCGTAGGCGCCGATCCCGAAGAAAGCGGCGTGGCCGAACGAGATCAGGCCGGTATAGCCGCTGAGCAGATTCCACGACAGCCCGAACACCGCCCACACCGGCACCAGCGTCAGGATCAGCTGGTAGTAGGAGTTGGTGACGCCGAGCGACACGACCGCATAGGCGAGCGTGAAGAGCAGGGGAGGCAGAAAGGAGCGCATCCGTAGCATGGTCACGTCCTCTCCACCATGCGCCCGAAGAAGCCTTGCGGGCGGAAGAAGATGATGAGGAGGAAGACGGCGAAGATCGCCGCGTTCTGCAACTGTGTCGGCAGGATCAGCGTCGACATCTGCTGCACGAGGCCGATCGTCATGCCGCCCCAGAAGGCGCCGATGATGCTGCCCATGCCGCCGAGCACGACGCCGGCATACATGACGATGACGTATTCAAGACCGACGAAGGGGTGGAACGGGTAGTTGGTGGCGAGCAGGCCGCCGGCAATCGCGGTGATGCCGCAGCCGAGTGCGAAGGCGGTGCGATGCGCGCGGTCGACGTCGATGCCCATATAGGTCGCAGCCGTCGGATTGTCCGCGGCGGCGCGGAGCGACTTGCCGATCCGCGTGCGCGTGATCAGCAACGAGAGCAGGATCATGATCGCCAGCGAGACGATCATATCGATGCTGCGGGCCTTGTTGAGGAAGATGCTCATGTCGAAGAAGGGCCCGAGCTCCCACGCCGAGCTCGACAGCGGCGTACGGATCGAGGCCAGCACCGAGCCGAACACGATGAGGCCGCCGTTCTGCAGGATCAGCGCGATGCCGAGCGTGAGGATGAGCTGGGCGTAGTGGCCTTCGCCTTCGAGCGAGGCAGTACGTGTCCCGGAGACGTGCGAAATCAAAGCCAGATGCACGAAATAGCCGAACACGGCGAGCACCGGCCCGGCCAGCAGGATGGCGACGAAGGGCCCCACGGCATTGCCGAACAGCGTCTGGATGCCGGCGGCGGTGAAGAGATAGAAGGCGGTGTACATGCCGAGCATCATGAAATCGCCATGGGCGAAGTTGATGACGCGCATGACGCCGAAGATCAGGCCGAGCCCAACGCACATCAGGCCGTAGACGGCGCCGATCAAAAGCCCCGCGGCGAGCGCTTGCAGAAAACCTTCCATCAGCCTGGCCTCCGAGTATCGGCTTGCCGGCAGCCATGCGCCGATGGCACTACTAAGCTGGTCTCGAAATCGACCATGTTTCCCCCGTACTCTCCGGCACTTCTCATGATGCCGGTCGTAAAGCCCGTTCCGTTGCGTTCAGGCGGCACTGCGCTGCGATGTCGCCTGCATTGCCGAGCTGCTCGCAATCGTCGATGAGTTGCTCGAGCCGCCGCGCGCGATCGTCGCCGAGGACTCCGGCTGCCGAGCTGCGAAAGCGTGCGCGAATATCGGCAGGTGTTGCGGCGATGACGTCGGGCAGAGCGTGCCGGATGGTCCGGCCGCGCAGCTGCACGATCACCTCTGCACCCTGCTTGCCGGGAAAGGCGGCGGTGAAGGCGGGATCTGCCTTGAGATCGGTGACCGCCACGAGGCGGATGATGTCGGCATCATCGAGCTCGGCGTAGTTCTCTTCCTCGATCTCGCCCCGCGCCAGCGTCGCCGCGACGCTGAAGGGAATGCTCATCTTGGCCTGGAGCGCGTTGCGGTAGGGCCCCATGGAATCGCAGCCGGGATAGCGCACCGCTGCGTCGGGCGCGCGGATGACGACGCGGTCGATCTCGTCGACGCTGGCGAGCTCGTGCGAGACGCGCAGCGCGGCCTGTGCCGCTGTCTGCGCGAAATTGCAGGCGGGAACCGGCTTGTTGTAGACGGCCATGATCTCGCACTCGCCATTGGGGAAGAGCGCGATGCTCTCCGGCGCGGGCTGGCGGCGATAGGCGGCGAACAGGCCGGCTTCACCCTCCAGTATGGTTTCCGAGCCGAAGGCGCCGGCCGCGGCAAGGCCAATTGCCCTGATCGCATTGCCGGCGGCAAAGCCGGGATGGAAATACATGTCGGAGCCGCCGGCATGCGGCCACTCGTTGAGACCGCTGGAGGTATTGGCCGCGATCGCGATGGCGCTGGTCGCCTGGGCCTCGGAGAGGCCGAGCGCGAAACTTCCCGCGAGCGCTGCGCCCAGAGGGGACACGAGGCCCGTCGGGCGATAGAGGCGTGCGAGGTCCGAGGTCAGCAGCGCGCGGCCGATCCGCGCGCCGGTCTCATAGCCGATGATGGCGGCCGCGAGCAGCCTGTCCCCGCGCAGCGGCGTCTGTTCCGACAGGGCGAGCAGGGCCGGCCAGATCACCACGCCGTGGTGCGCGATGCTGGCCGCATGCATGTCTTCCCGCACGAGGCCGTGCCCCATGACGGCATTGGCGAAGGCTGCGTCGGCCGGCGAGGAGAGCTGCGACGTCCCGATGATCGTCGCGCTGCCGCCGGCCTGCGCAATCGCAACCGCCTGGCGGCTCCAGGGATGATGGCCGGCCTCGAAGGCGCAGGACAGGAAGTCGAGCAGGCAGAGCTTTGCCTTGGCAATGACGTCCTGCCCGAAATAGCCAATATCCAGCGCAAGCACGCTCCGCGCCATCTGGCGCGCAAGCGGGACCTTGCCTGATACGGTCGGACCGATCGTCATCGCGGGTCGCTCTCCCTGAAAAGCGTGCGCGATCAGCCGCGCATCTCGACCCCGGCCCACTCCTCGAGCACCTTGGCGATCGAGGTGAAGTCGGATGAGGCGCCGTATTTGGCGTTGGTGATCGCGAGCATCTGCCGCACCACTGCGCCGCAGACCATCGGCACGCCCATGGCCTCGGCCTCGTCCACGCAGAGACGAACGTCCTTGTAGGAGAGGCCGGTGGCGAAGCCGAAATCGAAGGTACCGGGCAGCACCGCGCGGGGGAATTTGTCTTCGGAGGCGCTGTTGCGGCCGCTGCTGGCGTTGATGATGTCGATCAGCACCTTGGCATTGACGCCGCCCTTGACGCCCATCGCGACGGCTTCCGAGGTGATCACGAGGGCTGCGGCCGCCATCAGGTTGTTGGCGAGCTTGGCCGTCTGCGCCACGCCGGGCTTGTCGCCGGTGTAGAACAGCTTGCCAAAGTTCTTCAGGATCGGCTGCACGATGTCGTAAGTCGCCTGCGGGCACGAGACCATCACCGCCAGCGTGCCGTTGACGGCGCCCTTGATGCCGCCGCTCACGGGCGCATCGACCAGGGTCATCCCCTTGGCCTTCAAGCCTTCCGCAACGAGCTTCGCAGCGCCTGGACCCGACGTCGAGAGATCGATGACGATCTTCGCACGGTTGCCGCTGCCGATGCCGTCCTGGCCGAGCGCAACGGCCTTGACGATGTCGGGCGTCGGCAGGCTGGCGAGCACGATGTCGGAGCGTGAGGCGACGTCGGCCGGCGAGCTGGCGAGGAGCGCGCCACGCTTGACCAGCGGCTGAGTCGCCTCGGCCTGCGTGTCATAGACGACGAGCGAATAGCCCGCGGCCATCAATCGTCCCGCCATCGGACTGCCCATGCGGCCCGTGCCGATTACGCCGAGAATCTCTCCCGCCATCGTCTGCTCCCTGTCGCGCGATCCCGTGACGGGCGCGCCTTCTTGATCTCGCTGGTCAATCGTTGTCGCCGGCCGGCCGTCTCGGCCGCCGTCGTCGTGGCAGCGGGGACCCCGCGCCAACGGGCCGGATTGTTATGATTGTCAGACAAGCTGTCAAGCATAACATTTTGGGGTCGACAGTTTGCCGCGGATCGGCATAAGGTTCGAACAAAACGAGGAAGACGCCCCGCGTGCCGCCAGTCCCAATTCCGAGTGTGAGCAAGACGCTCGCCGATTTCGTAGTGTCCGCGTCATGGGCGGACGTGGAGGCGCAGAGCCTTGAGGCGCGGCGATCGATTCTCAATTTCTTCGCGACGGCGCTCGGCTCCGCGCGCGATCCTGTCGTGATCGCGGCGATGCGCACGCTGTCGCCGTTCACCGGGGCCGCGACATCGACGGTCATCGGTCACTCGCAGCCGATGGATGCGTTGTGTGCATCATTTCTCAATGCCATCTCGGCCAATCTGCTCGACTTCGACGACACCCATCCCGAGACAATCATTCATCCCGCCGCGCCGGTTGCCGCGCCGATATTGGCGCTTTCGGAGATGCGCAAACTGTCGGGGCGGGATGTATTGACCGCGTTCATTCTCGGCGTGGATGTGGAGTGCCGCATCGGCAATGCAGTCTCGCCGCACCACTACGCGCGCGGCTGGCACATCACCTCGACCTGCGGGATTTTTGGCGCGGCGGCGGCGTGCGCGAAACTATTGGGCCTGCCCGCTGCGGGAATCGCAAACGCGATCGGGCTTGCGGCCAGCCAGTCGGCGGGCAATGTCGAGAACCTGCCCAGTGCCGCCAAGAATGTCAGCGTGGGCAACGCGGCTCGGAACGGATTGTTCGCGGCGCTGCTGGCGCAGCAGGGCTACGAGGCGGCGCCCCGCGCCATTGAAGGCCCGCTGGGCTGGGCGCGTACCATGGGGGACGAGCCCGATATTGCTCGCCTGCTCGACGGTCTCGGCAAGACCTGGGAGATTGCGAAGAACACCTACAAGCCGTATCCCGCCGGCATTGTCTTTCACGCGGTGATCGACGCCTGCCTCTCGTTGCGCCAGCGCATCGGCGGGCGGGTCGACCAGATCGAGTTGGTGACGGTGCAGGGCTCGGCGCTGCTGCTGGCGCGCGGCGATCGCCCGGTCAATAACGAGCGCGATGCGCGCGTCAGCATCCATCATTGCGTGGCTTGCGGATTATTGCTCGGCACGGCCGGGGTCGCCGAATTCGCGCATGAGACGGTGGTCCGGTCCGACATCGCGCAGCTGCGGCAGAAGGTGAGGGCGGTGCTCGATGGCGCGATGCCGGATGGTGCCGCGCGCGTGACGTTGCGCCTGTCGTCCGGTGAGGTCCTCACCGAGACCGTGATCGCGCCGCGTGGCAGTCTCGCCGCGCCGCTCACAGACCGCGACCTCGAGGCCAAGCTGCGCGAGGCCATGCGGACAGGTCGAAGCGATTGGGATGCGGACCGCGTCATCGACGCGATCTGGCGGCTCGATTCGGTCGACGACGTCGGCAATTTCCTGCAATCGCTGCGACCGGCATCGCGCTAATCAACTTCCAACTCAACTCTCTCAAGACCTGAAAGGGACGATCATGAGCAAGACCGAACTGTTCGAAAAGGGCCTCAAAGTTCGTAAAGAGGTGCTCGGCGAGGACTACGTCAACAAGTCGATTGCCGGGGCCGACGAGTTCACGCGCACCATGGCGGAATGGTCGACCGAATTCTGCTGGGGTGCCTTGTGGACGCGGCCCGGCGTCGACCGGCGCACGCGCTCGATCGTCAATCTGGCGATGCTCGGCGCGCTGAACCGGCCGCATGAGCTGAAGCTGCACGTCAAGGGCGCCCTGAAGAACGGGCTGACCAAGGAGGAGATCAAGGAGATCCTGCTTCAGGTCGCGGTCTATTGCGGCGTTCCCGCCGGCATCGACGCCTTCCGCAATGCGCGCGAGGCCTTCAACGAGGTTGACGCGGCGGGGTCCTGAGCAAATCCCATGGCTGACCCGGACTACGAGCTCTTCGCGATCCGCTATGCGACGCGGGATGCGCAGCGGAGCGAGCACTTCATCGGCGGCGATCCGCATGACGGACCGATGCCGATGGACTATTTCATGTGGCTGGCGCGGGGAGGCGGGCGCAGCTTCGTCATCGACACCGGCTTCAACGCGGAAGTGGCCAGGCAGCGCAGGCGGAGTTTCCTGCGCTGCCCGGTGGAGACGCTTGCCGCGTTCGATATCGACCCCGCCGATGTCGGGGACGTGATCCTCACCCATCTGCACTACGACCATGTCGGTAATTTCGATCGATTTCCGAACGCGCGGTTTCATCTGCAGGAACGCGAGCTCGCCTACGCCACCGGGCGCTATATGCAATATCCGCGGCTGTCGCATTCGTTCGAGGTCGAGGACGTCTGCGGGATCGTGCGGCTGAATTACGCGCGCCGGGTGCTGTTCTACGACGGCGATGCCGAGATTGCGCCCGGCCTGACGGTGCATGTGGCCGGCGGCCATTCCGCCGGTCTTCAATTCGTCCGCGTCAACACACGCCGCGGCCCTGTCGTGCTCGCCTCCGACGTCAGTCATTTCTACGAGAACATGACCAGCGAGCGTCCGTTCACGACGGCGTTTCATGTCGGCGACATGCTTGTCGGCTTCGACAAGCTGCGCGCCGCGGCGCCTGACGCGGACCACATCGTCCCCGGCCATGATCCGCTCGTCATGAAGCTCTACCCGGCGCCAAGCCCGGAGCTGAATGGGATCGCGGTTCGCCTCGACGTGGCGCCGGCCGCAACGCCGGCGTAACCGCGCGTCGCGGGTTCCAAGTCTGCCTCTGCACCGCGGCGGTTCGGAACCAAAGCCTTCGCCTTCGCATTCGCAATGGATCGCCGAATGCGCTTGATGGTGGAGGACGATGAGGGACAGCACGTCGGAAGTGGCCGAGATCAGGGAGGCCGTTCACCTCTGCATCGACATGCAGAACATTTTCGCCCCCGGCGGTCTGTGGGCGACGCCGTGGATGGAGCGTGTTCTGCCGACGATCGCCTCGATCGTTGCGCGCCACCAGGCCAGAACCATCTTCACGCGCTTCATCACGCCGCAGGATCCGGAAGATCGCCCGGGCCAGTGGCAGAGCTATTTTCATCGCTGGAGCCAGGCCACGCGCAAGCATCTGCCGCCATCCGCGCTCGAGCTCGTGCCCGCGCTGAGCAAGTTCGTTCCGCCGGCTGCAATGATCGACAAGCCGGCCTATTCCGCATTCAGCAATCCCGCCCTCGCAGGCCGGCTGATCGACAAGAACGTCGGCACGGTCGTGATCTCGGGCGCCGAGACCGACGTCTGCGTGCTCTCGACGGTCCTGAGCGCTGTCGATCTCGGCTTCAGGGTCGTCATCGTCGAGGACGCCTTGTGCAGCTCGTCCGACGTCGGGCACGACGCGCTCATGACGATGTACCGCACCCGCTTTCACGGCCAGGTCGACCTGGTGACAACGGAAGAACTGGCCGAGTTCTGGCGGGAGTAGGGGGCGATCCGCTCAATTGACGTTGTCGGCGAGCATGTTGCGGACGGCCGTGGCGACGGCCGAAATGCCGCTCGCATCGTGCATCAGCGCCATCTCGCCCTGCTGGGCGTGGCGAATGGCATGCGCCATGACGCGCAGCCGTGGGTCTCCGCCACTGCGCCACATCCGGTCGGCCATCCTGGCCGCGCCCATGTGATGCTTGCTCATGCTCTCGACGAACACCGCGTCGAACCGGTCCGCCGGCGCGGCCTTGACCTGTCGCATCTCGGCCTGAGCCAGGAAGCCCGGCATGGCGGCACGCTCTTCGGTGCTGCAATCGGGCATCTCCGTGTCGAACCAGCTCAGCCACCAGTTCTCGAAAATCCTGATCTCGCCGGCCTGGCTCGCGACCATCAGCATCGCGAGCTTGCGCAGATGCGGGCCCTGGGCGCGCTCCACGGCGATCCGGGCCAGCTCGATACCCTGGGCATGATGCGCCGTCATGTGACGGATATAGGTCTGGTCCGCATCCCTGTCGCGGCCCATCCAGGGCGGCTCGTAGCCGTGGCTGCCGAACAACGCGATCGCGCCGAGCAGCGCCACCACGACCAGCGCGCCGGTGATCCAGGCGTTGGTGAAACGGATGTCGCGCTCGGCTGCAGCGCCGCGCCTCCAGCGCAACCGGGCGAACAGAGGATACATCAGGGCCGAGGTGCCATGAACGAGCAGACCGATCCAATAGGGCTGCTGCAGCGTGAACAGCGGCTGCCAGAACGGAAACAGCGGCACCAGCACGAACCACTCCGTGGCTGACGAGAACGCGGCCCAGGGCAGCGCGAGCAGCAGGATGGTCGCCGGCCGCAAGTCGGCGGTCCAGCGTCCGAGCACACCGAAGAACACCAGCGCCCAGGAAAAATCCGCCCATTGATGAAAGGCGATCCCGGTCAGGATCGCGCTCCATGACGGCTCTGCGCTGATCGCCCAGTCGCGCGCGGGAATGGCAGCGACCGTCATCCAGTCGACCGCGGCATCGCGGCCGATCCGGGCGGCGAAGAGCTGGCTGACGATGGTCGAGAAGGTGCTGCTGATCAGGCCGAGCGCGACGGCGGCAATCCAGCGCGAACGTCGTCGTCGCCCCTTGACCCGCGACAGGCCTTCGTCGGTGCGCCGCGCTGCATTGGCAAGTGCTGGTCGCGGCTCTGCGTTCACGTCAGCTGCTTGAGCTTCTTCAGCGGGTTGAGCTTGCTCGGCCTGTCCTGTTCGTCACGGCCGCGCTCGGCCTCGGCCTTGCCGTCGTCGTGCAGATCCTGGTCGCCGATGATCTCGCCGACGGCTTGTCTGGTCTTGCCGGCGATGCGTTGCTGGAGTGCCTTCGTCTTGCCCATGGCTTGTCTCCAAGGTGACCTGCCTCCAGACCCACGCCGCTAACCCCGGCGCCTGAAGGGGCGGTGAGCGCCGGGGTCGCGGTTTCGTGCAGTCTGCCTCCGGCAGGGGGGACGTCGGAGGCGTTGATCAGACTCTCTGGCTCGCGGATGGTTCCTCGCGGCCCTCAGCGCGGATCGAGCACGATGATCACGCCTTCATTGCCCCGGAGCCGTGCTTCACCTCGTCAGGCCTTGGCCATGCCCTTGGTCATGCTTTGGCGGGCGCAGCAATCTGCCTGGCCGCTGTTCTGACGCTCTCGATGCCCTTGGGGAAGCCGCTGCGGTTCGGATAAAGCTTGCGCCGTGCCTCGCGCGGCGGCCGCCTCGGCTTGGTGTCCTGCGCGGCGCGGTAGTCGAGCATGGCGATGCCGCCGACCATCAGGAGCGCCAGCGCGATGTTGCCCTTCTTGGGATTGTCGATTGTCAGCCCCGACAGCAGCGCAGCGGCATCGAGACCGTCGCCGCCGACGCGGGCCCACAGGCCGGCGTTCTTGTCGACCGACAGCGACATGATCCCGGCCAGGATCTCGCGCACGCCGAAGGCGCGGACCATGGTCTCATGGCCTTCCATGCCCAGCGTTTCCGTGACGCGTCTCGGCGCGAAGAATTCGACGACGCCGAGTCCGATGCTGAACCAGCCGAGCGCGCGGGCGAGCTGGTCTTCCGGCCGCTTCAGGCTCGGTCCGCCCTCGATAATCTTCGGGTCGCCCTTGGTGCGGACGATGTTGGAGAAATGAAACATGGCTTGCTCCTTCAGGGCCTCAGCACGACCTTGACGCAGGAGTCGCGCTTGTCGCGAAACACTTGGTACATCTCCGGTCCTTGTTCGAGCGGCACGGTGTGGGTGATGACGAAGGAGGGATCGATCTCGCCCTCCTCGATGCGGCGGAGCAGATCGTCGGTCCAGCGGTTGACGTGGGTCTGGCCGGTCCGCATCGTCAGGCCCTTGTTCATGAAAGCGCCCATCGGCAGCATGTCGGACAGGCCGCTGTACACGCCCGGCACCGAGATGATGCCGCCGGGCCGGCAGACATAGATCATCTCGCGCAGCACGTGGGGCCGGTCGCTTTCCGCCATCACCATCTGCTTGGCGCGGTCGAGCAGTGTGTCGGGCAGGGAGGCCATCACGTGCGATTCCATGCCGACGCAGTCGATGCACTTTTCCGGTCCCCTGCCGTCGGTGAGATCGTTCAGCCGCTCCACCACGCTCTCGGTTTCGAAGTTGATGGTGGTGGCGCCGCCGGCTTCCGCCATGCTGAGCCGCTCGGGCAAGCAGTCGATCGCGATCACCTGGTTGGCGCCGAGCAGGATGGCGCTGCGGATCGCCATCTGCCCCACGGGACCGCAGCCCCAGATCGCGACGGTGTCGGTGGGCTCGATGTCGCATTGCACGGCGGCCTGCCAGCCGGTCGGGAAGATGTCGCTGAGGAACAGCAGCTGCTCGTCGGGAATGCCCGGTGGCACCTTGATGTGGGTGGCATCGGCATAGGGCACGCGGAGATATTCGGCCTGGCCGCCGGGATAGCCGCCGGTCAGATGCGTGTAGCCGAACAGGCCGGCCGTCGTGTGTCCGAACACCTTGTCGGCCAGATGGCGCTTGCGGTTGGTGGTCTCGCACACGGAAAAATTGCCGCGCTTGCACTGGTCGCATTCGCCGCAGATGATCGTGAAGGGCACGACGATGCGGTCGCCCTTCTTCAGCTTGCCGTCGACGCCGGAGCCGACCTCGACCACTTCGCCCATGGTCTCGTGGCCCATGATGTCACCGGGCAGCATGCCCGGAATGAAATTGTGGAAGAGGTGCAGGTCGGAGCCGCAGATGGCGCAGCTGGTGACCTTGATGATGGCGTCGCGCGGGTCCTGGATCTCGGGATCGGTGACGGTGTCGCAGCGGATGTCCTCCTTGCCGTGCCAAACCAGCGCCTTCATCGTCCGTCCTCCCGGCTGAACCAGTTGGCATCTAAGTCGAGGGGTGAACGATGGTTGCTACGCCGCGCGCAAATTCCTCGCACTGCACCGGCTGGCGCAAATCGCGACGCGGATTGGAACGAGAGCGCAGGGCAGTGATTGGGCGTGATCAACGTCAAGCGAGGACACGCTCATGCCCGCCAATCAGCTCGCAATCGTCACCGGCGCTTCCACCGGTATCGGCCTGGAACTCGCTAGGTGCTGTGCCCAGGCGGGTTTCAACCTCGTCATCGCGGCTGACGAGCCGATGATCGAGCGGGTGGCGGTCGATCTGCGCAGGCTCGGCGTCAGCGTGGAGGCCGTTGAAGCCGATCTCGCCACCACCGATGGCGTCGACAGGCTCTGCGCCGCGGTCGGCGACCGGCCGATCGATGCGCTGCTGGCCAATGCCGGCGTCGGCCTCGGCAAGGCGTTCCTCGATCAGGACTTTGCCAGGATCAAGCATCTCGTCGACACCAACATCACCGGCACGCTCTATCTGATCCATCGCGCCGGCAACGAGATGCTGCGGCGCAAGTCGGGGCGCATCCTGATCACGGGCTCCATCGCCGGCTTCACGCCCGGAAGTTTCCAGGCCGCCTATAACGCCAGCAAGGCGTTCCTGGACTCATTCTCCTTCGCGCTGCGCGAGGAGCTGCGCGACAGCGGCGTCACCGTCACCTGCCTGATGCCGGGCGCCACCGAGACCGAGTTCTTCCGCCGCGCCGACATGATGGACACCAAGGTCGGCACCGAGAAGAAGGACGGCGCGTACGACGTCGCCAAGGCCGGCTTCGATGCAATGCTGCGCGGCGAGTCCGATGTCGTCACGGGGCTGAAGAACAAGATCCAGACCACGGTTGCCAACGTGACGCCGAACGAGATGCTGGCCAGGCAGCATCGCAAGATGGCCGAGCCGGGCACGGCGAAGTCGTAGAGCGAGGTCGTCGCAATTTCTGCGGCGCTGCGCGGCCGAACGGGCGGACCGGCAAAAGGAAGAAAGCCGATTCACATAGCCTGATTCACATAGCCTAATGCGCGGCGGCCCCGAAGCGGTCACATTGTGTGGGCTGGAGAGGGGCTGCGATGGCGATGGACCGCATCGAACGGGCCTTTGTCGCGACTGCGATCACGGGGTTTCTCGTGATGACGGTGGCGGTCGCCTGGATGATGATGAGCTGACGCGGAAAGGCTTGCCGTCGTGCGCGTCGCGCTACCTTACGCCGCCGTCGTCTTGTGCCTGGCAGTGACCGTCTGGCTCGCCTTCGCTCACCTGCTCTGATCCGCGCGGGGTTGCGGGCTCGCTCAGCGCAGCCGGTACAGGCGGTAATTGCTGTGGCCATGCCGGTTGACCATCGACGAGGCTCGCCAAATTCTGCACCATGGCCACGACGTCGATCGGCTTCTCCCAGATCGGCACGTCCTGGAATTCCGGCTCGATGCTGATCCTGTCGTAGCCCGTGGTGAACACGAAGGGCACCCGGCGTGCCCTGAGCTCCCGGGCGATCGGAAAGATCGGCTTTGCACGGATGTTCACGTCGAGCACCGCGGCGTCCAGAACGCCGCCATCGTGCAGCATCTCGATTGCATCCTCGATATGGCCGACGGGACCGGCGATCTCCGCGCCGAGCGCGCGCAGCGCCTTGCCGATGTCATCGGCAAGAAAATATTCGTCCTCCACGACGAGGATGCGGCGTCCCGTCAGCGGCGCGCGTTGACGAGACGACGAGGGTAATACGGACATGATCCCTCCGGCGAGCCTGCCGACCGATGGGAAAACCAAGGGTCGGGGCCGGCGTGCTACCAACGAGGGAGGCCAAGGCGGGTTCCAAGGGCAAACGCGACTCCTTCGTCATTTGCCTTTGATCCGTTGGGAGAATATCGATTTCTGCTATTGGTAGGAGCCGGTGCACGCCGGGCATGTCGAGCGTCCCGAGCGAACTGCACGCCCCAGACGAACTTCCAGGCTACTTTCGAGGAGTTCGAGAGCAGCCCCGAGCAGCTGAAACCGTCCACGAGGAAGACCAGTCTCTCAACGAGGAGTTACATTTGGCCCACGAGGAGATCGGAACCTCGCCTGAGGAGTTGCAGTCGGTCAACGAGGAGCTGACCTCCGTCAACGGCGAGCTGACGCACCGTGTCGAGGAGTTGACGCGCGCCACCCGCGATCTCAGGAATTTCCTGGAGAGCACGCGCATCGCGACCGTCTTTCTCGACAATGATCTTCGCGTGATGAACTTCACACCGGCGATTACCCAGGTCCTGCATCTCGTCGAGACCGACACGGGCCGCCCCATCGGTCACATCAAGGCGCGCATCCCGATCGAGGATCTCTACGACGACATTCGCCGCGTGCTGCGTACGCTTGCGAGCGCCGAGCGCGAGCTGAGCGCGTCGGACAGCGGCACGCGCTACATCGTGCGCATCCTGCCTTATCGCAGCACCGACGATGTCATCGCCGGCGTCGTCATCACTTTCATCGACGTTCCGGCGATCACCCGCGCCGAGGAGCGCCAGCGCCTGCTGCTGGCCGAGCTGCAGCACCGCGTCCGTAATACGCTTGGCGTGGTGCGCTCCATCGCCCGCCGTTCGGCCGAATCCGCCACCACTGTCGAGGAATATGCTTCTCATCTCGACGGACGGCTCAACGCATTTGCCCGCACCCAGGCGCTGGTGACACGCGATCCCGAGGGCGGTGTCGACCTGGAATATCTCGTGGTCGAGGAGCTTCTCGCCTATAATGCCCGCGAGGGCGAGCAGATGCAGGTCTCAGGTCCCAAGGTGCGTTTCCAGCCCAAGGCTGCCGAAACGTTCGCGCTCGCGATCCACGAGCTAGCGACGAACGCGCTGAAATATGGCGCCTTGAGCCAGCCGAGCGGACATGTTGAAATCTCCTGGCGCCTCGATGAAGGCACCCAGCCCGCGGAGCTGGTGTTCAAATGGCGCGAGTGCGGAGGGCCACAGGTCAAGCCGCCGCTTCGAAAGGGTTTTGGCACGGAGCTTCTGGAGCGTACGCTCGCGTTCGAGTTCAAGGGGCAGACCACCCTGGCATTCGACCCCGCGGGGCTGCAATGCACGATCGCCATTCCGCCGAGCAAGCGCACGTTCCACACACCGGCGGTGGCTGATTGATGCCCTTGTCGACCTCCGATCGCAGCCTCGTGGAGCTGGTCATTCGCCGGCTGACCGTGCTGCGGCCGTTGTCGACGGAGGCCCGTGCGTCGCTCGAATATGCGTTGCTCGAAGGTCTCGAGCGCGTCGGGGCGAGTGAAGACCTGATCTCGGAGGGCGATCCCGTCGATAGCGTCCGGGTGGTGCTATCGGGCTGGCTCTGCCGCTACAAGACGCTCGAGGACGGCCGGCGCCAGATCGTCAATTTCATCTTTCCGGGCGAGAGCTGCGACGCGCACGCGTTCTTGCTCCCCGTGATGGACCATTCCATCGCGACAATGACGCCAGTGGTCTACGCCGAGATCAAGCGCGCGCGTTTCGAGAGTCTGACGATGGGCGATCGCTCGCTCGCCGAAGCGTTCTGGTGCGAGACCCTCGTCAACAACGCCATCCAGCGCGAATGGGCCATCAACCTCGGTCGCCGCACGGCCCTGGAGCGGGTGGCGCATCTGTTTTGCGAGATATTCGAGCGGCTTCGGCCCGTCGGGATGGTCGACGGCAATTCCTGCGTCATGCCGGTCACGCAGATGGACCTTGCCGACGCTACCGGGCTGTCGGTGGTGCACCTTAACCGGACCGTGCAGGAGCTGCGTGCGTCGGGCTTGATCGTGCTGCGCGATCGGACCCTGACCATCAACGATCTCGACGCGCTCAAGGCAGCGGCGTTGTTCGCGCCGAACTATCTGCAACTCTATCGACTCACTTGATCAGAGTGGGACGGCTGGTTTGGCCGAGGCTTTCGATGCGCCCGGGATTGACCGGCTCGGGCCCCTGAAACGCGTTGGATTCGGCTCGCTTGCGATACTCCTCCGCCATTTCCAGCAGCGCAGTTCGCGTTTCGGGTGAGGAGCTGAGAGCGGCCTGGCTCTCGCAGGTTTTCTGCAGTCGGCGATAGTTGTCCATCTGCGCCAATCCCAGGCGGTCCTACCACGTTCCTAAATTAGCAGATTTGGCCACCGACTAATTTAACCCATGTTACGCAAGCGAGCTTGTCTTGCAGCAGTCTCTTCCTCCTTCTGACCCCGGCAAGCAACCGTTCCGCTTCTGGAACGTTGTGGGAGCGTCGCCTATGCGCGATGACCTCAATCGGTGAGAACGCAACGGAGCGCTCCGACCCAGTGATCAGGGAGAACGCCCATGTTGACGCGGCGTCGAGTGAAGCTGACGGATCCGCTGGAGATACGTCTGGCCGTCGAAGCGGAGCGGCTGCGCGCGGAAGCCAGATCGCTTCCGCCCGGAGCGGCTCGCGACGAGATGTTGCGCAAGGCGCGCCAGGCGGAGACCGGGTCCCAGATGAGCGAGTGGCTGCGGTCGCCGGGGTTGCAGCCGCCGGATTGACGCCGGCTTGCCCTGTCCGTGTGAACGGAGCGAAGCGTGCCGCAGGTCAGGCTGCACCGCCGGGAACGGGTTAGATGTCGGCGCGTACCGATGCGCTGGTGTCGTGGGCAGAAACCGGAAAAATGAGCGCCACGTCCATCGTCCCCGTTGTGTCCGGTTGTCACCCGGCGGTGCCTTCGTCAACGCCGCTTCGCGGCTTTGGTTCGCCGGTTGTAGGGTGAGCGATTGACGGGTCGCAGCGAAATCCCCTCGCGCTGCGCCTTGCTGCGAATGGCCGCGACCGGGCGCTGAAGCTTGATGCTCATCACGCCGGTCGGCGTGTTTCCCTTCGCGAGCTGCTTCAGCTTGCTCACATCCGAGGGTGTCCAGGGCTGGCGCGCGCGGCGCTTATACGCGGGATTTGCCTTGCGCGGTCCCTTGCGGCCGATCGGTGAGCCCGGCCGCTTCCATGCTGCTTTTGCCATGACGATCCTCCTTCAAGTCCTTCTTGAACAAGCGAATCAGCAATTCGGTTCCGGCGCAGTCGATTGTCGTGACGAACGGCACGCGAGAGCGAGGGACGATGCCGTGCGGCCGTCCTCGCGCAAAATCGCGCAGCGTTAACTTTTTGAAATGCCGGAACCCGCCGTCGCGGCCGAAGCTGAAAACCATTGCCCGGCCGGGCCGCCCCCAACCGGCAAGCCACTCGAGTGACAAGAGAACCTGGGCCCCGGCGCCCGATCCCAGCCGGGGCCGATTTCCGTCCAACCGAATAGCCGTGAGTCCAATGACCGCCAAACGCAACCGCAACAAGCAGACCCGATCGCTCCAGGAGCGATTGGCCGCATTTGCCGAAAACGCCCGCGAGCGCGCGCGCAGCCGCCTGGCAGGGAGCGCGAGATGCTGCTGCGGCGCGCCAAGCAGAACGAAGTGACCTCGAACCTGACCGACTGGCTGAGCGCACCGGTCTGCACGAGACGAGGAGAATGACGATGCGCAGCTTCAAGCACTACCGCGCGTTCCAGATCGACCCGGATGGGCATGTGTTCGGATGCATCAATCTCGTCTGCGTCAATGACGAGGAGGCCAAGCGCGAGGCCGCTTCGCTCGTGCTCGGCCACCGCATCGAGCTGTGGCGGCTGGACCAGCGGATCGCGAAATTTGATGCGCCGCAGGACGTGGCGCGCCAGTAGCGGCAAGGAACCGGGTGCTGCCCCCCGGGTTGGTCGGATGATACCGACTTCGCCGGGAGCCTGCATGACGGACGCTGAAATTCGCAAAGGGATGCCGCCCGTCAAGTTGTCGCGCGAGGAGTTCGAACGGCGCTACAAGCGTCAGTTCATCGATCCCGCCTTTGCCCCGCTGCAGCGCGAGCTCGATGCCGTCGTCGGTGCCGCCTGGGACGCCTATAGCCATTCGCGCAAGGCGCCGTTGACGCGGAAGGCGGGCGCGGGTTTCTCCGATCCCGACTACGACATTGCCGTCGACTGGCTCGATGCGCGCGCGAACATCCTATCCGCGCAGCGCCGGCACGACGATGCGCAGGAGACGCCGCGCATTCTCGTCATCAACGGCTCCGCCCGCAGCGAGCACACCTGTCCGGGCGAGATGTCCAAGACCTGGCGTCTGGTCGAGCTGGCTGAATCGGTCTTCGTCGAGATGGGATTTGCCGTGGACATCCTCGATCTCTCTCGCCTGGCTTCGGAATTCGGCAAGACCATTCATCCCTGCAAATCCTGCGTCTCGACCGCGATGCCGCTCTGCCACTGGCCGTGCAGCTGCTATCCGAACTATTCGCTGGGGCAGACCGGCGACTGGATGAACGAGATCTATCCGCTGTGGGTCGCGGCCCACGGCATCCTGATCGTGACCCCGGTGAATTGGTACCACGTGCCTTCCGGGCTCAAGGCGATGATGGACCGCATGGTCTGCGCCGACGGCGGCAATCCCGATCCGACCTCGACGCATGGCAAGAAGGCCGACGCGGCCAAGGCGATGGAGCTGAAGGGCTGGCCCTATCCGCGCCATCTCGCCGGCCGCCATTTCGGCGTGGTCGTTCATGGCGATGCCGTCGGTGCCGAGGGCGTGCGCCGCGCCTTGTCGGACTGGCTGACCGACATGCAGCTGATCTCGGCGGGCCGCTTCGCCGAGCTCGACGGCTATGTCGGCTACATGGAGCCATATGCCGTTTCGCATCGCGAGCTCGATGACGACGGGGAATTCCAGCAGGAGGTGCAGAACGCGGCGCGCGCGCTCGGCAACGCAGTCCGGCTGGCCAGGAGCGGGTGCCTTCAGGAGCCCGGGACCGGGTTGCAGGACCCGAATCCCAAATGACCGGCGCGCGGTTTGATTGCCTGGTCGTCGGCGGCGGCCCCGCCGGGCTGATGGCCGCGATCTATCTGGCACGCTTCCGCCGCAGCGTCTGCGTCGTGGACACTGGCGCCAGCCGTGCCGCGCTGATCCCCCGCAGCCACAACGTTCCCGGCTTCGTCCACGGGCTATCAGGTTCTGACTTGATCGCGCGCATGTCGGCGCAGTTGGGCGAGCTCGCCGTCGAGCGCGTGGAAGCCGAGATCACCGCCTTGCAGCGGCGCGACAACGGCTTTCAGGCGATCTGGAACGGCGGCGCGCTTGAGGCCACCACCGTCATCCTCGCCAGCGGCATCGTCGACAGCCATCCGCCGTTCGAGCAATGGCGCGCCGCGGTCGCGGACGGGCTGCTGCGCTATTGTCCCGTCTGCGACGCCTTCGAGGTGATTGGCCGCCGCATCGGCGTCGTCGGCCCGCTTGGCCGGGCCGCCGGCAAGGCGCTGTTCCTGCGCGGCTATTCGCGCGAGGTGACGCTGCTCGCAACCGGACAGGATGACGAGGAGAGCGCGATAGCGGAGCTGGAAGAGGCCGGCGTCGACATCGTGTTGGCGCCCGACCTGCGCTTGCGGCGGAGGGTGGGGGGCCTCGAGGCCGTCTTGGCCGATGGCCGGACGATGCAGTTCGATACGGTCTACCCGGCGATGGGTGCCGAGGTGCGTTCGCAGCTCGCGGTCTCGCTGGGCGCCGAGCATAATGGGGAGGGCTATCTGAAGGTCGACGACCATCAGCGCACTTCGGTCGACGGCCTTTACGGCATCGGCGACGTCGTCACCGACCTGCACCAGATCTCGGTCGCATTCGGCCACGCCGCGCTTGCCGCCTGCACGATCCACCACAGCCTGCCCCGGCGCCTGGCGTGACCGGGAACGAAGGGCGCGGCTTCGCCTTGGTTGAGCGGGACGCGCGACCTCGACGCGCAAGGACGGCCTGAAGGAAGCGATCATGCTGGAAGAGAAACTGAAGGACGCCATCGTCGGCGAGTTGCAGCGGCAGGCCGCCGACCGGCCGCAATCGCTCAAGGTCCAGGGCGCGGGAGAGATGAAAAGCTCGGAGGAGCTGATCGTCAACGGCAAGATCGACCTTGGTGCCCTCGTCATGGTGATCGCGGGATCAGTCGCCGGCGGGCCTTAGGTTCGACCGGCCGTCATGCGCTTCGCGCCGCGCGTCGCAGCGACTGCGGCGGCTGACCGAAGGCGCGGATGAAGGCTCTGCGCATCCGCTCGGGGTCGCGAAAGCCGGTGGATTGGGCGACGCGCTCGATGGCCTCTCCGGAGGACTGCACCCGCTCGCGCGCCACCTCGACCCGCAAGCGCTCGACCGCCTTGGTCGGCGTGGATCCGGTCTCGGCGGTGAAGGAGCGGACGAAATGCCGTGCGCTCAATCCGGCGCGTTCGGCGAGCGCCTCGACCGTGAGATGCGCATCCAGATTCTCGCGCACCCATGAAAGAAGGCTGCCGAAGCGGCCGTTCGGCGTCTTGAGCTCGAGCAAGCTCGAGAACTGCGATTGTCCGCCGCTGCGCCGATGATAGAGCACCAGCTGCCGCGCGGTCGCTTGCGAGACCTCCTCGCCATGGTCCTGCGCGATCATGGCGAGCGCGAGATCAATCCCGGCCGTGATGCCGGCCGACGTCCATACCCGATCGTCGCGGATGAAGATCTGGTCCGGTTCGAGCCTCACCTTCGGATAGCGTCCGATGAAATCGCGGGTGCAGGACCAGTGCGTGGTGGCGCAGCGGCCGTCCAGCAGTCCCGCCTGCGCGAGAAGATAGGCGCCGTTGCAAACGCTGGCGATGCGCACGCCGCGGCTCGCCAGTCGCTGAATGAAAGCGATCGTCGTCTTGCAGCGCGCCGCGGCTTCCACGCCCTCGCCACCGGCCACGAACAGCGTCGTGACCGAGCTTGCCGATCGCAGATTGCGCGCCAGCATCTCGATGCCCGACGAGCTGCGCACGGCGCCCGCCTTCGTTGCGACCGTGATCACGCGCGGCGCATTCGGCGTGTGCCGCCTGGCGATCTCGAACACCGAGATCGGACCGGCCGCGTCCAGCAACTGGAATTCGGGAAAGATCAGGAAGCCGATCATGGGCGTGTCCAGAATTGAGGGAATTAAGCCATTTCGACCACAAGGCCAACATGGCAGGCTGCAACCGTCAAGCGCGTTGTCGAGGTTGGACATGTCGGGCCTGTTGCAGATCGGTCTTCTGGTTTTTCCGCGCGTCACCCAGCTCGATCTCACCGGTCCCGCCCAGGTCTTCTCCAGCCTGCCTGACGTGACGGTGCATCTGATCTGGAAACGCATCGAGCCCGTGCCGAGCGATTCCGTGATCGCGCTGATGCCGACTGTCACCTTCGCCGATTGTCCGCAGCTCGACGTGATCTGCGTCCCCGGCGGCTACGGCACCGACGAGCTGATGCTGGACGAGGACGTTCTCGCCTTTCTGCGAAAGCAGGAGAAGGGGGCGACATACGTGACCTCGGTCTGCACCGGCTCGCTGGTGCTTGGCGCCGCCGGCTTGTTGAAGGGATATCGCGCGGCCACGCACTGGACCGCGAGGGATGCATTGCCGTACTTCGGAGCCGAGCTGTCGCAGGAGAGGGTCTGCATCGACCGCAATCGCATGACGGGCGGCGGCATCACCGCCGGCATCGACTTCGCGCTCACTTTGGTGTCGATGTTGCGCGGCCGCGCCGCTGCGGAGATGATCCAGCTGCGCATGGAGTACAATCCCGCGCCGCCCTTCGCGGCCGGCTCGCCGGACACGGCGCCGGCGGCGATCGTCGCTGCCATGAAGGAACGGGTTGCGCCTGCGCAGGCACGGCGGCGGGAGTTCGTCAGGAAGGCCGTCCAGCGGCAGGGATAGCGAGCCAGCTTCGACCGGCCGCGCGCCGCGTGGACCGGCGCATGCGCTGTGAGCGAGGGCACATCGATCGATCATCGCGACATGCCGTCGCGATGCTGAAGCGGAGGGGGCAATGGCGCCTTGTCGTGTTGGAGAATTGCTATCGTCGCGCAGCCGGCTTTGCCGCTTGACCTTCGGCCTCATCCTGGCGCTCGGTCCGGTAGCGCTCGCCGAACGGAGCGCGGCTGCCGATTTCTCCGGTGGCGTGGTCAGGATCGGCATCATCAATGACCAGGCCGGACCGTTGTCGGACCTGGCCGGGCCCGGCTCCGTCGTCGCCGCGCGGATGGCCGTGGACGATTTTCAGCGCGCAACGCCGGGGCTGAAGGCCGAGATCGTCGTCGCCGACCATCAGAACAAGCCGGATATCGGCGCCCAGATCGTCCGCAAATGGTTCGACGTGGATGGCGTCGACATGGTCGCCGACGTCGGAAACTCCGCGGTCGCGCTCGCCATCCAGTCGATCGCACGCGACAAGAACAGGATCGTGATCTATTCGGCGGTCGGCACCACCGATATCGGCGGCAAGCAATGCTCGCGCACCGGCCTGATGTGGCTGCACGACAATTACAATCTGGTCGCCGGATCGGTCCGAAAGCTGGTGTCGCAAGGCTATGACAGCTGGTTCTTCATCGCGTCAGACTACGCGTTCGGACGCAATATGGTCGAGGTGTCCCAGCGCGTGCTGGCGGCGGCAGGGGCCAAGTCGCTCGGCGCGGTCTTTCATCCGCTCGGAAATGCCGATTACGGCTCCTTCCTGCTGCAAGCCCAGGCTTCCAAAGCCAAGGTGGTTGCGTTCGCCAATGCCGGCGAGCAGCTCGTGACCTCGATGAAGCAATGGAACGAGTTCGGAATGAATGCGGGGCCGCAGAAGGCCGTCGCCGAGCTGATGTTCCTGACCGATGTGCACGCCATGGGGGCCGAAACGGCCAAGGGGCTGACGACCGTCACCGCCTGGTATTGGGCTCTCAACGAGGAAACGCGCGCGTTCGCCCAGAGGTTCTACAAGCTCCACAACGCCATGCCGACCGCGCCGCAGGCCGCCGTCTACTCCGCCGTGTCGCAATATCTGAAGGCCGCTTCTGCGGCCGGAACGGACGAGACCAACGCCGTGCTGGAGCAGATGCGCGCGATGCCGGTCGACGATTTCTACGCGCGCGGCGCGCGGCTGCGCGCCGACAACAAGCTGGTGCACGATTTCTATCTCGTCGAGGTCAAGAAGCCCTCGGACGTGAAGACGCCGTGGGACTATTACAACGTCGTCGAGAAGATACCTGCCGAGGACGCCTTTCTGCCGCTGAGCGACAGCGAATGCCCGTTGCTCAAGACGTCACGAAACTAGCATTTGCGTCAAAGAAAGGGGCGGCCGGCCGCTTCAGCCATATTCCTCGCCGATGCCGTATTCCCGGTAGATCTCCAGCGGGTCGAGGTCGGGAAACAGGCGGCATTTGGCCTGGGCGAGGTGCAGGCTCACCGCCGCCGGCTCCTTGCCGTTCGCCAATATCTTGCGGATGTCGTCCATATGCGCGTTCGGCTGGTGCTTCGGTTCGAGCTGCTCCAGCGCGACCAGGGCGGTCGCGAGGGC
Source organism: Bradyrhizobium sp. CCBAU 11430 (assembly GCF_028128855.1). Lineage (NCBI taxonomy): Bacteria > Pseudomonadati > Pseudomonadota > Alphaproteobacteria > Hyphomicrobiales > Nitrobacteraceae > Bradyrhizobium > Bradyrhizobium sp. CCBAU 11430. Next base: position 391,319 of record NZ_LBJV01000073.1, read on the forward strand.
CTCGGTCAGAACCCAGTCGTCGTGGCCGGTGATTCCCTTCTTCGGCATCGGCAGACCTCAGATGTGGCGGCAGCGTCCAGTCTATCGCGACTTTCGCCAAATCGCCATTGAGCCGTAGCGGGTGCGCTGCGTCAGGGCAGGCCCACCGCCATCGTCCGGCTTGCATTATGGCGGCGTGTGGCTAAAAGGCGGCGACTTGCAGTATCCTTGTTGAAACAAAGTTGGCGTAGACGGGCCGTCACAACCCAGCTCCCGGTCTGGGTCCCGATCCCGAATCTCGCAGCACGATCCGGCTGCGCACCCCTCAAGGCTCGAGCCAGCATGGTTTTTCTCAGCTTCGTCTACCGCTTCATCACCAACTTCGCGTTCATGGCGGTGGTCTATTTCAGCCTGAACTTCATGGAGAAATATCCGAACCGGGCGATCCTGGCGATCCTGGTGCTGATCTATGCCGCGATGCGTGCGGTCTCGACGCTGCGCGCGTTCTACTTCTTCCAGAAGATCGAGAAGCTGGAAGCCGAGACGCGGCGGCTTCAGGGCCCGATCAATGACGGCTCCGGGGGAACGAATGCGCGCAAGCAGGTGGTCGCCGACGTGGCCCGGCTGCGCCGCGACGGCGAGCTCAAGTCCTATATGGACCTGTTCTTCCTGGCGCTGATCGTGCTGCTCTGCGTCGCCGCCATCATGCGGCAATAGGTAGGGACTAAGCGCGCTTCTTCAGACTGGCGATGCGGGTCGAGCGCGGCGTGGCGCTCTTGGCCTGCGTGGCAGGCTTGGGTGCGACCGGTGCCGCATGCGCGGTGTGCAGAACCTGGGACTTGGCCGTCTTGCCCTTTGCCGCCTTGCCCCTGGCCGCATGCGGCGTCTCGGCCGCCATTGCCAGCCGGGTCGCGGCGCGCCGCGACAATGTCGTCGACAGCAGCACCTCGACCGAGCCTTCGGGGATCGCAAACAGCGCGCGGCTGGGCACGGGCAGGGCGGACGCGACGTCCATCTGACCCTTGGTCCGGCGCGGCAGCAGCGGCTGATGCTCGGTCTGCGCATTGAGGTCGGCGAGCGAGGGCGCCGGCAGCGTCCTGGTCTGCGTGAACACGAAGCTCGGAACGGAAGGCCAGCGCGCGATCGGCACGGTCTCGGTCGGCGGATGCAGCAGCCATTCCACCGGCGTGGTCGGCGTCGCTGGCCGGTCGGCGGTCGCGGGCACCACATGCACGATGCGATAGCCGCGCGCTTTGAGGTCGCGGATGATTTTTGGCAGCGCCGCCACCGTCCGCGCCTGGATGTCGTGCAGCAACAGGATGCCCTTGCCCTTGGCCTCCAGCCGCTGGATCGCGAGCTGATAGACGCGGTCGGAGGACACATGGCGCCAGTCGTCGGCCGGGAAGTCAGCGCTCCACACCTGGATGCCGCGCGAGATCAGATGATGCTCGACGCCTTCGGCGCGCATCAGGCCGGGAATGCGGAAGAACGGCGCCAGCTTGGACGGATCGGTCATCGCGGCCGAGGTCCACTCGATGCCGCCATTGATCTCGGCCTCGGCCTTCTCGATCGGCATCCGGTCGAAGGTCAGCGGATGGTTCATGCTGTGGGTGCCGACCGTGTGGCCCGCCGCCACCAGCTTGCGCACGCCTTCGGGGTTCGCCTTGGCCTGGCTGCCGATGATGAAGAAGGTCGCCTTGATGCACTCGTCGTCGAGCATCTTGAGGACCTGGTTGGAATATTTCGGCAGCGGACCGTCGTCGAAGGTCAGGACGACCTCATGATCCCTGAGCGGCAGCGTCTCGCGGTACTGCATGGTGCCGATCAGCGGATGCTCGCGCGGATCGACCACCAGGGTGCGGGACGTCCCGAGCGCGTCGGGATGGCCCGGGCAGTCGGCTGCAAGCGCCGCCGGCGATCCGATGGTCGAACATCCAAGGAATCCGCCGAGGCAAAGGACGATCCACGATCGCGTCCGCAAGACAACGCTACTTCCGATCATGAACCCCGTCTGCCCTCATGTGCGATTGCCGCCATAGTAGGTCGGAGACATCAGGAAACGGTTCAGGCCAAAGAACCTTTCCCGTCACAAAGTCCCCATCCATTTGCATGGGGTATCATGAACAGAGTGTTAATAGGGCCCAAATCACCCCATTTTGCGCCGGCGTGACATTCCGGCATCAGCGCGCATCGGCATTCTTCTGCGGGCCTGCCGGCGCGATGTGGACCACCCGATAGCCGTTCTCCCTCAGATACCGCAGGAAGGCCGGCATGATCGCCGCGGTGCGCGCCTTGGGGTCGTGGAAGAGGACGATGCCCTTGCCGCTAGCTGCGAGGCGCTCCGTGACCAGCTTCAATTCCTGCTCCGGCGTCATCTCGTTCCAGTCGCTGGCCCAGAGGTCCGCGCCGAACACGACGATGCCACGGGATTGGAGCAGGTCGAGCTGCGCTTGCGTCCCCTGGAAATAGGGAAAGCGGAAGAACGGCGTCGAAGGCGTCGCCGTCGAGCTGCCGTGCAGCGCCATCTCGACGGCCGCGACGCCGCGGTCGACCTCGCTCTTGGCCTTGTCGAACGGGATCCGCGCCATGAACGGATGCGAGAAAGTGTGGTGGCCGATGGTGTGGCCCTCGCGGGCGATGCGCTTGACCATGTCGGGATGCTGGCTGGCGTGGAGGCCGATCAGGAAGAAGGTCGCGCGCACGCATTCCTGCGCCAGCGCCGCCAGCACCTTCGACGTCGTCGGCGGGTTCGGCCCGTCGTCGAAGGTCAGCACGACCTCGTGATCGGCCAGCGCAAGCGTCTGCGGAAAGCTCTTCAAGCCCACGCGCGGCGTGGTCTTGGCATCGACGCTCAGCACGCGCGAAGTGCCGAGCGCGTCCTTGCGCGGACACTCAGCGGCCACGGCCGAAGCGACGCCGATCAAGGCCGCGAGGGCCGCGCCCGATGACATCGAGGTCCACCTCAGTCGAAGCATCTTTGTCATTGCGCTCGGAGTTGCCTTGTGGGTATTGCCTGACCGTCAGCCCAGACCATTCGTTCCAACCTGTCAAACGGCGAGGCGCGCCATGGATGAACATATGGACGTTGCCCGATCCGCCGCGGACTCGGTACTCGACCACGTGCCGATGCGCAATGAAGACGGCGATATCAGGCACGAATTCGTCGAGGAGGTCGCCCATGCGATCGAGGCCGGCGACAGCGCCTCGCTGCGCGCCTGCGTCGCCGAGCTGCACGAGGCCGATCTCGGCGATCTCATCGGCGCTCTGGAGCCCGACGACCGCGTCCGCCTGGTCGAGCTGACCGGGCGCGATTTCGACTTCTCCGCGCTGAACGAGCTCGACGAGGGCGTGCGCGAGGAGATCCTCGAGGAACTGCCGCCGGAGACCGTCGCGGAAGGTGTTCGCGAACTCGAATCCGACGACGCCGTCGAGCTGCTCGAGACCCTCGACCAGGCCGAGCAGGAGGAGATCCTCGAGAAGCTGCCGCTCAAGGAGCGCGTCGCGCTCGAACGCAGCCTGCTGTATCCCGAGAATTCCGCGGGCCGCCGGATGCAGACCGAGTTCATCGCGGTGCCCCAGGATTTCACCGTCGGGCAGGCGATCGACTACATGCGCGAGACGCCGGATCTGCCCGACCGCTTCTACGAGATCTACGTCGTCGACAAGGACCAGCACTGGCAGGGCGCAGTCCCCCTCGACGTGCTGCTGCGCGCGCGCCGGCCGGTGCCGCTCACCGAGCTCACCGACGAGGACCGCCGCCGCGTCTCCGTCCTGGAGGACCAGGAAGAGGTCGCGCGCATGTTCGGCAAGTATAATCTCGTCGCAGCTCCCGTGCTCGACACCCAGGACCGCCTGGTCGGCGTCATCACGGTCGACGACGTCGTCGACGTCATCGAGGAGGAGGCGGACGAGGACCTCAAGGCGCTCGGCGGCGTCACCAGCGACGAAGAGCTGTCGGATACGTTCCTGACGATTGCGCGCGCGCGGTTCAACTGGCTGCTGGTCAATCTCGCCACCGCCTTCCTGGCGTCCTCGGTGCTCGGCCTGTTCGAGGGCCAGCTGGAGAAGATGGTCGCGCTCGCCGTGCTGGCGCCGATCGTGGCGAGCCAGGGCGGGAACGCCGCGACCCAGACCATGACGGTGGCGGTGCGGGCGCTGGCGACGCGCGAGCTGGGCTCCTCCAATGCCTGGCGCGTGGTGATGCGCGAGGCGCTGGTCGGTCTCGTCAACGGGCTCGCCTTCGCCGTGATCACGGGGATTGCGGCGGTGGCCTGGTTCAAGATCCCCGGCCTCGGCATCGTCATCGGCCTGGCGATGGTGTGCAACCTCATCGCCGGTGCGCTCGGCGGCATCCTGATCCCGATGGCGCTCGAACGCGTCAGGGCCGACCCCGCGGTGGCGTCGGGCACGTTCGTCACCACGGTGACGGATGTGGTCGGGTTCTTCTCGTTCCTCGGCATCGCGACGCTCTGGTTCGGGCTGAGGTAGGTTTCACCCCAACGTCATTCCGGGGCGCGCCTCTTGGCGCGAGCCCGGAATCCATTTTTCCGCATCGCTTGCAGCCTGATGGATTCCGGGCTCGCGCTTCGCGCGCCCCGGAATGACAATCATCTTTAATCCGAACTTAAGCGACCTGCCGCATCATCGCCTCGCTTGGGGGAATGAGCATGCGGTTGCGTCTGAAGGCGGACGGACGGGTCGTTGAGTTGCGGGATGGACAGGAATTTCCGGTCCAGCCGTCTCCGGTCGAGCCCACGGCCAATGCCGCGCCGGCCGACGCCAACCCGCTCGCGGTGCGCGATTTGCGTCGCCGCGCCTGCCTGACCCAGATGGAGTTCGCCGCCAAGCTCGGCGTTCCCGTCGAGACCATCCGCAACTGGGAGCAGGGCAAGCGGGCGCCGCGGGGACCGGCCCGCGCGCTGCTCGCGGTGATCGCGCACGCCCCGGATACGGTGTTCCAGGCGCTCGCCAAAGCCTGACGCCAAAGCCCGACGTCGAGGGCGGCCGGGCCCTGACGCGAACCTCCTGTTAGCATTGCGCCAAATATCCCGCTGAACTGCCGCGGCCTTCCGTTGGCAGCGTCATGGGCCGGGTCCATAATGAGGCCTGATGACGTCAGGGGCTGCCGCAACGGAAGAGGAGTCCTCATGCTGTTCGTCGAGGCCAATGGCGCAAAAATCCCGGCGATCGGACTCGGGACCTGGGAGCTGAGCGGAAGACCTGCCGCGCGCGTGGTCGAGCAGGCGCTGCGGTTCGGCTATCGCCACATCGACACCGCGCAGGTCTACGAGAATGAACGCGAGGTCGGCGACGGCTTGCGCGCCTCGGGCGTGCACCGGGACGACATCTTCCTCACCACCAAGGTCTGGACCAACCATTTCGCGCCCCACGATCTCGAGCGCTCGGTCAAGGAGAGCCTGGCTCGGTTGCGGCTTCCCTCCGTCGATCTGCTGCTGCTGCACTGGCCCAATTCGCATGTGCCGCTGGCGGAGACGCTCGGCGCGCTGTCGCATGCGAAGACCATGGGCCTGACCCGCCACATCGGCGTCTCCAATTTCACGGTGGCGCTGATCGAGCAGGCGGTCGCGCTGTCGCCGGAGCCGCTGGTCTGCAACCAGGTCGAATACCACCCTTATCTCGATCAGGCGAAGGTGAGGGCGGCCTGCGACCAGCATGGCCTTGCGCTCGTCGCCTACAGCCCGATCGCCAAGGGACGCATCAAGTCCGACCAGAGGCTGGCCGAGATCGGACGCGTCCACCGCAAGACGCCGGCGCAGGTCTGCCTGCGCTGGCTGGTGCAACAGAATGTCGCTGCGATCCCGCGCACCTCGCGCATCGAACGCCTGTCTGAAAACATCGAGATCTTCGATTTCGAGCTGTCGGAGGACGAGATGAGCCGGATCGCCGCACTCGCCAGTCCGAAGGGTCGCCTGACCGACTTCGGCTTCGCCCCGAAATGGGATTGAGAGGGGGCTGGGGTATGCTAGGACCGCGACGGCAACCCAAGATCGGTCGATGGAACTGCGGAAGATCATACGGACGGACATTGCGGCGTCAGCAATCGCGCATCTGACGCTGGTGGCGCTGATCATCGTGATCAGCGAGGTCCATCCGTTTCGCAGCCAGCCGCCGGAGACCGTGACCGTCGACATCGTCACGCCGGAGCAGGTGAAGGAAGAGATCAAGGAGCAGGAGACGAAGGAGGCGGCCAAGGAGAAGCCGCCGGAGCCAACGCCCGATCTGAAACTGCCGAAGCTTGATTTCACCGACCAGTCCGAAGCGGCGGGCAAGCCCGCGGCCAAGCAGCAGGACGCGGCACCGTCGTCGCAGCAGACGCCACCTGAACCGCAGCAGAAGCAGCCGCAGCCGCAACCCTCGCCGGCGCCGAAGCAGCGTGAGGCCAACGTGCAGCCTCAACCTCAACAGCCACAGCCGTCGCAACAGCCGCCGCCCCAACCGCAGCAACAACCGCCGCCCCAGCCACCGATGCAGCCGCCGCCTCAAGCGATGCAGCAGCCGGAGGCCGCGCCGCCGCCGGCCTATCAGGCTCCGCAGCCTGACGTCACCGTCAAGTACGGCGTCATGCTGGGCCTGCCGCCGGAATTGCCGCCGGAGCTGCCGAAAGACACCCCCAAGGACGATGGCGGCGATGCCAAGGATTCGATCGCAGCCAAGCTGCCGCAGGAAGTCATCGCCGCGCTTCGTCGCCATTTGCGCAGCTGTGCGAAATTGCCGGCCGGACTCAGCCCCACCGACGCCGTTCGCATCAAGCTGCGCACGGTGTTTGCGACCGACGGCACGCTGGCGCGCGAGCCGATCCTGATCGAGGCTCCGCCGTCCGCGAAAGGCGTGGCGCTCGTGAAGTCCGCCATGAGCGCGCTCCAGAACTGCCAACCTTACAAGATGCTGCCGGCAAATCTGTACGGGGAATGGAAGATCATGGACCTGCCGTTCAGCCCGCGGGATTTCGGATCGTAGCTCTTGTAGCCCGTTGGCTCCATCGGGGCTACGCGATCGTGCCTGTGTCGCGCTCTGTCAATCCATCCCGCCA